>CAMUZW010000034.1 GCA_947165305.1 uncultured Bacteroidales bacterium
CAGGCTGCACCGGCTTTCGCCCGAAGCAGGATGCCACCAGGGCACATACCAGTATGAACGACGCGAATCTCCGCATAGTTTTACAAAATTAGCATTTTTTTCGCACCGCCGTCACACCCGTCCATGAAAATGCCCGAAATCTTGGATGACAAAGTGCGTTGTCCAAGAAATCGGCCGAAAAATTGGACGAACTACCGGACCTGAGAGGCAGACCGGACCAAACGGGCGGCGACAAGGGCGAAGATGGCGGAAATCGCCACCGCGACGAGAAGTTGCACCCAGAGGGCGGTGGAGATGAGGTCCATCTGCAGCCAGCCGGCCGAGATGACGGCCAGTTTCAGCAGATAATACAGCCCTTTGCTCGCGAAAATGGAGACGAAGGCGGCTATTCCGGTGATAATGCCGGGACGGGATGGCCAAAGACGGCCGAGTATCCGTGAAAACCAGGCCAGCAGCAGGACATTGGAGCCGAGTTCAACGGATATCAGCAGACATTTCGGGAAGACGGGATGGCCGGACACGAGCATCGAGAATACAGGGAGCACGAGGGCCAGCGCCAGGGAATTCTTCCAGTCCCGCGTCGCCAGCAATACTCCGAGCGCGGCAATCCGCATCGGATCAATCAGATAGAACGGAATGGCCGTCAGGTGTGACAAAGCCGGCACGACCAGCACGAAGGTCAGCGCAACGGCATCAGCCAGAAGATCCCGCTTTAATACTGCAGCTTTTTCCATCTTATAAAGAATCGAAATAGTTTCTTAAATCTGTCCATTTATAATACGGGCCGGGGCCGAGAGCGGGGATGGAGGTTTCCTGTTCGTTAAACAGGATCTTCACCAAGATATCCTTGCGGAACCGGCTCCGGTAGAAGACCCACTGAAGGTTGGATGCCATCGGCATCATCTCCGCCGCATCCCATACCTTCCAGGCTTCGGCCGGATCGGCCTCGACGTCATACCCGGCAACCCCGATCAGCGACATCAGGCCCGAGAGGCCGCTGTCGTGACCGAACCGGAGATCTGCCGCAATGTCATTGCCGGCCACCGCCTCATCCGCCTTCGAGACCATCTCCTCCAGAAAGATACGCACCAAAGGCTTGCGGGCCTCCCAGTTGAGCGGATTGCGACCGTCTTCGGCAAAGATAATGCAGTTCCTGAAGCGCATCAATCCCTGGAATTCCTCCGCGGAGAGATAACGCCGCAAATCGACTTCCATCCCGACGCATTCTACATTGCAGATGCAGTCATAAAAACGCATGAAGAAGGCCGTCCAGTCCTTGCTCAAGCCTCTCGCCGCGACCGGATCCTTGAAGACACGCCCGAAAAAGGCCGTATCGTCAAAGAAGGACGGAAACAGGGGATTCAGATACGCTTCGCCGCGGGCACGGATGGCCACGAGCGCCCGCGTGGTATCGGGCGTATTGAGCCGCTTGTAGTATTTGACCCCGGCGTGAAGGTCCATCTCCAGGCGCGGAGAATGGGACTTCAACGCCAGACAGAAATGGGTCATGCTGAGGACACAGCGCGGATACATGCTGGAAATTCCGCGTACCGTCTTCCGGTGCCGGCCCGAAAAGGCCGGCCGGAAACGACGGTACATGCGTTGGGATATGCCCCTGTGTTCTTCGCCTCCTCGGTCCGACAGCTGGCCGTACATTCCGTCTTCGGCTGTATCAAAAGCTTCGAAATCCCGGCAGAGAGATACCCCCTCTTCCGTCAGAAGGCCTTGCCGCCGGGCTTCTTCGAGTACGTCAAGCACTGTCGCCACCTGCTCCCGGCTCGACATATACCGACAGCCGTGACGTCCGAAATGACTCACATAGAACGGCTTATACCCAAACGGAGCCCGGGTCTGCGGGGCATCCCGGTCCGGGTAGGGCGTAAAAAGGGAGAGCTGGAGCACCAGGCCGATCAGAAATGTCTGCATACGTTTATTCTCCTCTCGGAACGCCGTCTTCGCCCCGGAGGCGCGCGGAGACCTGCGCCACGGTCGCCTTGCCGGTCGTATTAAGCTGCTGGATCGTAATGGAGGAGACACAGCACCCGAGCGTCGCCGCCTCCGTCTTTTCCAGGCCGAGGGACAGGCCGAGAATAAAGCCGGCGGTCGTCGCATCCCCGGCCCCGACGATATCAATCGGGCCCGTTACCTTGAACCCGGGAACCCTGACCGGGTTTTCTCCGAAGACGATCATTCCGGCCTTGCCGCAGGTAACCAGCATTTCGCAGGAGAGCTTCTCCCCGGCGAGGCGGCCGTATTTGACGATCTCCTCCAGATTGTCCACATCGGAAGGCGGATTGTCAAACAAGGAGAAGAGTTCGATGTTGTTGCATTTCACGATCATATTGCGGTATTCGTCGGCGAACGACCGGGAGTCCACATAGAAGATCGGACCTTCCTCACGGCCGGCGATCGCATTTACCTTCTCACGGATCCAGTCGGTCACCGCGCCCATGTTGCGCTGGTAGAACTGGTCGATGACAATCACCGCATCCGCCCAAGAGAGAGACTCCTCCAGATAATCGATCATCTGCTGCTGAATCTCACGGGAGGGCTCCACGAAATTGCGGAAGTCGAGGCGCTTCCACTCTACATACGCATTGTCGTCCTCCCGGGAAGCCCCTTCAGAGAGCCGCAGGATCTTCGTGTAGCAGCATGTGCACAGCGTGTCTGTCCGGATCATCCGGTCCGTGTCGGCCCCGACCGAGAGAAGGGCGTTGTCGAGTTCAAGTCCTTCCCCGTCGTTGCCGAGGATGCCGATGCAGCGGACGTTGGCGCCAAGGGAGCGGAGGTTGTTGGTAATCGTTCCGCCGGCACCTGCCATCATCTTTTTCTTATGAATGCGGAAGGCATTGTCGCCCGTCTCGGCGGACACTTCGTCATCGGCCGGATCGCTGTACAGATACTTGTCGAGGGCATAATCGCCAAATACTACGATGTGGGCGCGCTCCGGATGTGCGAGCGCGGCTATAATCTTTTCTGCTACTTTTCCCATTTTTCTGAAAGATCAAAAACTATTCTTGACAAATTGGGGACCGTCTGCTTGTGCAGGCCCTGTACGTAAAAACCGATACCGCCGCCGGCGACGGTCGTATTCAGAAGATTCCGCCAGGGGCGGAAATTGTGACGCTGCTCCTCCGAAGTGATGGCCTGGATGTCAAAGACCGCCGCACAGGCCGGCCTGACCTCCTCTCCGCGACGGGACGCCACGTTGCGAACCATCGAGAGGGCCTTCAGGTAGACCTCCGGCCCGGCAACCGCCGTTCCGAAGTCCATCACGACACCATGGTTGAGCCGGGTCAGGCTCTGGGCATAGATCAGGAAGTCATTGTAGGAGCAAATGCCCATCGCGGCACCATCGGCATTGGGATGCTCGTTGATAATGTCGTTCCCGATACCGATATGCACGGTGCAGGGAACGCCCAGGTGGTACCCCATCGCAAGGACGCTCTTCTCCCGGTTGGGGAAGTTATTCTCCCAAATGTATTTGCCGACGGCCTCGCCCCAGCCGAGATTTTCGGCGGCGCCGGCCCGGATGGCGTCGTTCACTATTCCGCTTTCCTTCCAAAGGCCGAACTGCCCTTCGCTGATGTACTTGGCCACGCTTTCGCAAGTCTGTCCGATCAGGGAGAATTCGAAATCGTGTATAGAGGCGGCGCCGTTCGTGGCGAAATGGGTCACGAGTCCCCGCTTCATCAGTTCGATCATAAACAGGCCGTTCCCGGTCCGGATCACATGCGCGCCGTACATCATCATCACCGTCGCGTCATAGCGGCGCCGGGCTTCGACAATGGCCCCGGCAATCTCCGGCAGGGCCGGATGCTCAAAGGCGGGAATCTCCCCGTCTACGTCCAGCAGCACCTGATCGAGGACGATATCGTGAATCCGCTCCGAGAGCGGTTTGATGTTCAGGGCCGAACAGTCAAATTTCTTGAATGGCATTTCCGTTCCTCCTATGCTTTTTCGAAGACAAGGGCCGCAAGTGCGGGCAGCGTCTCATTGTGGTGTCCATGGATATAGAAACTCTTGCCCCCGTCGGCGACCGTCCGGGCCAGGATGGTCTTCCAGGGCCGGAAATAGTACCGCGGATCGGATTTGGAGGGCGTAGCCGCATAATTGTCGGCATCCTCGATGTGCTGCACGTCAAACACGGCCGTGTGGAAATGCACGATCCGCTCTCCGTGCTGATGTGCTACGTTCCGGGCCATCGCAAGGGCCTTCAGATACACTTCCGGCCCCGCCACGGCGGATCCGAAATCGAGGAACACGCCTCCTTCGAGCCTTGTGATGCTCTCGGTATAGATCAGAAAATCCTCCATCGAGCACTTCCCCATAGCGGCGCCGTCGGCGTTCGGCAATTCGTGCACGGTATCGCACCCGACGCCGATATGCACAGTGCAGGGGATTCCCAGATGATATGCCATTGCCAGCAGGCTGTTCTCTTTCCCGGGGAAATCATGCTCCCAGATATACTTTCCGACAGCTTCTCCCCAGCC
This sequence comes from uncultured Bacteroidales bacterium, assembly GCA_947165305.1. Taxonomy (GTDB): domain Bacteria; phylum Bacteroidota; class Bacteroidia; order Bacteroidales; family UBA932; genus Cryptobacteroides. The sequence goes on from CAMUZW010000034.1 coordinate 4,494, forward strand.
GATACTTTCGGCGGCCCCCGCCTTGACGGCCTCGTTGATCATGGCATCCTCTTTCCAGAGGCCGAGACGGCCGGCAGGGAAATCCTCGTCGATATTTTCGCCGGTCTCGCCGCAGAGGGCGAATTCGAAGTCATAGATGGCACCGGCCCCGTTGGTGGCCAGGTGCGTGACAAATCCGCGCTTCACCAGTTCCAGGATGACCGGGGAGCAGCCGCTTTTGACGACTCCGCCGCCGAACATCAGAAGTACCGTGGCGCCGAGCCTGCGGGCCTCTACGATGGACTCCGCAAGCACCGGCAGGGCCGGATGGGAAAATTTCCGGGGCAGGGCCGCAGGGTCGATGGCCACGTCGGAGAACCGTACCTCCGCCCGCCGTGCCGAAATCGGAGAAAGCACAAGCTGCGAGCGGTCAAACATTTTATACGCAGACATAGGCTAGAAAATGGTTTCGATGATCTTTTCCGGCTCCGAGAAATCGGGGATGATCGCACGTGCGCCCGCTACAATGAGGCGGCTTCGCTTCCAGGCATCGATGCCGCAGCGTTCCGCTTCATTGGTCGCTGCGCCGATGGCCAGGCCGCCCAGGTTCGCCACGAGCTCCACCTCTACAAATCCGTCCCCAAACGAGACCAACTCGTGTGGCTGAATGTGCTGCCGCTCAATCATATCGCGGATGACTTCCGCCTTGATTTCCTTGATATCCTCCTTCCGGCGGCCGATGGCGAGGTCGTCGCGGGCGCCCCAGATGCCGCCGTCGAAATATGGTTCCAATCCGAGCAGGCGGGCTTCATGGAGCACATCCTGCTCGTCGGTGCCGCTGGCAAGATAGCACTTGATCCCTCTCTCGCGGAGCGCATGCACAAAGGCCTTGGCTCCGGGAACGATCCACTCGTCCGGATTGACCGTACCGGCGGTAAGCGCTGCTTTCCGCTCGCGGATGCGCTCCTCCAGGCGGCGGAGGTATTCCCGCTTGTATTCGATGGGCTCCAGCGGCGTACCGCCCCGGGCGGTCACTTCCTCAGCGAGCCGGATACACTGGAAGATGGTCTGCTTGCCCGTCAGGTCGGTCACAAACAGACGCACCAGTTCGTGGATTTCTTCCGGCGTCTCGGTGGTTCCGGTCGCCCGGAGGACCTCCTCGAAGTAAGGAATCATGATTCCCTGCCATCCCTGCCGGATCAGGCTGACCGTTCCGTCAAAGTCAAACAGGGCGTACTTAATGTCGTAAGCCTTTTTGTCCCAGGGCTTTACCATCTCCACGTCCCAGACAATGCGCTCCTGATGCCCCTTGAACCAGCACACGATCATATGCAGGATCATCATATGAAGGTCTTCGATGCGCTCATAGCTCTTCATATCGGTAATGAAGCGGGCGTCTGCGCCGTCACAGATCTTGCCGCCGCCGAATCCCGACAGGGCAATGATCGACGCGCCCCGGGCCTTGGCCTCCGTACAGGCGTTCACCAGGTCGGGAGAGTTTCCGCTGGCACTGATCACGATCAGCACATCCCCCGCCCGCATCGCATTCTGGAGTTGGAAACGGAAAATTTCCTCAAAAGCAATATCATTGCCGATGGCCGTAATCACTTCCGGATTGTCGCACAGGGAATGAATCCGGAAGCGGCGCAGACCGTGGTTGACGGCATTCTTCCCGAAATCACACACGAAATGATTGGCCGACCCGGCGCTGCCGCCGTTGCCCGCCACAAAAACCTGACGGTCCTTCCGCCACGCCTGTACGAGCAGACGCACCGCCTTGCTGAATTCCACCTCATCGATCTTCCCGACAGCCTCCTTGAACTCGGCCGTATATTGATTCAACAACTCTTTCATACTTCTTCTCTCTTAACTTTCCTACCCATTTTCGATCCCCGGAGCGCATACCATACCAGGTAAATGAAACACAGAATAATCAGCCAGAAACTGCTGACGAATCCCCATTTATCCGAAATGGCACCGAGCGCGACCAGCAGCACGCCGCCGCCGACACACATCGTATTGATGAGGCCGGAGGCCAGCGAAGTGTACTGCCCGAGGCCCTCAACGGCCATATTGAAGATGGCACCTGACATCACGGAGGTGCAAAGCCCGCAAAGAATCATCAGCAAGACACTGACGGGTACCTGCTGCCCCAGCAGCCCGACGGTGATGCCCTTGGGGAAGAAGATCGCCACAATCAGCAGCGCGATGGCCGCACAACCCATAATGGACAGCATACTGCGGCTCGACACCTTGCCGCCGACCATCCCGCCAAGGATCCGCCCGACGAGCATCAGAAGCCAGTAAACGCCGCAGAGGGTGCCCGCCACGCCGACCAGGATGCCGAGACCGCCCTGCTCCACGGGCGTAGCCATATAGAGGTTGGCGATGTTGGAAATGCCCACCTCGGCGCCGACATACACGAAAATGCCGATCATGCCGAAGACGAGGTTCCGATAGCCGAGGGTTTTCCGGATTCCTTCCATCATCCCTTCTTTTTCCGTCTCACCATTTGCTGCGGCCGCCTTCGCAGCCTCCAGTTCGGGCTCGGGGATGTACGAGAGAAGGATGATCAGGAAGGCCAGCGCGAAGATGCCCATCGCGATGTAAAGGACAATGTTGACATCCTTGATCTGCGTATCGGCCGTAACCTCACCGATCAGATAGCCGCAGAGCATCGGGACAAGGGCGGCGGCCATCGAATTGCAGCTGCCGCCGAACTGTACCAGCTGGTTGCCGCGGTTGCCGCCTCCGCCGAGCGTATTCAGCATCGGCTGCACGAGGGTGTTCAGCATACAGAGCGCGAATCCGGAGATCAGGGCACCGAGCAGGTAGACCCAGTAGTTCCCCACCACGCCGGAGAGGAAGGTGATGGTCACGCCGACCAGCCCAAGGGAGACCGCCTCCAGGGAGGAAATCTTATACCCCCGTTTCCTGAGGATGAGGCCCGCCGGGATACCGAATATCAGATATGCGAAGAAGTTCATGAAGACACCCATCTGCGACATCGCATTGGATGCACCGAACTGGGACTTGGCGATGATTCCCATGGGGTTCTGCAGTCCCGAGACGAAGGACATCATCGCAAACAGCAGGAACATGATAATGATCGCTGCGGTATTTTTTCTTGTTTTGGTCATAGTACGTTTTATTTCAATTGACCGTTCTCCCAGATAAGCTTTTCGCCCCAGAACGGCACATAAGTCTTGTCGCAATTGAGTTTAGAAGCCCGGTCCAGCGCCAGTTCAAAGGACCAGCGGGACTCGCTGATATCCTTGTGGGACAGCTCCAGAATATGGGAAAGAAGGACGTAATCCGGAGTGAATACCGGCCCCAGCACCTGGTTTTCCTGGAGTTCATTGACGGCATACCGCGGAATGTAGACGTTGATCTTCTTGGTTACGTCGTACTCGGAAGCCGTGAAGTTGGAGTCCCCGGAATGCATCAGTACCAATCCGCCGGCATCCTCCCCGCAATCGATCTGGAAGACCGTTATCGGGACGTTGGAATCGGCGCTGTTGTTGTGCTTGGTAATGAACGTGTGGATCTTGCATCCGGCGATCTCATAGTCCTTCGTCGCGGTAGACATATACTGGTAATTGCTCACCGGCGAATAATAATTGGTCATCACCGGCTTGCCGGCCTTGTACATCGCCTTCTGCAGCGGGTCAGACCGATGGTCCTGATGCTTGTGGGTCGAACCGACAAAGTCCAGATAGGGTTCCAACTCCGCGGCGCGGTAATGATAGATATCAATCCCGAAATTCGCCGTGGGTGTCTGGATTACATAGCCCATGTTGTACAGCAGCCAGATGACAGCCGTCCCTTTCTGGGGGTGCCCCGCTTTCAGCGCTTCCAATACCCGGTCGAACGCTACGTCATAACAGGAGAACATATCATCGTATTTGACCGTCAGGGCGTATTTGTTCGCGTCGGAGGCAATCAGGTTTTTGAAGGCCGTGTTGGTACACTGGTCAGCCAGCTTCTGGATGGCATCAAAGATATCCAGGCGTGCCTGGGTCACCTGCAGCGGCGTCGTCTCCGTCCACAGCCTTTCCATCAGCCGGACACCCTCATTTTTGCCGGGCGTCGGCTGCGGCGTTACTGGGTCATTGTTGTCCGGGTGCTTCCCGCACGAAAGGAAAAAGCAGACGGAAAGCAGGATAAACAGTTTTTTCATACGCATCATTTCAACGAATTGGTTCCCTGCATATTACCGCCGCGCATACACCAGGAATCGGCCGGCCCGGCCGTCTCGATGGCGTAAACATGGCCGCCGGAGGATCCGCCGACCCCCGTTACCGTGCCGTAGTATACACGGTCGTCGGGGCCGAAGGAGAAGGCGCACATCACCTGCTCCGTCGGGGTCAGCGTATGGCTTCCGTCCGAAGCGTTGATCGTCAGGACCTGCTTGGATCCGTCATAATTGGCCTGCGTGGCAATATAAAGCTTACCGTCCGAGGACAGGGCGGGACTGGCATAGATAAACGTCGCAACGGCGGCCGTCTCCCATTTCTTTGTACCGTCGGGGTTGATGGCGAAGACCTGCTTGCGGTTGCGGCTGGCATAATAAATCGTTCCGTCCGGCCCGACGACCGGGGAGAAGGAATCCGTATCTGCCAGCAGGGTTTTCCACTTGACGTCCCCCGTCTCCATATCCAGCGCCGCCACACCGTCGTTCCCCTTCAGGCCTGCATAAAGAACTGAGCCATTGATGGCAAAGGATCCGGATTCCGTCACGGTGAGGGAAGAAGACTTCCACCGGAAGGTACCCTCCCCGGTGTATGACCACACCGCAGAATTGGTACCGACATACACGTTTCCGTCCCTGTCCACCGCCACGGCACTGCCGACATTTCCTTCCAGTTCCTTGCTCCACCGCACCGTCCCGTTATTGGGATTGACCGCATACAGGTTGGCGACCGTTCCGTTGGAAACCACGTACAATTTGTTGTCGGAAGTGATGGCCGGGAAGCCATCGACATTGCCGGCCACATCCAGGGACCACTTGAGGGATCCGTCCGGATTGATGGCCCTGAACTTCTTGTCCCTGGCCCCGACATAAATGACCCCGTCCGGACCCACCATCGGGCCGCCGCCGTAAGTCACCTTGTCGATGGGGTAGGTCCATTTGATTTCGCCCGTCCAGGTATCGAAGGCAAACACGTCACCCCGGGAATTGGATGTCGAGATATACATCGTGTTCCCGTCGTGCGAGAACACGACACTGGAGGTCTTCACGTAGCCGATATACCCGTCCTTGGTAATGGCCAGTTCGCTCCACTTGAATCCGGAGACCGTGAAGGAAACCGAGGCATCCTCCGTGGTATGGTTCGTATAGGTTACCGTGACCTTCACCGTAAACGTCCCTTCCGACAGGAAGCGATGGAGAACACTTTCTCCCGTAGCGGTATTGCCGTCGCCAAGATCCCAGGCAATGCTTTCCACTTCGCCCGAGATGAAATACATCGGATTGCACTCGAACGTCACCGGCTGATGCCTTACGGCACTCGGGATACTCATCATAATCGGGTTGACGAGACCCGGGGTAGCGCTGGCGCTGACGGCCTCGCTCTCACCCTTGGGATAGTTGCATACCATCGTGAAGGTATACTCGGTTCCGTTGGTCAGGCCTTCCACCATATAGCGTTCCAGAGAAGTATCGGTCAGACTCTGCGAGCCGCCGCCGGGCGTCCAGGTAATCTTATAGCTCGATACCACGGCGGCCGGTTTCTTCCAGCGAAGGAGAATCCGTCCGTCTCCCGCATTGGCCGTAAAGTCCGTAACAGGCAGACGGCTGGTGCGGGGCGTGCACTTCTCCGACACTTTCTGAGACAGGCCGTCCGGATACTTTGCCTGTACGGCGAACAGATAACTGCAATCATTCACCAGGTCCTCGACCAGATACTCCCGCTTGTCGGGCGAAAGCGTCACCTGACCGCCCTCCAGGCCGGCCGCATCGGGGGTCCAGGCCAGGATAAAAGATTCGGGATCCGGCTTCCCGGCCTGGGTTTCCCAGGACACCAGCGCCGAATTATCTCCCGCAAGCACGACGATCTTTTCTACCTGATAAAGGTTGAACGGCCGCTCCTGATGCGTCTCCCTCTGACAGGCAGAGAGAAACAGCACATAAAGGCAGATAAAGAATAAGACTGTCTTTTTCATACCTCAACGATTAATAGTTAGGATTCTGCCAGAGAAGAGAGGCATCATTGATGCGCTCAATCTCCTTGTTCGGAATGGGATACACCAATTGATAGGACTGGATGTCGTGGCCTTCGGCTGCCGCAAATTCCTGCGCATACCCCATCCTGACCACATCGAACCAGCGCTGCCCCTCGTAGGGGAATTCCATCTGGCGCTCCTTACAGACCGCCCGGCGGAAGGCATCCTGGTCGGGAAGATCGGTAATGCTCAGGGATGTCAGGCCGGCCCGCGTATGGACCGCGTTCAAGGCCTTCATCTGCTCCGAATTCTGGTCGGCCGAATACGCGAGGTTGTTCAGGGCCTCGGCATACATCAGCAGCACGTCGGCATAACGAAGGAGAATCTGGTCGTTGCCATAATTCTTGTTGGTCTCGTCCGGCGTATCGTAGAATTTGTTCATCAGGTAGAGATTGACCCCGTCCACCTTCTTATACTCCAGCAGGGCTTTCCGTTCGTCGCCCTCTTCATACAGATTGTTGAGAATCTTGCTCCGGCCCGAATCGTCATTCAGGTTGGAGACCGAGAACCAGGCTCCGTGGCCTTCCCCGGTCACCGTCTTGTTGAACCTGACGGCGAAAATGATTTCCCGGTTGTCCTCGTTGTCCACATTGAACACATCCGCAATCCGGGGAAGCAAATCATATTTACCCATCAGGCCGGCAAGCAGGGCGGATGCTTCCTGATTCTTACCGAAAGTCAGGTAGACCTTGGCCAGCAGCGCCTTGGCCGCACCGAGCGTCGCCCTACCCATATCCGCATCTGCGTAGGCGGCGGGAAGCAGACTGCCAAGAACAATCTCCTCCAGGTCACCGGCGATATAATCGTACATCTGTTCGGCGGAGCTCCGGCCGATCTTGAGGGCCTCGTCCACGGAAACCACCTTGCGGGCAACCGGGACGCCGCCCCAGATCCGGTACATATTGAAATACGTGTAAGCCCGGATAAACAGCGCTTCTCCCTTGTACTGATTCTTCAGGGCCTCGTCGAATTCAGCCGCGTCGATCCGGTCCAGCACCATATTGCACCGGTAAATGCCGTTGGCCAGGTTGGACCAGGCATCGGAGAGGATGCCGTTGGAGGACTGCTCCTTGAAATGGTCGATGTCGTAGCGGTCCTGCGTTCCCGCCGTCGGCGCGCTGATATACAGGTTGTCGCTGCGGTATTCACACAGTTCATTATAGATAGAAACCTGCCCTTGCAGTCTGGCGTAGCAGCCTTTCACGGCGATGTCAAAATCAGACGCCGTCTTGTACATCCCGTCAACGGGCACCTCGGTATCCGGAGCGAGATTGAAAAACTTCTCACAGGAAACCAGCGCCAGCGGCATTAGCATGGACAGCAGTATATATACTCTTTTCATGGCCGTCAAAATGTTAAGTTTAAACCGAACATATAGGTACGGGACAGCGGGTAGGTTCCGTAGTCCTCGCCCGGCGTCAGCGCGTTGGTACGGTTGCTGACCTCCGGGTTATAGCCGGAATACCGGGTAAACGTGAAAAGATTCTGGGCGGAAACATAGATCCTCGCCTTGGAGATGTGCACGACGGACGTCCATTTGAGCGGGAACGTGTAGCCGAGCGCCAGATCCTGCAGACGGAGATAAGAGCCGTCCTCGATATGCCAGGTCGACGTGCGGAGGTTATTGCCCTTCTGTTTGCGGTTAGCCCGGTTGGTCATGCCGTCTCCGGGGTTTTCTTCGCTGACCCAGCGGTTCCGTGAGGCGATTGTGCCGTTGGTGTTGCCTTCCATATTGTCCAGATAGCGGCGGTTCAGGTTCAGGATCTCATTGCCATACACGCCCTGGAATGCGAAGCGCAGATCCACACCCTTGAACGAGAGGCTGCCGCCGAATCCGTAGGTGAAGTCCGGCATATAGTTGCCGACGATGGAGCGATCCTTGTCCAGATCGATTTCCCCGTCACCGTTGACATCTATGAAACGGAAATCGCCCGGCTGTGTGTTCTCAAAGTGCGGATAAGCCTTGAGGGACTCCTGATCCTTGAACACGCCGTCGACGGTCATCAGGTAATAGCAGCCGATCGGCTTCCCCACCTCGGTGATGTAATAGGCGTGCTCCACGCTGCCGCTCTCGATGATCGGCGTGTCGTTCGGGCCCAGGGCCTTGACCTCATTCACATTCCGTGACAGATTGGCCGTGAACGAGTAGCTGAAGCCGTTCGCGTAGGAATGGGACGATCCCAGCTGTAATTCAAAGCCCCGGTTGTTGATCTTACCGATATTCATCAGGGTCGTCGTATAACCCGTAATGCTGGGCACGGGAACGTTCAGCAGCATGTCCGTGGTCATCGAATAGTAATACTCCCCGGTAAACGTCAGATATCCGTTCCAGAAACTGGCGTCGATACCGGCATTGACCATTCCCGTTTTCTCCCAGGTCAGGTCGGGGTTTTCGATCCGCTTGGGCTTGTAGCCGCTTACGAGCGAGCCGCCATTCGTACCCAGGATGTAGTCGTCACCATTCAGGGTGGACAGGTGTGCGTAATCGCCGATCTGATAGTTACCCGTCATACCATAGCTCGCACGGATCTTCAGGTCGCTCAGCCAGGTATTCGTCGATTTCATAAAATCTTCGCCGGAGATGCGCCAGGCCGCCGAAGCGGACGGGAAGAGTCCCCAGCGGTTGTTCCGGCCGAAGCGCGAAGAGCCATCCGCACGGATGGCCGCGGAGACCATGTATTTTCCCTTGTAGCTATACTGGGCGCGGGCCAGGAAGGAGGCGAGAGACCACTGGGTCGTCTCGGAACCGCCCTTGTTGACGGTACCGCCGGAAATCGTCTGGATGTAATCGTTCGGGTAATCCGTGGCCGTTACATTCATGGATTTCACCGTGTTTTTCTGCAGAGAATGGACAAGGACGGCGTTGATCACGTGGTCTTTGCGGATCGTCTTGTTGTACGAGAGCTGATTTTCCCACAGCCAGTTGTACCGCTGCCCGGCCGATGCGTAACCCACCGGATTGGACGGCTTCCCATAATAGGCCTTGCCGCGGGTCTGCAGCTCCGACGGAGAATAGCGCTCGTTGGACGCGCCGTAATAAGAGCCGCCGAAACTTGTCTTGAGGGTCAGTCCGTCGATGATGTCCAGTCCGACAAAGACCCGGCCCGTCATCGCCATCCGGTTAACCACGTCTTTCTTGAGGGTCGCGACGGCCACGGGATTCAGGATCTCGTTGTGCTGATAGTCATTCCCTACACGCCAATAGCCGTTCCCGAGGAAATTGAAAGATCCGTCCTCGTTGTAGATCGGCCACATCGGGTTGTACGTCAGCGCGGACTGGACGATGCCGTCGTCCCCGTAAGGGCCGTTGGCATTCACCCGGTTGGAGCGGGAATAGGACGGCGCGAAATTGACGCCATAGATAAAACGCCCGCTCTTCCCGTCCAGGTTGAAGCGAAGGGTGAATTTCTTGAAGTCGGAATGGATGATGATACCTTCCTTCAACAGGGCACTTCCGGAGATATAATACTTGACGGCCTTCGTTTTTCCGGAGACGGAAAGGTTGTGGCTGTGCGTATTCGCCTTGCGGAAAATCGCGTCCTGCCAGTCCGTGTCGGTGAGGCCGGGCTCGCCGTTGAGGTAAGGGATGATCTCCACCGGATAGTTCGCCCAGGAATCGGGGCGGGAGCCGTTCGGAGCCGTGCCGCCCGGATACGAATCATAGTAGGCGTTGTCGTGTGCTTCTTTCACGATCTGGGCATACTCGTACGCATTCATCAGCGGGAGTTTCTTGGACACTTCATCCAGTGCATAAAAGCCGTCATAGCTGACTTTCACCTTGTCGGTCGCCCCTGATTTGGTGGTGATGAGAATGACGCCGTTGGAGCCGCGGGAGCCGTAAATGGCCGCCGAAGAGGCATCCTTCAGCACTTCCAGCGACTCGATGTCGTTGGCGTTAAGGTTGGTGAGGCCGTCCTCCATCGGAACGCCGTCGATGACATAAAGAGGATTGTTTCCGGCCGTTGCGGAACCGATACCGCGAACCCGCACCATGACATTTCCTTCCGGATCGCCGCCGACCTGCATGACGGACACGCCCGGCATCCGGCCGGCCATCGCCTGCCGGAAGTCAGAGATTGAATGGTTTTCTATCTCGTCCGCCTTGATGCTGGAAATGGCCGTAGTGACGTCTCTTTTCTTAACGGCACCATAGCCAATGACGACAACATCGTCAAGGATGGTGGAATCTTCCCGGAGGACCACATCCACGATGCTCTGGTTGCCGACCTGGACTTCCACACTCTCATATCCGATGCTGGTAAACACCAGTATCTCGTCCGGCGCGGCCTCAATGGAGTATTTTCCGTCCAGATCCGTGCTGGCGCCGCGCGTAGTTCCCTTGACGAGGACCCCGGCTCCGATGACGGGGGCGCCGTAGGTGTCTGTGACGGTTCCCGAGACGGGATGTCGTGCCGGGCCTTCTCCGGAGGAATCCGGAGCGGGGCGAGCACTCATTGTCAGGGATACAGCCAGCACCAAAATGACAGATATCCAATAATAACTGAATTTCATAAGATTTCGTTTCTATTCACTGGCAAAATGAATGTTTTCTGCAGTAATCGTAGGATTGCAGTTGTCTTTATTCTGGCCGGCAAGCTGGAAATAGTTGTCCGCAGTGACGGTAACCAGACTGCTGAGCGTCTTTCCGTATTTGCCGCTGAGGGAGCAGTTCGAAAATTTGACAGTATTGTTGGTGCATTGGCCGAACAGAACGCCGCTGTAGTTCTGGCTTCCTTCGGTATTTGCATTCTTGCCTACGATGGTGGCCCCGATGGTGCGGCAGCCCTTAACCTGGGCGTCTGCATAATTCAGGACGCAGACCACTCCGGCGACGGAATTGCAGCTGGGGGCAATCAGGTCGCCTTTGTTCAAGCAATTGTCCAAAACGCCGCCTTCACCGAGCAGGCAGGTGATATTTCCAATCCGTGCGTTGCCGCTGATCGTATTGTAGATATCGCCATTGTTGCTGCTGTCGATAATCCGGGTGTAACGGTTGCCGGCACCGACGATTCCGCTGGAGCGGCCGACGTTGGCGAAAATCTTGCCGTCGTTCACGGCTCCGCTATGTGTCTGATACAGTTTGCTGCCGTTATTGGTGGAGAAGCCGATGCAGCCTCCGACCATCACGCCGTTAACCCCGAAGCCGCCATTGGCGCCCCTTTCGAAGAGGGCGGATTCCGAAATGCCGATCTGTCCTGCATTGTAGAGATTGCTCGTCGTTGCCTCCTGGGTTGCAGACACAACCCAGCCGATCAGGCCGCCCAGGGAGATTCGTCCTTCTTCTGCGTTGTTCGCCAGGGCAGAAGTCCCGCCTCCGGTGATGGGCGCATAGTTCTTGACATTGTCCACCTTTGCGTCGATCAGTACGCCGGCAAGTACGCCGAAGGCTCCGGAATAACTGGCTGTTACATGCATGGAACAGGAGGAATCAAATACCAGGTTCTTGACGACGGCATCTTTGCCGATGCCACCGAAAAAGCCCCATGCACCAGCCTTCGAGTTGGGATTGAAGACCATCTTGAGGTTCTTGATGCTGTGGTTGGCTCCATCAAATGTACCCTTGAACAGATTCCCGGAAGTGGCGGTGTTGTTGTGGGCCCAGGTAGACATCGTGCATTTCCCTATCGGCGTCCAGTCCGTGATGGACGAACAGTCGATATCGGCGCTGAGCGTCACATTGGCAATGACGGCGGATTCGTCGCCGCTGTTCACCCTGGAAGCGAAAGCGACCAGGTCCGCCGCAGAGGCGATGGAAATGTTGTCCGGGTCTACCGGATCAGGCTCCTTGGGGCCATAAGCGGACAGATCCGTTACTTCGTAAGGCCTCGCGATGGCGCCGCGGGCCGCGAGGATGGCGACCGGGGCGGACTCGTCCGTAACGGGAGTGGTGTCCGAAGCGGTGACGTCGTAGCGGTAGGTGTTGCCGTCCATGGTCTTTCCTTTCTTCGGGCCGATGATGCTCTCGAAGACGGTGCAGGCAGCCCCGTAACGGGCCAGACCGAGGTCCATATGATAACCGTCACGGGTGAGGCCTATCTCGTTGTTGTAACCGGTCGTCCTCAGGTTCTGGAACATGGCGCCCGTGGAGATGACTCCGTCGAAGGCACACTGCTCCACGGCCGTTCTGGCGTGGGCGGAAATCACCGTCCACATCTCGTCTGTCGTGGCAAAGGGGCGGGTTACGTTCTGTGCCCGGCCCAGGTCAAAATAGGCCTGGGAAAGGATGTAATAGAGTTTCGGAGATGCACCGATCGCCGTCTGGGCGGTCTGAATCTTTTCCTTCAGGCCCATCAGGGCGTTCTTTTCATTGTCCGTCCAGCCCCAGGCGAGCTGCTTGCCCGTGTGTTCCTGGATGGTCACCACATCCCAGCGGGCGCTGGATGCCACCACGGCAAGGCTCTTGCCGCTGATGTCCGTCCAGGTCGTCTGCCCGGGATTGCAGAGGTAGCAGTGAAAATCGGTCGCCGTCTCCCACCCGTCGTTGTACTCCGGGACGGTCCGGCCGCCGTAGAACATATGCACCATCAGGACATCTTTGATGCCGGCCGCAGCGAGAATGCCCGGCAGGTGCTCCACGGCGTCCTTGGTAAAGGAATTTCCGATAAAGAACAGCCGATAATCCGCATCGGCGTCAAAAGGCGCGACGGGTTTGAAGGTATCTTCCGGCTCCTCCGGCTGCTCCGGCGTATCCGGCTGCTCCGGCGTATCCGGCTTTTCCGGGCCGGGATTGACCGGATCCTCTTTGCATCCGCCCAGCGTCAGCACGGCAAGGGCGGACAGGAGAAACAGTAACTTCTTCATGACATTATTTTATTGATAGAACTCTGTGCCCAGATCAACCAAATCCTGCGGCAGCGGGAACGCAAGCGTCTCGCCGTTCTTTCCGGTCGTAGTCCACGCGGAGGCGGTATAAGTTTTATTGCTTGCATTCTTAACATCGATTTCCTCTTCATGGACACCCAGGTTTGCCATCAAATAGGAGGAAGAGAAATCATCCGTTACGTGAGTAAAATTCTCAAGGAATATTTTGGTGCCTGCGGTTGCATCTTGTTTATTAACAGAAATCCGATAGAAACAATTCTTTAATGAACCCCTGTTTACCCATCCGACAAAACCTCCGGTTCTTTTAACGCCTGAATCTGGAGCAGCCCAGCTATAATCCCCATCTTCCAATGTTGTATAGCAGTTCTCCAGAAAACAGTTCTTGCAATTTTCACTAACAGAAACATCTTGGGTCGCGACATAGCCAATAAATGCGCCAAACCGGTCGATACTGCTGGTATTAGTGTTTTTTACAGTGGCTTTCCATCCGACACAATTGACAACCATTGCGAGTTCAAGGTCCGAAGTATTATATTTATTTGATTGTAACATTCCGATGACGCCACCTGAATTGGATCCACCACCTGTTGATGCAGTAACATCTGCCTGGGAAAGACTTTCCAGGACAAGAACACGATGAGTCTCACTTGTGCCATTGACCTTTCCTGCAATACCTGCTGTATATGCGGCACCAGTGACACTCCCTTTGGCATGGCAGCAATTAATGACACCCCACTCAAGCAAGCCGGCAATGCCGCCCGCTTGGTTCTGTGTCGTCTTTACTTCAGCATTCGACCAGCACGCATATAATTCACCACCTCCTGAAACCTGACCTGCTATACCACCGGC
>CAMUZW010000035.1 GCA_947165305.1 uncultured Bacteroidales bacterium
TTGATGGTGGAGAACTTTTGACTCTCAAGCCACTTTACTTAACAACAATATTAATCAAGGACCGCTTTGGCCGGGGCGGTTCCGCCGTAGAAACTCTGCTTTGAAAGCTTGGAGTAGACGCTGATCAGGATGGTATAGCGCGGCGCGTCCGCCGGGAAGAAGCCGACGAAGGTACCTTTGTTCTTCCAGCGGCCGTCCTGGTCGTGGTAGGCGTCTCCCTTGACGGGGTTCTCGTCGGCACGCAGCGCGACCTGGGCGGTTCCGGTCTTTCCGGCGACCTTGTAGGCCGCTTTCTCGAGAACCGGCGCCGTGCCCCTCCGCGTCGTGACCATCTTCAGGCCCCGTGTCAGGGTGTCGGCCGTCGCCTTGGAACAGATCGAATTGAGAATGACCGGCTTGCGCCGCTCGATGACCTGCCCTTCTTTCTCGAAGTCCTCGATCAGGTAAGGCTTCATCATCTTGCCGTCGTTCGCGATGGCGTTGTAGAACATGGCCACGTGGAGCGGCGTTACGGCAAGGCTGTAGCCGTAAGACGCGACGGCCAGCGTCTGCGTGCTCCATCCGGGATCCCCGGGCTTGTAGATCTGGGGCTGTCCGAGCCCGTCGATGTCAAAGTCGAATTTGTCGCCGAATTTATAGGAGTAGATGCGGTCGTAGAATTCCTGCGGCTTTTTGGCGTAGGCGTCGGTCACCAGCGTCATGAAGACGTAGTTGGAAGAGACCTGGAGGCCCCGCCAGACGGGAATGGTCTTCGCCCCGGTCTCGGCTTCCCATTCGCGGACGTGCTTGTCCGGCTCGAACCGGCCGAATACGCCGCCCCGGGAAGGAATCTCTTCGTCAAGCGATTTGACATGGCCGTCTTCCAGGAGCGAGCACAGGGCGACGGTCTTGAAGACGGATCCCTGTTCGCCGACCTGGCTGATGGCGAGGTTGTACTTTTCGCGCAGCGGACTTCCCTGAGCGGAGTCGCGCTGGAGGTTGACCATCGAGCGGATGGCGCCGGTCTCCACATCCATCAGGATGGCGATGGCGCCCTCGATCAGGTCGTTCTCGCCGATCTGGCGGCGGAGCGCCCGGTCAACGATATCCTGCAGGTCGATGTTGAGGGTCGTGCGGATGTCCTGTCCGTCCTCGGCCTGTTTGTAGTCCTTGTCGAGGTTGCGGATTTTCTCCCGCCTGTCGGTCACCTTGAGCCAGAGCGTGCCCTCTTCGCCGTGCAGGCGGTCGTCGTATTTGCCTTCGATACCGATATGGCTGTTCTTCCCGGCCTTGCTGTTGTCCTTGACGTAGCCGATGACCCGGTAGGCGAGCGCCCCGTACGGATACTGGCGGGTGTCGATGGTCTCGACGATGACGCCGCCCTTGAACGGCCCTTCGTTGAAGAGGGGAAGTTCCAGCACTTTGTTCAGGGTCTTGCGGTCAATCTGCTTCCCGATGATGGCGTGCCGCTTGTTGTTCTCGCGGCCGTTGATGATATACTGGTAGTAGGCGTCGGCCGTCTTGTCGCCGTAGATGGCGGCAAGCCCGCCGGAGAGTTCGCGGGCCTTGGCCTTCCACTGCGCTTCGGCTTCGGCACCGGCTTTCCTGTCTTCCTTCTCGGCGAATTCTTTCCGGCGGACGGTGCAGTCCATGTAGACCTGGTACATCGGCGTCGAGATGGCGAGGTAGTTGCCGTTGCAGTCGAGGATGGAACCCCGCTTGGGAATCTCCGTTTGCTTCTCGTCGATGGCCTTGAAGTACTTGTCAAGTGCCGGGTCGACCTTGAAGGTGGTCTGGATGATGATGATCTTGGCAAAGATGACGACGGCCAGGATCAGCATGAAGGTATAGAGGACCGTCAGGGTCACGCTGACCCTGTCTTTCCCCTTGCCTGTGTGTGTCTTGACCGACTTCTTTGCCATAATTTATCTGCGTTTGACCGCGACGGCCGGCTTTTCGGGCATGGCGACGTCGGATCCGAGTTCCTGTAAATGGGCCTCCACGGTGGAGAGCCTGCCGAGTTCGACCAGTTCGCTGGTCATTTCGGCGTGGTAGATCTCCAGTTCGTGGATCACTTTCTTGTTCTTTTCGACCTTTGTGAGGGTCGTATCCACCTTGAGGCTGATCCAGACGGCGGCGAGGATCAGGACAAACAGGTAGATGATGTGGACGAAGTATTTGTCCACATGCAGGCGCAGGAGAAGTTCTCCCTTGAAGACGGCCGTGATGATGTTCCGGATGGTTGCGCCTATCTTTGCCATGCCGCTTCCTCCGTCTTTTCGGCGACGCGCAGTTTCGCGCTGCGGGCCCGGGTATTCGCCGCGATTTCTTCTTCTCCGGGAAGGGCCATCTTGCCGACCGCCTTGAGGCGGGGGCATTCCCGGATGAAATGTTTGACCATCCTGTCTTCGAGGCTGTGGTAGGTGATGACCACGAGCCGGCCGCCCAGTTTCAGCGAATAGGAGGCGCCTTCGAGGAATTTTTCCAGTGAGCGCATCTCGCCGTTGATCTCGATGCGGAGGGCCTGGAAGACCTTGGCCAGTACCTTGTGTGCCGCGTTGGCGGGGAGCATCGGGGCGATGGCGGCGTTCAGCTCACCTGTCGTCCGTACGGGGCGCGCGGCGGCGATGAGGCCGGCCATCCTTCTGGATCCGTCCACTTCTCCATAGAGCCGCAGGACCTTTTCGAGGTCGGCCTCGGTGCAGGTATTGACGAATTCCGCCGCGGTCCGGCCGCCCTGGCCGTTCATCCGCATGTCGAGCGGAGCATCGTCGAAGCGGAAGGAGAAGCCCCGTTCCGCCGTGTCGAACTGATGGCTCGACACGCCGAGGTCGGCCAGAATCCCGTCCACGCCCTTCCCGTCCTTGCCGTTCCTGCCCTTGCCGTCATTCCCGGACTTGTTCCGGGAATCTTTCATCATCCATTCCCAGTAGTTCTCCACGTACCGGAAATTGTTGTGGACCAGCGTCAGCCGGGCGTCCTTCGGAGCGTTCCGAAGGGCCTCGGCGTCACGATCGAAGGCGATGACGCGTCCGCCATCGTTTAAGCGTGAAAGTATCTCAGCGGTGTGCCCACCGCCTCCGAAAGTGGCGTCGATATAGGTCCCGGACGGATTAAGTACAAGAGCGGAAATGCTCTCGTCGAGCATTACAGGGATATGATAGTCTGACATTTCCGGCCCTCCTGCTATTTAGAGAGGCCTTCCGCTATGGATTCGAATTCCTCATTGGAAATCAGTGCGGCCTTTCTTTCTTCTTCCGCCCAGATTTCGATCTTGAATCCCATCCCTGCGAACACGACTTCTTTGGTGACACCTATTTCCTCGAGAAGTTTCTTCGGGATGGAGAGGCGGCCCAGTCTTTCGTCGGGGGTCACTTCTACGCAGCCGTCCGTGTACTTTCTCCAGAGGGCAGCGTGAGCTTTGTTCAAAGGGTTGAGTTTGCTTCGGATCTCTTCACTCTGCCTCTCCCACTCGGCGTAGGTGTAGACTTCGAGGCAGTTGGTGTAGACATCCTTCTTGATGAGGAGTCTCATGTCGGTCACTCCGGCGGCATACATCGCATTCTTGAAGACGGCAGGGAACACGATGCGTCCCTTGTCGTCGACTTTGCTGTATGCCTTCCCCAGGAAGTTGACCATTTTTATCTCTTTTAGTTAAACTTTCACGCTTGGATGCAAAGGTAGCAAAAATTTTCCACTTTCTACCACAAACTTCCAAAATTTTCCACAATTTTTTCCACATGCACAACAACCCCCACCCAGAGGGAATAGGAATGTGCGATGTGTAACTGTTTGATCATCGGTGAAATACGCAAAACCCTCTGCCCGTTTTGGGGCAGAGGGTTTTGCATAACATGTTGTATGTTAACTATTTACACATCGCGAGGCGTGGGCGGGCCGGGCCGGGAAGGGGTCAGGCCTGCAGCCGGGCGATGGCGTCATCGCCGAGCGCGCGTTTGACGTCGATATGCATGAGAACGGCTTTTACGAAGGCGTTGCTCTCGAAGTCGCCGCGGACATTCTCGAAATCCTTCTCCTTGATCTCCCGGGAGCCGTCGGCGCCGAAGCCGGTCATCGAGGCGAGGGAGAACTCCTTCCGGGCATCCTCATAGAGCATCTTGTCGAGATCAATGACGGCTTTTTGCCATTTGCGGATAATCTCGACGGCATCGCTCCGTGTCATCCGGGCGGGGTCGATGCCGAAGAATTCCGCGAAGCGCTCATACGCCCAGGTCCATTCATACGAATAATAGTGTGCGTGCATTTCGCGGAACGCGGCGTTCACGTCCTCCACCGTGCAGATCTCATCGGCTTCGATGCGGTTCATCAGGGCGGAGATCTCGCTCTTCGGCGCAATCAGTCCGCTGATGTCGACCCAGTCGCCCTTCCCGACGGGGGTGTCGGGGGCCAGGGCTGCCTGCAGCGCCTCATCCGAAGGATAGGAGGCATTGCCGAGGCGGCTGATCAGCGAATTGCCGAGGAATTTGGTTATGGCCATCTCATAATAGCCGATGCCCTTCACCAGCGAATGGTTGCGGATCTTGGTGCTGTGATAGGCGTATTCGTCCGACAGCAGACCGGAGGCATACTGGAGGTTCCGGAGCAGCTTGATTCCCTTGAACATCTTCTGGATCGTATAGGGACTCAGCAGGTTGAAGTTGATGATGTCCAGTTTCTCCGGGTCGGTTCGCTTGTCGCGCCGGGGCCATTTCTGGGCATCGCGGATGGTGCCGACGCTCCGCAGGTTCACCCCGGGGACCAGATAGGTGGCATTGCCCTGTTCGATGAGGTAGGAGAAGGGCAGGGCGGTCGTGTCGGAATGGGTTACGTGACGCCCCATCACCAGTGAGAAGGCGCCCACGCGGGACGGCCAGAGGATGTATGAATCCGAGGCCGTCTTGGCGCCCCGCTCCAGGATGCCCTGGTGGATGGGACCGAGCTTGTACATGTGGTTGCTCTGGTTGGAACCGCTGCCGGCGTTCATGAAGGAGAACATGCCCGCGATGAGCAGGGTGGACTTGTGGTGCGTCACGGTGAACGGGCCGGCGAAAATGGCGCAGGCCTCGCCGTTCTCTCCCTGGCAGTTGGAGAAGAAGAGTGAATCGGATGCACTGTATCCGTGCCCGAGGATGCAGGACTGTCCCACGAAGCAGCGGGTGATGGTCGTGTTGTCTTCCACCCGGCTGCCACTCGAAATGATGAAATCTTCGGCCACGACGCCATAACCGACCGTGACCGGCGCGACGGCGTTGCTGTTGATGCTGCCGTTCTGGAGCCGTCCGGCACCGATGATCGTGCAGGCGTCCCCGACGCGGACCGACGTGATGGCACCGGTGTTGCGGATGGTCACGCCGCTTCCGATGCGACCGGTGTCGCTCCGGCAGGTTTCGGCGTAGTCGCACGCAATCTTGCGGAGCCGTTCCGTGAGGACGGGACGGTGCCGGTACATGGCCATCATGTAGGCCGTCTGGGCACCGAGCAGGTCGGTGATGGTGACTTCCCGTCCGCCGGTCTCGTTGAGAACGGAGACTTCGATGCCGTTCCCGAAGGTCGAAGCCGGCTCCGTGACGATGACGTCCACGTTCTCGATCAGGGTCTTCTCCCCGATCTCGTACGCGGCGATGTAACCGCGGATATTCTCGATGCAGCAGTCGTCGCCGACCGTCACGTTATGGAGCGTGACGTCCCGCAGCCCGGCATGCTTCCGGAGGCCTCCCGGCAGGGAGAATTCCCCGCTGAAGCGCCCGAAAAGGACGGTCCCGCTGAACTGGACGTTGCGGATATGGCGGAGCGAGCCGGAATCATCGCCGGAGAAGAGCACGCGGCCCCAGTCTTCGGCCTCACATCCTTGTCCCCGGAGAAGCGTAATCTCTTCAGGGTCCAGTGTCCTGTATGTTTTCATGGGATTAAAATCTTAATTTGAGTTTGTGGGAATACTCCTTGCAGGCGGCGGGATCCTCCGCCCCGGCATCGTACCAGTTCCAGAGAATCTTGACGGGAACTTCGGAGCCGGAAGGCAGCAGGCCGTCCAGCCGGAAGCATGCGTACGTACGCACGTAGGAATATTCATCGGTATCGTCCTTCGGGTTGACGGGAATCTCACCCAGCGCGTCGTGCCTGAGACGGAGATAGAGCGTGTCATTGACCCCGGTCGGAAGGGTGTATTCCAGGTTGAGCACGTGCTTGACGGAGGACTCATCTTTGACGAAGAGGCCCAGCAGGGAGTTGAAATAGCCGCCGGAGAACCAGCCGTCTTCGATGGAGACGGGGTCGTCCTGCGCGCTTCCGGATGCCTCGACGGCATCTTTGGCAAGCGGTTGCGAAAAAGCGTTTACCCGCACGTCGAATACGCCGGTCCGGACCTTCTTGAGGATGTCGCAGGCGAAGATCAGTCGGCCGTCCCGGGGAATCTCCCGGTCGGTGGCATTCTCGACGATCACATATTCGACGCCCGCGTCAGAAATGTATACGCCGTCGGTCGCCGTGATGAACGAGACGTCGTTATAATACAGAACCTGATCCTTCTTGCAGCTGACGGCGGCAAGGGCGAGCAGGATGGCGGCAAAAGTCAGGAAACGTTTCATCATTTGTTTTTTTTCGTTGGACGGGCAACCAGCTGGATGTCGATATCTTCTACGGTATATCCCCGGAAGCGTCTCCGCTTGAGGTGGGTGGCGACAAGGTCGGAGAGTTCCTCGTCGGCGATGTCCCGCCACCGGTGGTTCTCGCGGTCATACAGATGGATATGGCAGTCGGTATTGACGTCGAAGTACATTTTGTTGTTGGCCGACAGGCGGCGGGCATAGATGCGCGCATCCGCCAGCTGGATCAGCGTATTGTAGACGGAAGCGACGGAAATCCGGGTTTCCGGGTCCCTGGACAACCATTCCGCCACCTGGTCGGCGGAAGCGTGCCCGAGGGCGCACATCGCTTCGTGCACGGCCAACCGCTGCCGGGTCGCCTTCATCTTATGTCTTTTGAGCTGTGCCGAAAAATCTTTCATACGGTGCGCAAAGATACTCCTAATTTTGATAAGTTCAAAATTAAGTATGTAATTATCAAATAATTATTTAAATTTGCAGAAAATGCACTGACCATGAAAAGAATAACCCTTTTATTCACTTGCCTGCTGATCGGGATACGGGTATTTGCCCAGGTTCCGCCGGTGAGCGAAGCCGTCGTTGTCGCCGAGTACTGCAACCATTGCGGCCTCGTCGATTATGAGAAAGGAGAGCGGCATCGCTCCGACTGCCCCTATGTGAACGGCGGGGCGGCCTCCAGCGGCTCATCCTCGTATTCTTCGGGAAGTTCTTATTCCCTGGATCCCAGTATTTCGTCGGCTATCAGTTCGATGAGTTATGCCGCCGGAGAGGCTATCGGCGATGCATTCAACCGGGCGATGGACAATTATGCGGCCGGATCCATGATCCAGTACGAAGGCACACGCCCCGGTGACCAGAACGGCAATTTCGTCGTCGCCCGTAATGGCCGGCACGGCAATGTCGGTATGTTCGACAACGGCAGTCGTGACCGCTGGTGGAAGATCGGTCCCGTGTACAAGGATCTCAAGATCTATGACCTGAATTCGATCCTCGCCACCAAACGTAGTGGGAAGGTCGGGGTCCTGAATGCCTCCGGCAAGCGGGTGCAGAAGGTCCTTCCCTTCGAGTATGACGGTTTCCAGACGCTCGGCCGGAGCAGCGAAAAGGGGATGGTTTATGCCCTGGGCCGCAAGGTAGGGGACAAAACGATGTGGAGCATCTGGAGCGGCCATTCCCGGCTGATCATCGATGAGTTCGAGAATGTCAGTATTACGGATGAAGGTATCGTGGCTGAAGTCGGCGACCGGTACCAGGTCTTCGACAACAATGGCCGACTCAAGATGATTGTCGTCCAGCAAAAGAAGTAGTGCATATGAAAAAGTTTATCCTTACCCTTCTTCTGGCTTTGTCGGTCCTGCCGCTCGCGGCCCAGGTCGTTGTCCAGCCCCGTCGCCCGCACCGCTTCTTCAGCGTAGAGGGTGGCGCTACACTCTCCCAGATCCATCGGTTTGACGGCCGGGCCCAGGGGGGCTGGCACCCCTATGCCGGATTCTCCTTCGTCAATGCTCCGATGACCGGGATGACAGAGCTCGTCCTGGCGCTCAGCTATCGCGACAAAAGCTTTACGGGGGTCGCGACCGAGGAATTCCCAGAGGCCCCGTATTCTCACAACGTCCATTCCCTCAATCTCGATATGGGTGTCAATTTCTACCCGTTCAAGCAGTATTGGTACATTGGCGGTCTCCTGGAATTCGGCGGTAATTTTCTCGTACAGCGAATCGAGCCCGACGGCACCAAGGTCCGTCTCAAGGCCAAGCAGTTGGATGCCCTCGGCCTCTCGATGGGCGTCGCAGCAGAGACCGGCGTAAGCTTCAGCGGCTGGCCGTTCGGAGACCGGGTCACCGTTTTTGCCCGCTATGCCTACGACATCCTTGGCTCACCGTTCAATAAGGCTTATTGTAATGACGGAGGATACGGCGTCACCCGCAAACTCTCCTGCGGCAATCTCATCCTTGGCGTCCGCGTTCCGATTCTGCTCTATCACGACTGACAGGGTTGTAAGATTGGGTAAAAATGGCTATATTTGCAGGCTGCAAATGATAGTCGCGAAGGAGTCGGAGGAGGATTGTTGCAGTACGAAAAGCGGATTTATGGAAAAGACCAGATGTTTGATACTCGGGGGCGGCCCTGCCGGATATACCGCGGCGATCTATGCTTCGCGGGCCGGGCTCAGCCCGATTCTGTACGAAGGCCCGGAACCCGGCGGCCAGCTGACGACTACCACCGTGGTGGAGAATTTCCCCGGATTCGAAAACGGCATTGACGCCGCTTCGCTCATGGACAGCATGCGCAAACAGGCTGTCGCGATGGGCGCTGACATCCGCAGGG
The DNA here is from genome assembly GCA_947165305.1 of uncultured Bacteroidales bacterium. GTDB lineage: Bacteria > Bacteroidota > Bacteroidia > Bacteroidales > UBA932 > Cryptobacteroides. The sequence goes on from CAMUZW010000035.1 coordinate 8,910, forward strand.
GCTCCGCTACCGAGGCGGACCTTTCCGCCCGTCCCTTCCACATTACCATTGACGGCTCGGACGTCGTGGAGGCCGCTACGCTCATCATCGCCACCGGCGCATCCGCCAAATACCTTGGTCTCCCTTCCGAGACCCGGTTCCGCGGACTAGGCGTCTCGGCCTGCGCCACCTGCGACGGTTTCTTCTACCGGAAGAAGGACGTCGCCGTCGTCGGCGGAGGAGATACCGCCTGCGAAGAAGCCCTCTACCTGGCGGGCCTCTGCCGCAAGGTGTACATGATCGTCCGCCGCGATGTCCTGCGTGCCTCCAAGGCCATGCAGGAGCGGGTCTTCGCCCGTGAGAATATCGAAATCCTCTGGAATTGCAGTACCCAGGAGATCCTCGGCGACGCTTCCGGCGTTACCGGGGCCAGCCTCCTTCGCAAGGACGGCGCCGTCATCGACATCGCCGTCGACGGCTTCTTCCTCGCCATCGGCCATCATCCCAACTCGGAGCTGTTCGCCCACTGGATCGAGACCGATGCGGAAGGCTATATCGTCACCCGCGGCAAGACCTCCGCGACCTCGCTCCAGGGCGTATTCGCCGCAGGCGACGTCCAGGATACCCTCTACCGCCAGGCGATCACCGCCGCCGGCTCCGGCTGCCGCGCCGCCCGCGACGCCGAACGATTCCTCATAGATAACAATGAGTAAGATGAAAAGATACCTTCTTCTGACGCTGCCTCTCCTGCTGCTTTTCTCCTGCAAGAGCCAGTTCGACGCCCTGCTTTCCAGCAATGACGCCGATGCCAAGTACAAGGCTGCGTTCGAGTATTTCAACGCCCGGAAATACCAGAAATCAGCCCAGCTCTTCGAATCCCTTTCCGCCCTGACTTCCGGGACGGCCCGGGACGATACGGTGCAGTATTACTGGGGCCTCAGCAACTACCGCTACAAGGATTTCTATACGGCCGAGACCAACCTGACCAAGTTCCTTACCAACTATCCGCTGAGCCCGTTCTCCGACGAGGCGCGTTTCCTCCGGATCGACTGCCTCTACCGCAGTACGCTCCGCTACGAACTCGACCAGACGCCGACCCGCACGGCCATCGCCGCCATCCGCCAGTACCAGGCCGAATTCGAAGGCAGCGAGAACATTCACGCGGAGGCTTGCCAGAAGATGCTCGATGACCTCGAAGGCCGCCTGGACCAGAAAGCCTTCGAAGCCGCCCGCCTGTATTACAAGATGGAAGACTACAAGGCTTCCCGCGTGGCGTTCCGGAATATCCTGAAGGACGACGCCGAGAACATCTACCGCGAGGACATCCTCTACTATACGGCCATGTCGTCGTACAACTACGCCTTTCACAGCGTCCCCGCCAAACGCAAGGAGCGGTATCTGGTCTTCATGGACGACTATCTCAACTTCGTGGGCGAGATTCCCGAATCCAAGTACCGCCGGGAGCTCGACGTGATGTACAAACGCGCCCAGAAGGCGCTCGGCCGCTACCAGGGCTCCGACGAGGAACTGGAGGCCAAGACCCGCGAATTCGAGCGGGAGCGCAAGATGATCGAGAAGGCCGAATCGAAAAAAAATGAAACCTCCGCTCAAAAAGCCAGGTAATCTAATTAGAAACCAAAAAAACGAAGATATATGGACAGCAAGAAGAAAGTTCCGGTCAACACCATTACCAGGGATATCAAGAATCTGGCCGAGCCTACGGGCAACATTTACGAGTCCGTCGTGATCCTTTACAAACGGGCCAACCAGATCGCCCTGGCGGAGAAGAAAGAGCTCCAGAAGAAGCTCGAAGACTTCCGCAACGACCGCGACACCATGGAAGAAGTGTTTGAGAACAAGGAGCAGATCGAGATTTCGAAATACTACGAACGCCAGCCCAAACCCGACCTCGTGGCGATCTCGGAGTTTGAGGACGGCGAGTTGTATTACCGCAACGCGGGCGGCGAAGAGAAATAAATGCTCTCCCGGCTCCACATCGAGAATTACGTGCTGATTGACTCTCTGGATATCACTTTTCCAGGGGGTCTCAGCATTATTACAGGGCGTACCGGCGCCGGTAAATCCATCCTGCTCGGCGCGCTCTCCCTCGTCCTCGGCGGCAAGGCGGACGCCGGGATGATCGGGGCCCACGGCTCCGGTTGCGTTGTGGAGGCGGATTTTGACGTACGGGACGACAGCCCGCTCAAGGCTTTCTTTGAGGAGAATGACCTGGAGTGGAACGGGGGACATATGACCGTCCGCCGGGTCCTCCATGCTTCGGGGCGTTCGCGCTGCTTTATCGACGACCTTCCGGTGCAGCAGAGTGTCCTTGCGGAATTGTCCGCTTCGCTGGTGGATATCCATTCCCAGCATCAGACCCGCCTGCTTTCGGACACCGCCTGGCAGCTGGAAGCGCTGGACCGCTATGCGGGGAGCGCTGCGCTTGCCTCGGAAGTCCGTCTTCTCTGGAAGAAATCCGGAACGCTCAGGAAATCCCTCGCGGAGATCCGGGAGCGGAAGGCGCGGATGGCGGAGCTCCGGGAATTCAACGAAGCCCGTCTCGACCGGCTGACCCGTGCGGCCATCGTTCCGGGTGAGCTGGAAGAACTCGAAGCCGAACAGAAACGGCTCGCCAATGCCGAAGAGATCAAAGAGGGGCTCTACACGGCCGAGTCGCTGCTTTCTCCGCCCGACGGAGGCGGCGTCGTCTCGATGCTCAAGGAAGCGGAGAAGTCGCTGCAGCATGTCTCCCGGTATGTTCCCGAAGCGGAAGAACTCTCCGGCCGCCTGGCCTCCTCCCGCGTGGAACTGGATGACATCCTTTCCTCCTTGTCGGCGCTCAGCGACGATGTCGAAGTTTCGCCCGACCGCCTGCAGCAGGTCGAAGACCGCCTTTCTACCTTATATTCCTTGATGAAACTGCATCAGGTCACGGACCTCGACGGTCTGATCGCGGTGCGCGACCGCCTTGCGGCCGAGCTTTCGGAAGGCGAGCAAATCGATGACCGGGAGCAGTCCCTTGTCAGGGAACTCGAATCCTCCGAAAAATCCTATGCCGACGCCTGCCGGCGCCTCTCCCAGGCGCGTCAGGCCGCGGCCGGCGGTTTTGCGCAGGAAGTGGCCGGACAGCTCCGTTTCATGGAGCTGGAGAAAGCTTCTTTCCGGGTCGAAGTGTCCCCGGTACAGGGAGGCCCTTCCGGTACGGATGCCGTCCGCTTCCTATTCTCGGCCGACGGCACGCGCGAAGCCGAAGTGGCCAGGGCCGCGTCCGGCGGTGAAATGTCGCGCCTGATGCTCAGCCTCAAGGCGATGATGGCCCGTTATGCCGAAATGCCGACGATGATCTTCGACGAAATCGATACCGGCGTATCCGGCAGTGCTGCCGATGCGATGGGTTCCGTCATCTGTTCGATGGGTCGCGACATGCAGGTCATCGCCATCACCCATCTCCCCCAGGTGGCCGCCAAAGGGAATTCCCATTACCTCGTCACCCGGAACGAAAATCCCGCGACAGGGGAATCTGTCACGGGAATCTCTGAAATCGCCGGGGAGGACCGCCTGCTGGAACTTGCCAGGATGCTCAGCGGATCCGCGCTGTCCGAAGCGGCTGTCCGGAATGCCGCGGAGCTGCTCAAGGCTCAAGCGTAATCGTCATATCCTTCTGATAGACAACCCTTCTCACGGCTTTGTTGATGAGGGAACCCTTTTCGTTCGGGCGCATCTTGATGTCTGAATGCAGCAGGCTCATGTCCAGTTCGTGGGCATACTCCTTCCACTTCGCTCCGTAAATGGAGTAAAGCTTGACAAAGTAGTAGGTGACGTCATAGCCCTGCAGGGCAAACTGGTTAGGCTCGAACTGGAAGACCTCCCAGTAGCGGGAGTAGAAATCGCTGACCTTGCTGTCGCTCTCGTCGGTGAAATACGCGGTCGAGAAGTGCATGCGCACGGGATAGAAGATGTCGGTGTCGAGTTCCTTGAAATTCCGGGCCTTGTTGGGGGCGTATGTGTTGAAAGAATAGTCCTTCGAAAGGGTCTCCAGCGCGGTGAGCATGTCGGTCACGGCGTATTCGTTCTCGGAAGCCAGGATGATGTCGGTGTAACGTCCTTTGCGGATGGCGGTGTACATCGAGCTTCCGTCCGGGATGACCGTGTACCTGACACCCTCTTCGTCGAGGAGTTTCTTGATCTTGTCGGTGACGGAGCCCTGGGCGGTACGGGGCGCGATGACGGCGACCTTGCCGGTTGCACCCTGTTCGCGGACCCAGGAAGCCATGTCCTGGAACTGGAAGTCATTGTTGGCGGCGGCGTGGAATACGCTGTTGCGTTCGTCGGCGAACCGGGCCGACTTGGGATCCAGCGGGGAAATGACCGTGACGGAGTCACCTGTCACTTTGAGCACATTCTCAATGTCGGCGGGCGCGGACGGACCGATGATGAGGTCGGCCTTTGCAAGGGTGTCGGCGCCCGGCACCGCGCCGTCCGTGATGTCATAGACACTCAGCGTCGTCCCGATGCCTTCGCTCTCGAGCTGCTTGAGCGCCATCAGCGCGCCGCTGTAGAAGTCCATGTTGATGCCGCTGAAGCCGTTCTTGCTGCCGAGGGCGAGCAGGAGGGTGAGATTGACCTTGTCCGTCCCTACGTACGGCGGCTCCTGGATGGTGTCGGCCGGTTCGGTGGCAAAGGTCAGCGCCCCGAGGGTGTCGGCGTCAACGGCTACGGTGTCAGACAATGCCGTGACGGGTCTATCGTCAGACGGCCCGGCGGCCGCCACCGCCTTCTTGACGGGAATCCGGAGTTCCTGCCGGCTCTTGATCGACTTGGACGCGAGGCCGTTGGCCTCCATGATCTCCTTGACCGTCACGCCGTACTGGGCGGCGATGTCGTCGAGGTTCTCGTACCATTTTACGGTATGGGTCCGGTATTCACCGGTCTGCACGATGCTCTCCTGGCTGGTCTCCAGCGGCGCCTCGGCTTCCTTGACGGGAATCAGGATGATGGAATTCTTCGTGAGTCCCGTCCCGTCGGCGCTGATGGAGGGGTTCATGTCGGTGATCTCCTTGATGGTGACCCCGTATGCCCGGCTGATGGAGTAGAGCGTCTGCCGCTCCTGGACGATGTGCGAATAGTACATCTTGCCGCCGATCTTGACCTTGTCCTTGGAGATCGTGACCGGGACGGGTTCGTAAGCCTGGGCGTATGCCGTGACCGCCGTCCCTGCCGTCATAAGGCAGAGCGCGGTGAGGATGCATATCTGTAAAGTCTTTCTCATGGCGCTATGGAATTTGCTGCGCAAAGGCGGTGAGATGTGTGCAAAAGGTGTTCCAGGAGAGGCGTTTCTTCTCTTCCCGGATGGCTCCGGTAAAACGTTCCCGGAGGGAGGGATCAGCGAAATAGTCCAGGATGCCCTGCCGGATGTCTCCGCTGTCGGGGCGGGGGACCACAAGGCCGGTGCCCCGGTCGCCGATCGTGTCCTTCAGGCCGCCCACGTCTGTGACGATCATCGGGACCTCGAAATGGTACGAGACCGAACTGATGCCGCTCTGGGTGGCTGAACGGTAAGGAAGGACGGTCACGTCGGCCGCGCTGAAATACCGCTTGACCTCCGAGTCCTTTATGTATCGCAGGAAAAGGTGGACGCGGTCTTTTCCGGGCAGGCTGTTGATGACCGCCCGGTAACGGTCGAAGGATCCGTAAGGCTCTCCGGCAATGATGAGCTGGTAGTCTTCGGGAAGGTCCCGGAAGGCCTCCAGCAGGATATCCAGCCCTTTGTATTCGCGGATGAGCCCGAAGAAAAGGAGGTTCTTCCGGCCGGGGGCGAGCCCGAGGGCCTTTTCGGCTTCTTCCCGCGGGAGCTTCTCCCCGAAATGGGTGTAGAGCGGATGGGGAAGGACGGTGACGCGGGCGTCGGGACGGAGGCGGAGAAGGTCTTTCTCCACGGCCTTGGAGAGCGTGACGAAACCGTCGCAGCCCTTCAGGAAATACTTCGTGAGGGGGGTGTCGACCAGCCGTTTCTCGTGCGGGATGACGTTGTCGGTGATGGCGATGCTCTTGCAGCCGGCGTGCCGGGCGACGTATCCGAGGGAAGGACCGAACCAGGACATCCAGTACCGCATCACGAGAAGATCCGGTTTCCAGGCTCTGATGGCCCGGGCGGTCTTGCCGTATGAGAAGGGATTGGCAGTGTCGAGAACGGCTTCACTCTCTACGCGGGCGGCCTCGTCGTCCGGCGTGACATACTGCGTCTTGCCGGGGAAGAGGAGCGACGGATACTGTCTTGTAAAATTAAACGCCTTCACGGTATGGCCTGCCTCTTCCAGCGCCTGCAGGATGGCTGCATTGAACTGGGAGATGCCGCCCCGGAAGGGGTAGAAACAAGACAAGATCGCGATGCGCATTTATTTCTTCTTCGCGGTCTTGGTGGAGTCGGCGGGCGCCGGTTTGTCCTTGGCCTTCACATATTCTTCGTTGAGGCCCTTGAGGAGGATGTCGGTGATGTCGAGCGCGGGATCGGCCGCGGTAACAGGCACGGAGAGGAGTCCGCCCTGGGCGCCGCTCGTGGTCGCGAGGATCATCGAGTAGTGATGCTCTTCGTTGAACTGGATAATGAAGGTGTTGATGGCGTCGTAGACCTGGCGCATGGTGACGGCCTGCTCTTCGGCGATCTCTTCCTGCTTGCGCATCGCATAGTTCTGATAATCATTCTGCTTCTTCTGCAGCTGGGCGCCCTGCTCTTCGGCGACAGAACGCATCAGGAGGCCCTTCTCGTATTTCTGCTGGAAGCTGTTCATCTCGGCCTTGAGGTTGTTTTCGCGGCGGGTGATCTCGTTCTGGATACCTTTGACCTTGGCTTCGAGGGCGGAGAGCTTGTCGTTGGCCATGTCGTACTCGGCCATCAGGCGGTCGGCGTCATAGTAGACGATCTGTCCGTTGAAGGGGGAGACGGCGGTGCTGTCGGACTGCTTGCCGGTGTCGTTCTTGCCGGGGGTGTTCTGGTTGCAGGATGCGAGGGTAAGGGCCGCTGCGACGGCGGCGATGCTGAGGATAATGATTTGTTTTTTCATTGTATGGATTGAATTTTTGTTTGTCGTAAAGTTACAAATTACAAATATAAGGAATTCTTTTGAATTACGGAGAGATAAGCGGCGATAGTTTTCTCCAGTCCGAGGTAGAGGGCGTCGCAGATAAGTGCGTGCCCGATTGAGACTTCGGCCGTGAAGGGGATAGCGGCAATCAGCGCTCCGAGGTTGTCGAGGTCGAGGTCGTGGCCGGCATTGACGCCGAGGCCGAGCGAGCGGGCCGCGAGGGCCGTTTCGAGCCAGGGTTTGACGGCGTCGCTGTCACCGGCGGCGAAGCGCTCCGCATAGCCGGCGGTATAGAGTTCCACGCGGTCGGCGCCGCAGCGGGCCGCGCCTTCGGCCATCGCAGGGTCGGGGTCAATGAAAATCGAGGTCCGGATGCCCCTGGACTTGAATTCCCGGCACATTTCCGTGAGGAATTCCCGGTTCCGGAGCGTATCCCATCCGGCGTCGGAGGTCAGGGCGTCGGGCCCGTCGGGCACGAGCGTCACCTGGTCGGGTATGACTTCGTTCACGAGGTCGACGAAAGAAGGAATGGGATTGCCTTCGATATTGAATTCGGTGCGGATGCGCGGACGGATGGCCCTGACATCGGCATAGCGGATGTGCCGCTCGTCGGGACGGGGATGGACGGTGATGCCTTCCGCGCCGAAAGCCTCGCAGTCGAGGGCGGCCTGGAGGACGTCGGGCCGGTCGCCGCCCCGTGCATTGCGCAGGGTGGCTATCTTGTTGATATTTACACTGAGTCGTGTCATGGCATAATATGATATTTCTTACAAAAATAACATAAAATTCAAGTTTTAATGCTAAATTTGAAAGTTTTTACGACGATATTGGATGAACCTTGCCATTTACATCAAAAATAAGGCCTTGCAGGCCGATCCGCGGGTACTTTCTTTTAAGAAAAGCCTCCGTGATGCCGGCTTCCGCCTCTCCTGTGTCACCTGTGACGACGCCATCCCGGATGGGACCGACATGGTCCTGAGCCTCGGCGGCGACGGGACATTCCTGTCGGCGGCCCGCCTGGTCGGGGCGAGCGGCATCCCCGTCGCCGGCATCAATTTCGGCCGGCTGGGATTCCTCTCGGAGAATACCCCGGAGGAGATGCTCCAGGCCCTTCTCGCCGGGACGTACCGGATCAAGGAACGTACGCTGCTGGACGTCGACGGCCAGTATGCGCTCAATGAAGTGGCCATCCACCGTCAGGGCGGCGCCATGCTCGGCGTCGAGGTCCGGATCGACGGCCGGCCCCTGCCGGTGTACTGGGCCGACGGCCTGCTGGTTGCGACCAGCGCCGGTTCCACGGCTTATTCGCTCAGCGTCGGCGGACCGATCTGCATGCCCGGTTCCCGGGTGCTGATCATCACCCCGATCGCCCCGCACAACCTCAATGTCCGGCCGCTGATCGTCCCCGACAGCGCGACGATCGACATCTCGGTCCGCTCCCGCGACCCGGAAGTGACCGTCTCGCTCGACAACCGGAGCTCGGCCGTCGATGCAAGCGTCACGCTCAGGGTCAGGACGGCGCCGTTCACGCTGCGCCGGGTCTGTCTGGAGGGGCGCAATTTTATCCAGGCCCTGACGAGCAAACTCTTCTGGGGCGAAGATGTAAGAAACGGAGACTGACCATGGCAACGGAAAAGAACCTTCCCGTCCACGTATCCATCATTATGGACGGCAACGGCCGCTGGGCCAAAGAACGCGGCAAAGAGCGCATTTACGGGCATTTCGAGGGCGTCGAGAGCGTCCGCGCCTGCACGGAGGCGGCGGTCGAGGACGGCATCCGCTATCTCTCGCTGTTCGCCTTCTCGGAGGAGAACTGGAACCGCCCGGCAGCAGAGGTGGAGACCCTCATGGGCCTGATGATGCGCTCCATTGAGAACGAAGTCGGTACGATGATGAAAAACGGCGTCCGCTTCGTCGTCCTGGGGAACCTCGGCCGCCTGAGCGAAGGGCTCCGGAGCGCTATCGCGGGCCTGATGGAGAAGACTGCGCACAATGAGCGGCTCACGCTCATCGTTTTTCTCAGCTACAGCGGCAAGTGGGATATCCTGCAGGCTTCCCGCCGCCTGGCGGAAGATGTCGCGGCCGGCAAGGTCGCCCCGGAAGACGTCGATGCCGCCACCTATGAATCCTATCTCATTACGGCGGGTTACCCCGACCCGGACCTCCTGATCCGGACTTCCGGCGAGCAGCGCATCAGCAATTTCCTCCTGTGGCAGGCCGCCTATACAGAATTTTATTACACCGATGTCCTTTGGCCGGATTTTCGCAAGGAGCAGTTCCGCGCCGCGCTTGAGGCGTATGCGCATC
>CAMUZW010000036.1 GCA_947165305.1 uncultured Bacteroidales bacterium
CTCGGCATGGAACTCCAGCCGAAGAGCCTGACACCCGCAGAGCGGGCCTTTGCCGACCGCTGCATCAACTCTTACAAGCAGTACCGTGACATCGTCTTCGGCGGCGACCTCTACCGGCTCGCCTCCCCTTACGACGGCGAAGAATCCGCGCTGATGTATGTTTCAGAAGACAAGTCCCGGGCCGTGGTCTTCCTGTTCAACCTTAAATACCGCAACCGCGACAGGACAGCCGCCATCTTCAGACTGCAGGGACTCGATCCTGCCCGCACCTACCAGGTGACGGAGCAGAACGTCGACAAATCCTGCTGGTGGGGCGACAAGAAATCCTTTACGGGCGACTTCCTCGCCTCCGGCGGATTCAACCCGTCCCTCCGAAAGCCGCACGACTCCGCCGTCTTCCTATTGGAAGCACGCTAAAATCAGCCCAATACTATTGTAAAATGGCCGCTGCAAGCGTTTCCAGGGCGGGGATATCGGACGGCTTCATGCGGCTGCGGATGGTGACGACGGGCTCCACCATCTCGACCTCCTTCATCGCCCCGAACATCTCCTTCATCACCCGGCCGGCCGAAGGAGCCCAGGAGCCGTTCTCGACGAGCCCCACACGGCGTTTCTGCCAGCCTTTCATCTGGAGGGTATGGAGGAAATTATAGGCCGGCGTGAAGAGTCCGGCATCGTAGGATGCAGCGCACAGCACCATCTTGCCATAGCGGAAGGCGTCTTCGACGGCTTCGGCGATGTCGTCCCGCGTCAGGTCGCTCACGGCCACCTTCGGGCAGCCTTTAGCCCGTAAGATGTCCGCCAGTTTCTCTGCCGCTTCGGCCGTGCCGCCGTGAATGGAGGCATAGGCGACAAACACGCCTTCGGTCTCCACGCCATAGGCGCTCCAGGTCTGGTACAGGGAAAGATATTGCCCGAGATCCTTCCGGAGGACCGGTCCGTGCAGCGCTGCGATGACCTTCACGTCCAGGCCGGAGAGTTTGCGCAGCAACGCCTGCACCTGTACGCCGTATTTCCCGCAGATATTGAAGTAATACCGGCGTCCTTCGCAGGCCCAGTCATCGTCTTCATCTCCCCAGAAGCCGCACTTGGAGAGCGCGCCGAACTTCCCGAAGGCGTCTGCGCTGAAGAGGATCCCCTCCTCCGGGCAGAAGCTCACCAGCACCTCGGGCCAGTGGACCATCGGAGCAGCGAAGAACTGCAGCGTCCGTCCGCCAAGGTCGAGGATATCCCCCTCTTTGAGCACCAGCAATCTGTCTGCAGCGGGCGCTTCCGGAAGGAACTGCCCGAGCATCTGGGCCGCCTTGGCCGAAAGGGCGATTTTGAGCGCCGGAAACTCCGTGAGCATCCAGCCGACAAGGCCGCTGTGATCGGGCTCCAGATGATGGACGACGAGGTAGTCGGGCTGCCGGCCGGCAAGGGCCTCGGCGAGATTCGCCTTCCAGGCTTCTGCTTTCCTTCCGTCCACGGTATCGAGGACGGCCAGTTTCTCCCCTTCCAGGAGATAGGAATTGTAGGCCATCCCTTCGGGAATCACATATTGGCTTTCAAACAAGTCGAGATCAAGGTCGTCGACACCGATATAACGGACGGATTGTGCGATGTTCTGTATCATATGCGCTAAATTTTTCACGCAAAGATAGCGATTTTGTCCGAAAATGCGTAAATTGGTCATCCGAAAAAAAATATCTCACATGGCAGACGGCACAAAACGATATACCCCCTTTTATTCCCGGGCACGGGATGTCTATAACCTGGACGGCTTCCACCCCGAAATCATCGACGGAGCCTATCTCGAAAGGCTCGGCGTCAGGACCATCCCGGCGGAGGAGACCCTCGACGGTCTCAGGAAAGGGTCGGAGCTGCTGATCCGCGGCCTGCAGGACCATACGCTTATCCCGGAACCCGTTTACCGCAGCGTCGAAATGGATCCGGATGACATCCGGACGGAAATCCATAACTATACCGGCCGCTGCCCGACGCTGACCTACGAGATCAATCCGGTTCTCGGATGCGGCGTCGGCTGCCAGTATTGCCTCGTCACCGACGGCAGGCACCGCCAGGAGCTCACGGCCATCGACAATTATCATCTGTACGTCCGGAAACTGCTGGAAGAGAAGAACGGTACCGGCTCGGAGAACGCCCCGCATTATTACTATTTCTCTCCCAAGACAGAGGCCTTCCAGGAGGCTACGCTCCTGACGGGCATCGCACATCGGATCCTGCACGAGTTCATCGGCCACTTCGCGCAGCATCCCTCATCGAAGGCCCGCCTTTTCATCGCGTCCAAGGCCGGCGCGAAACATCTGGAATATAAGTTTAACGGCGAATCCATCCTGGATCTCTTCGCGCAGCTCAAAGGGAAGATGCAGTTCAACACCAGCGTGTCGATCATGCCGGATGCCTTCCGGGATATCCTGGAGCCGTACGGAGCCCCGCTGGAGGAGCGTCTGCGCGCCGTAGGGCTCTGCCGCGAACGGGGCATTCAGGCAAATTCCGCCCTCGTGCAGCCGATTTTTACGCCGTACCTGACCGACAGTCACATCAAGTCTTTCTTCGATGCGCTCCACGGCGCCGGGATTATCAATTATAAACCCGAATTCCTGACGGCCTGCATGGAGAATCTCGCCCTGCTCGGACAGTATCTGGGCCATTTCGACAGGTCGCTCGAACGGCAGCTCTACGAGGATTATATCCGGCCCGACAACGCCGACCACCGCAAGCAGCGCGGACGGACCGCCCCTTCCCGGGACCTGAGCATCGCTTCCGTCAAGCGGATGATGGCCTATACCGACACCCTCGGCATGAGTGTCAGCATCTGCTACTGGGTCCGGAAGCAGCTCGGCATTGCCGAAGACTTCATCCCCATCATCAACCGCAACGGCTTCCAATGCCTTGGGTATCAAAGCCAATTGTTTCAATAAACGCTGTCGCCATGCAAAGGATCAGGTCTGAGAAACCTCCGAACCTTCGGTTCTCCGTCCCTCCCACGGACATCCTGTCCGCGGGCCCCTCCCATTCATGCGGCCATGGGCGGCCACAGTTTTCAGACCTGACCCCTTGCATGGCTCCTCCTTATTTATGTACACGGATTTAGCCTCATATTACCATCGGTGGTATCATCCGAAGCCGGTACTGGTGACGCCGGAGCGGCGGGAAGAGCTTCGTACGCTGCACCGGGTACTTTACCGTGCCGTGGAGCGGCTGGTGACGGATTGGCGCCCTGTGGCGGAGCAATGGGGCTTCAGCGAGAAGGAAAAAGCCATCCTGGAAGAACAGTCCCGCCGCCCGTTCCGAGCCGGGACCTGGCGCCCCGACTACCTCATCGGAGCCGACGGCTCCCTGAAAATCTGCGAAATTACCTCCCGCTTCTTCGCCCACGGCATCTTCATGTCCTGGTTCGGCGACCGCTTCGCCCGCACCTTCCTGGAGCGGGAATTCCCGGATCTCCCCCACCACTCCCGCTTCGCCGAAATGATGGACTTTATGCTCGGCCTCGTCGGAGACCGGAAGCGGATCTTTGTGCTGAAAAGCGCCGACAAGACCAACGAAATCCGTCTCTACAAGCGCTTCTACGAGGCTCACGGCAAGACGGTAACTGTGCTGGAGGCGGACGAGATCGAGCCGCGGCGTGCGGAATGGTCGGACGGTGCCTGCCTGCTGAGTGCCCTCAATCAAAAGGACATCCTGTCGCTGAAGGACCGCACCCTGCAGGCGATGATCGAAGAGGGAATGATCAGCGATTTCCGCAACATCTTCCTCATTCACGACAAGCGCTTTATGACACGCTGGTTCGAGGACGGCTTCCTCTCCGGAGCGGACGCCGGATTCCTCCGGGAACACGCGATCCGGACCTGGGATACGACGGACCCTGCCAGCGCAGCAGCCGTTGCCGACGCCATCCGTCACAAGGACGGCTATATCTTCAAGCCCGCCCGGCTCGGCAAGAGCGAGGGCGTCATCGCTGGCCCGCTCACTTTCCCCGAAGCATGGACAGCACTGTGGAAGTCCGCTCCCCAGGGCATCCTGCAGCCGTTCTTACGGCAGCGGTCCTTCCCGACCGTCTGGGAAGGGACCCCTTTTGACGATTACCTCTGCGGCATGATGCTCTGCGTCGACGACAAATTCTTCGACAGCGGCTATTTCCGCGGATCCAGCCTTCCCGTGACCAATGTCGGCGACGACCGCAAGGCCGCGGTCCTGCATGCATCCGACGCCGCCGAAACCGCCCTTCTGGCTCCTTATTGCGATATACTATGATCCTCAGCGCCAATCAGCCCTACTTCCTCCCCTATTTCCCGTGGTGGCAGCTCATCGCGCAGGCGGATCTTTTCCTCATCGGCGACGACTATGCGTTCAAGAGGCACGGCTGGATTTCCCGCAACCGGATCCTGATCAACGGTCAGGTCATGTATTTCCGGATTCCGATCCGGGACATGAGTTGCAACCGTACCATTGCCGAAACGGAGCGCAGGTCGGCAGACGTAGCCGATAACCTCCGGACGCTGGCGATGGCCTACCACAAGGCGCCTTTCTTCGCGGACGGATATGCGCTCGCAGAGCGCATATTTTCCTGCAAAGAACTGAATTTATGCAGATTTCTCACGCATTCCATCCATGAAGTCTGCGACTACCTCGGCATCAGGACGCCCTTGGGACTCACCTCCTCTCTGGAGGGCAACGCCAGGTTCAGGCGCGAGGAGCGGATCTACGACCTCTGCCGGCGGAACGGAGCCGATATTTACGTAAACGCCATCGGCGGCCGGGAGCTCTACGACAAGGCCGAATTCGCCGCCCACGGGATCGAGCTCCGCTTCCTGCAGACGGAAGTATCTGAAAATCTGTCGATTATCGACACGGTCATGCACCATTCCCGTGACGAATTGCACGGGATGCTCGGGAGGTTCCGCTATGTGTAAAGTATCGGTCATCTGCCTGACATACAACCATGCGCCGTACATTGCGCAGGCGCTGGACAGTTTCGTGCGGCAGGAAACTTCCTTCCGGTACGAGGTCATCGTCCACGACGACGCCTCGACCGACGGTACGACGGACATCCTCCGGGAATATGCGGCCCGGTATCCGGATATCATCCGTCCGGTCTTCGAAACAGAGAACCAATACAGCCAGGGCATCGTGATCTCCCGGGACATCCTGATGCCGCTTGCCCGCGGCGAATTCATTGCCTTCTGCGAAGGAGATGACTTCTGGACCGATCCACGCAAACTCGGGAAACAGGTCAGGGCGCTCGAATCCCATCCCGGAGCGGATATCTGTACGCATGCCGCCGCAGTCGTCAAAGACGGCCGTCTCTGGAAATACTACGCCCCTTCCATTTGTAACCGGACCATCCCCGTGGAGGACGTCATTTTCGGCGGCGGCAACTTCGTGGCCACGAATTCCATTCTCTGCCGCGCATCCGTCTGGAAAGCGCCGGCTCCCTTCAGGGACGTGCTGTTCAATGATTATTCCCTGCAAATCCAGGGTTCTCTCCGGGGGGGGATGATCTATCTGCGCGACTGCATGAGCGTCTACCGGCCCTATCTTCCCGGATCCTGGACCTCCCGGCATATCAGCAAGGAGGAAAGAATCTGCTTCCATCAGACAGACAAAGCGATGCTGATTGCACTGGACCGGTACACGCGCGGACAATATTCCGAAGCAATCCGACGCCGGTGCGCGCTCTATGATGCAGAAGATAAGCGCACAAAACGGATGGTCCGCCTTGCGCGCTCGGTAAAAAAACGGTTGATCGAACTCTGCTACCGCCTGCGCGGCAGCAAGTTTACATCTTAGGATCCCAGACGGGCCGGATGTTGCATTTCTCGGACCGGGGAATCTCCAGGAAATCCGTTTCACTCATCATGTGGGAATCATACATGAATCTGGCCACATATGCATTGGTATCGTCGTCGGTCTTGCTGGTCCAGTAGAAACCGTATGTATCACTCTTATGGGTAGTTCCGCTGTAATAACCGTTCATGATAAACGTGATACCGTCCGCTTCAAAACCGGGCTTATTGCTCTGGCCGTAACTTTGCCCAAATTCAAAATTCTCATCCGGCGTCCAATACGCCCATGCCATGGAATTATACAACTCCTGATACTCCTCAAACGTAGGCATACGCCACTTGCCCCCGAACCGCTCATGCACCGGATCGGATTCGCTCCAGGCATAGAAATCGCCGGGCGTGTAAACCCAGTCTTCCTGAATCACGTCATAGTGATAATTCTCAATAATATCCGCTTCCGGATCAAGATCATTGAAAAAAGGATCAAAATGCATGTCAAACCGGGCCCAGTATACACTGAGTCCAAGGTCGACGGCAGAAGCCGGGACATAGTGATACCGCATCTTGATACGCTTCGGAACCGCACGCAGCACCTCCCAGGCTTCCGTGTCGAGATCGTACCAGGCCAACTTTGCCGAATTCTCCGTCACATCATAAAAATAAAGATGGTCCTCTAATTCATTCTGGACGTCCCAGACCTCGCCTTTCGCCTCATCGTGTAACTTGGCGACGGAGCGGATCTTGACGATATGGGAATCATCATACAGAATCTCGGGAGCCAGAAGCGATTCTGACGTAATGTACCTGTACACAAATTGTTTTTTTGAAAAATCCAGAAGGGCATACGTATAATCTTCTTCATAAGACATCACCTCCCATTGCCCGATGAGAGGAGCAGCCTCCGTGAACTTATCCTTTTTACAGGCGGTGCACGCTGCCATGATGATGACAAGCAGCACTGCATTCAAGATTTTTTTCATAGAATCGGTGATTTTCAACAAATATACTCTTTTTTCTTTAACCGGCTATTGCTAACTTTGGCAGAAATGACAAATAAGAAAGAAATATCCGTCACCCGGACGTCGCTTCCGCCCTTCGAGGAATACTGCGCGGCAATCCGGCCGCTCTGGGAGAGCCGATTGATGACTAACATGGGTGCGCTGCACGGGCAATTTTCCGAAGCGCTCCGGAGCCGGTTCGGATGTGGCGTCACGCTCTTTTCGCACGGTCATCTCGCCCTCGAGGCGGCGCTGGAAATACTCGCGTGCAGAGGCTCCGAGGTCATCACGACGCCGTTCACCTTCGTCTCCACCGTTCACGCCATTGTCCGCCGCGGGCTGACGCCGGTCTTCTGTGATGTCCTGCCGTCCGACGGCACCCTGGACCCCGCCGGGCTGGAAGCCCTCATCACGCCCCGGACCGCCGCCATCCTGCCCGTCCACGTGTACGGGAACCCGTGTGATGTCGACGCGATCGAAGCCGTTGCCCGCCGGCACGGTATTCCCGTGATCTACGATGCGGCCCACGCATTCGATGTCCGGTACCAGGGCAGGCCGCTCGTCACCTTCGGCGATGCCTCCATCCTCAGTTTCCACGCCACAAAGGTTTTCTCGACCGTCGAGGGCGGCGCCGTATGCTATGGCGAAGACGTCGCCGGCATGAGTGCGGCGGAATTCGCCGTACGGCTCGACGACTGCAAGAATTTCGGGATCCGCGACGAGGAAACGTGCGTATTTCCCGGGGGGAATGCCAAGTTGAACGAACTCCAGGCCGCGATGGGGCTCTGCAACCTCCGGCATTTCGACAAGGCCGTCGCGGCCCGCGGCCGGGTGGTGGCGCAATATCTCGACGCCCTGAAGCCACTCTTCGCTTCCGGGGCGGTTTCCCTGCTTCTCCCCCGCGAAGGGACCCGGCCCAATTACGCCTATTTCCCGGTTTTGTTCGCCTCTCCCGAAGCCCGTGACAAGGCGTACACGGCCCTCCGCGAAGCCGGCATCCATCCCCGCAAGTACTTCTGGCCGCCCGTCACCGACACGCAGTGCTATCGGTCTGCCCGCTATCCGGGCGCGGATGACACACCCGTCGCTCATGATCTTTCCGCCCGGGTTCTCTGCCTGCCGCTATATGATTCCCTGACCCCGGAAGACGTCCGGAGAATCGTCAGGACGGTTGCTGATTAAGGTTTTATTCGGTATCTTTGTATTTGTGAAGACGTATCTGGCGATTGATCTGAAGTCCTTCTACGCATCTGTGGAATGCGTAGAACGCAAAAGGGATGCCCTCCGAACGCATCTCGTCGTGGCGGATCCCACACGGACCGAGAAGACCATCTGCCTCGCCGTCTCCCCTTCCCTCAAGGCTTACGGCATCTCCGGAAGGGCCCGGCTCTTCGAAGTCGTCCAGGCCGTCCGGCAGATCAACGCGCAGCGCCTGCAGCGGGCGCCCGGACACCGGTTCCACGGCTCCTCCGCCGATGCCGATGAACTCGCCCGCGACCCCGGCCTGCAGCTCGACTACATCGTCGCCCCGCCTCGGATGTCGTATTACATGGACACCAGCGCCCGGATTTACAGCATTTACCTGAAATACATCGCGCCCGAGGACATCCACGTCTATTCCGTCGACGAAGTCTTCATCGATGCGACCGAATACCTCGGCATGTACGGACTCTCTGCGCATGACCTCGCGATGAAGCTTGTCCGCGAAGTGCTCTCGGAGACGGGCATCACCGCCACGGCCGGTATCGGGACCAACCTATACCTCGCCAAGATCGCCATGGACATCGAAGCCAAGCACTCTCCGCCCGACCGCGACGGTGTCCGGATTGCCGCCCTGGATGAAATGACTTACCGCCAGAAGTACTGGATGCACCGTCCCCTTACTGATTTCTGGCGGGTCGGAAAGGGCACGGTGGCCCGGCTGGAAAGCGCCGGCCTCTACACGATGGGCGACATCGCCCGCTGCTCCCTCGGCAAGCCCTGGGAGCGACACAATCCCGAGGTGCTCTACAAACTGTTCGGTGTCAATGCCGAGCTCGTCATCGACCATGCCTGGGGATGGGAGCCGTGCACGATCGCCGACATCAAGGCCTACCGGCCCGAAGGCAGTTCCCTGTCGAGCGGACAGGTACTCAAGGAGCCCTATACCTTCGACAAAGCCCGGATCGTCATCCGCGAAATGGCGGACGGCCTCGTAATGGACCTGCTGGAGAAACACCTCGTCACCGACCAGGTCGTCATTTCCGTCGGATATGACACCACGCTGCCACCGGGCTGGAAGGGTGACCTGACCAAGGATTATTACGGCCGCGAAGCCCCGAAGCCCGCGCACGGCAGCGCCAATCTCGGCGGCCATACCGCCTCGCTGAGGCGTATCGCTGACGCCGTGACAAGCCTCTTCGACCGCATTGTCAACCGGGAACTCTTTGTCCGGCGGATGTATGTCGTCGCCAACCATACCATCGATGAGAGCCGTTCCGACGGCATCCAGCTCGACCTTTTCGACGAGGCCCCGGATACCGACAAGGAGCGCAGCGCCCAGAAGGCCATCCTTGAGATCCGGCACAAATTCGGCAAGAACGCCATCCTCAAAGGCATTGATTTCGAGGACGGAGCCACCACGATAGAAAGAAACCAGCAGATCGGAGGACACAAAGCATGAACCCCTATCAGGATATCATCGGGCTCCCCCATCCGGAGCCACCGAAGGGTCATCCCAGGATGAGCCGGCTCGACCGCGCCGCCCAGTTCGCCCCGTTTGCCGCCCTCACGGGCTTCGGGGCAAGGATTGCGGGCAAGGCACAGGAGAAAATGGACAGAAGTGAATACAATTTCGAAGACTATGATTAATATTTACACCCTTACTTCCCCGCTCCACGACAAAGAGCGGATCGCCCGCATTTCGGAGGAATTCCTCCAGAGCGTCTTTCCCGAAGGCGGATACAATTTCTGTGAAGATGACTTCAGCACCTACGGACAGGGCGGCCTGGACCTGATTTTCGTCAGGACCGGCGGTGCCGAGGGCCAGTTCCTTCAGATCATTCCGGAACTCTTCAACCGGGGCGCCAGGCAGTTCTACCTGCTTACTTCGGGCGGCAACAATTCCCTCGCCGCCTCGATGGAGATCCTCTCCTTCCTCGGAAGGGTCGGCCTCAGCGGCGAAATCCTGCACGGATCTCCCGGATATATCCGGGAGAGGGTCCTCACGATCCTGCAGGTCACCGAGGCACGGCGTGCGCTGAGGGGGCTCCGGCTCGGTGTGCTGGGGGCTCCGTCCAACTGGCTCATCGCCAGCGATGCCGACCCGCAGGCCATTCAGGAAGAGCTCGGCATCGAACTGGTGGAAGTCCCGATGAGCGCCGTGCTGGGGGCCATCGCCAAGGCCGCACCGTCCGAAGCGCCCGTTCCCGCAAAAGCCGTCCTCGAGGCAGCCGTCCCCGTCCGGGAAGCCATTCCCGGCGCGATGACCATCTATGAAGGACTCAGGGAACTCATCAAGACCCGGCGGCTGGACGGCTTCACCCTCCGCTGCTTCGACCTCCTCGGCACCGTCGGCAACACCGGCTGCCTGGCACTGGCGAAATTCAACGCCGACGGCATTCCCGCAGGGTGTGAAGGGGATGTTCCGGCCCTCCTCTCGATGACCGTCGCCAAGGCGGCGACCGGACATACCGGATTTATGGCCAATCCCTCCCGTATCGACCCTGATACGGGCCGGATTGTCTTCGCCCATTGCACCATCCCCCTGGACATCGTCGACGACATCTCGCTCGACACCCACTTCGAATCCGGCATCGGCGTCGGTATCCGGGGCCATTTCCCCGAGGGGGACGTCACCATCCTGAAACTGGCCGGAGACCTTTCACAGGCATTTGTCGCCGAAGCACGGATCATCCGGAATCTATCCGAGCCCGACCTTTGCCGCTCTCAGATCGAACTGCAGCTCGACGAACCCGCCCTGGCCCGGGATTATTTCCTGAAGAACCCCATCGGCAACCATCACATCATCCTTCCGGGACGCTGGAAAGGCCTGTTGGAGGGCATTCTTCCCGCGCATCATCATTGCTGCGGCGGCGGACATCACCATCACGGCGGCGGCGGTTGCTGCGGAGGACATCATCATTGACGGCAAAAAAATATCGGCAATGGTTGATTATTAATTTTTTTTCATTACCTTTGAATGTTTTGAATATCATTACAAACCTTATAAACCATTTGTATTATGAAACAAGAACTCATTCAATCCTTCGTGATGCAGCACGGCGAGTGCTTCGATCCTGCCCAGCTTCAGCAAATCCAGACCCAGCTTGCAGAGGTTCCCGATGAGAAGTCTTCCATGATTCTCGGCAGCAGCTATCAGAAACCGACCGTCATCCTCATCATCGCCATCCTCCTCGGTTGGGACCGTTTCTTCCTCGATGACATCGGCCTCGGTATTGTCAAGGTTCTTACCGCTTATGGTTGCGGCATCTGGTGGCTTATCGATATCTTCAGCGCCAAGAAGAGAGCGTACGAATTCAACCTCAAGAAATTCAACCAGGCTCTCCAGCTGTCCAAATAAGTCCCCTGCCGTGAACAGACGGCTTACTAAAAAATCGATGGTCGCGGTGCTCTGCATCGCGGCCATCCTTGTTGTAGCCGTCATCTACGGTTCGTTCGACCCGGCCCGGACCCCCTGGTTCCCCAAATGCCTGTTCCTTTCGCTGACCGGATGGAAGTGTGCGGGCTGCGGATCCCAGCGGGCGCTTTACCAGCTCCTTCACGGGCACCTGAGGGCGGCCTTCGAATATAACGCCCTCCTGATTTCTTCTATTCCCCTCATCCTTTTCGTATTCACGGCCGAAGCGCTGCGCGAACGATGCCCGGTCCTTTACAAGATTTCGCGGAATCCGGCCATTCCCATCCTCGTCATCGTCGCCACCATCGCCTGGTGGATCCTCAGGAATATTTACGGGTGGTAATCTACAGGCCCGTCACGGCCATCCGGACATCCAGCTTGGGATTGATGTGAATGTGGCGGCAGGGCTGGCTGATCCTGAAGCAGGACGGTCCGCATCCCAGGCCGCAACCATCCTCATCCAGTCCGCAGGCCACCCGGAGCGCATGCTCTTCGAACGGAAGCGGCCCCTGCTTCTCCGGCAGGATAATCACCTGGTTGCCGACGGCGGAATAATTCTCGACCATATGCGTCACATCGTCGTTCAGCAGGCGGATGCACCCGTGGCTGCGCCGGCCGTGGGCGATTGATGTCGGGCTGTTGGTCCCGTGAATGCCGACTCCGACGACGCCGGGTACCTTGAGCGCATGATAATACGGCCCGAACATCCGGAACTCCGATGTCCGGAGATTGAGTTTGCGGAGGTCCGAAATCCGCCAGATCTTGAAGGGCTTCCCGGGCCAGGATTCCGGCGTCCGGCAGTCTCCTTCATGCACCTTCTGCCCCCTTGCGGCGGACAGGCAGCAGGGATAAGCGGCCAGCAGCACGGTATCGGCCTGCCGGCGCTCATAGACGCAGATATGTTCCTGGTGGACTTTGGAAATGACAAAAAACACGCTGTCCCGGCAGTAAGCCTTGTCGAAAACCCTGCGTACCGGCAGCCCCTGCGAATCCATATCGAAGGTGAGCTCCACCTTCAGGGAATCCGCGGGCCCGGGGAACGCGACCGTCCAGAGCGGAACGGAGAGCAGCAGGGTCAGGACAAAGACAGCCTTCTTCATCAATATTTGAAACTCGAACCGCCGACGAATTCACGCAGCAGCGAGGTAGGCGGGATTTCCTTGTCGGAGACGGGATTGAAGTAAGACAGGAACTTGCGCAGGCGGTCGGCCTCGCTGTATTCCGGGCAATTCTTGGGCACGGTCGAGAGAATCTGCTCGGCGTGGTTGCGCAGCACGGCGAATTCCACGAGATAGGCGGAGTTGAACAGCACATCGGCCGTTTCCTGGTACGGATAGATCCATTTGACCTCGCTGCGGCGGACGTTCGGCCACTGCCGGATGGTCTCGCGGGCCGTGAAAGCGCCTTTGTTGTAGTCGCGGACGATGCGCCGAAGGAGGCGGTTGTCGCTCGTCGGGATGCAGTTGTGGTCGTCCAGCGAGATGCTCGTGATCGTATTGATGAAGATCTTATATTGGCAGGCGGGATCGACGTGCGGCAGCAGCATCGTATTAAGCGCATGGATGCCTTCGATGAGGAGAACCGTGCCGGGCGTGAACTGGATCTTCTTGCCATTGAATTCGCGGAGACCCGTCACGAAATTGTATTCGGGCATATCGACGACTTCTCCGGCAAGATATTTCATCACATCCTGCTCCAGATAGGCATGGTCGACGGTATCGAAGCCGTCGAAGTCGAAACTGCCGTCCGGGAGGCGCGGCGTATCTTCGCGGTTGACGAAGTAGTCGTCTGTCGAGAAGAACACGGGGCGGAGTCCGCAGGCCTTAAGCTGTACGCTCAGGCGGCGGCAGACCGTCGTCTTGCCGCTCGACGAAGGCCCGGTAATGAGGACGATCCGGACGGGATTCTCGCCGTAATAGCGTTTGTAGATATCCTCGGCGATCTGGACGATCTTCTTCTCCTGCAACGCCTCGGCGACCTGGATCAGCTCGCTGGCGAGGCCTTTCTGGCAGGCGACGTTCACGTCTCCGACGTTGCTGAGGCCCATGATGCGGTTCCAGTGCTCGCTCTCGATGAGGACGTCGAAGGTCTTGGGCTGCTCGAAGAATGGCGCCAGTTCCTCGGGATGATGGCGGTCCGGCAGGCGGAGCAGCATGCCGTGACGGTATTTGGTCAGGCTCCAGACCTTCAGATAACCGGAACTGGGGACAAGGGCGTCGTAGAAGTAGTCCGGTGTACCGCCCAGCGTGTAGAAATTGATATAGACGCGGCCGCAGGTCTCCAGGAGCTTGACCTTGTCGTCATAGCCCATTTTCTTGAAGACCTGGATGGCATCTTCCACCCGCGCCTCGTGCCGGTGAAACTCCATATCCTTCTCCACGATGGCGGTCATACGGTCGCGGATGGTGGCGACTTCCTCTTCCAGCAACTGGGAGCCGTCGGTCTTGGTCAATTCGCAGAACAGGCCCTTGGATACCGGACGGCGGATCCGTACCTGGCAGTCGGGGAAGATATCCCGTGCCGCCTTGCAGAGCAGGAAGCACAGGGAGCGGCTATAGGTCGAACGGCCCGTATAGGTCGTATAATCGAGGAACTCGACATCCCGGCTGTTGTACACACGGAACTTAAGGCCTTCCGATACATTATTTACCTTGGCGGAAATAATCGGATACGGACGCGGGAAATCAAAACTGTCAAGGATTTCCAGAAGGGTCGTCCCTTCCTGGAAATCCTTGACAGTACCTGTGTTCTTGCAAAATACCTTGACCATAGGACGGCGGCTTAGAGCGTTACGGGCGCAGCCGTAGCGGGAGCGGCAGGCTCGGCGGGCTGCTCGATGGTCTGTTCGATCTTCTCAATCTTCTGGTCGATCTGGTCGACCTTCTCACCGGCCTTGTCGGCGGCTTCCTCGATCTTCTGGATCTTCTCGACCTCGGCCTTGAGCTGCGCTTCGGCCTTTACGGCCTTCTCGGCTTCCTTCAGGTCGCTCTTGGCTTCCTTCACCTTGGTTTCGGCCTCTTTCTGGGCGGCCTGGCTGGCCTTGATGTCGGCCTGATGGCTCTTGTTCTCGGACTGGATGGCCTTGATCTCGCTCTGCTTGGACTTGATGTCGGCCTGGTGACGTTTGATCATATCCTTGTTGGCCGCGATCTTCTGCTGGTCGGCCTTGATCTCGGTTTCGATAGCGCGGATCTCGGTCTCAATGGTTCGGACCGTCTCGTAGCTGACGTCGTTTCCAGTGTAATTCTTGTTTTTCAGCAGGGCCTTCTGGGTCTTGAGCTGGGTCTTCTTGAGCTTCAGGACATCCTTGTTGGCCTTCACCTTGTCGGCAATCTGCTTGCTGGCATCCTGGATCTTGGAGATCTCACGTTTGCTGGCTTCGATGTCGGTCTTGCTGGCGGAAATGGCGTGCTTGTTGGCGGAGATGGCATCCTTGCTGGCGTTGATCTGGGCCTTGGTCACCTGAGCCTGGGACTGGGCTTCCTTTTTGGCGAGTTCAACGGCATCCTGGCTGCGCTGGGCGGCGAGTTCGGCCTCCGTGGGGACGTTGTTCTGGGCAAAGACGGCGGTGCTCAGGCCGAGAACGGCCGCAACGAGAATGAATCTGATCTTTTTCATATTCGGTTACTTTAAATATAAATATCCGGTTCAATTCACAAAAGTAGTTTTTTTTTGCAAAATAGGCAATACAACAAAAAGTATTTCCCGGGCAAAATCTTTTTATGGCATCATATTAGTTACAAAAAAATTACTACCTTTGTAGCAAAATTGTAACAAAATGAAAAAAATTCTCTTGATGATCCCCGCATTGCTGCTTCTCGGCGGCATCGCTTCCGCGCAGGAAGCCGAGCAACCTCACGAGCAGATTGACAACATGCGTTTTGATAAATGGTACAAGAAAGGCGGACAGTGGTTCGTCGCATCCCATGCCTCCGAGCGTGTCTGGGGCACGGCCAATAAGGGACTGAGCCTGCTCGGCATGAACGGCACGATGCCCGAAGACGAAATCGTAGCCGTCAAGGGCGAAGGCAAGCGGGCCTGCAAGCTTGTCAGCCAGAACGTCCTATGGGCCTTTGCTGCCGGTGCGCTCTATACCGGCAGCTGGGTCAAGCTCATCGGGACCAAGGGCGCGGAAATCACCTGGGGTATCCCCTTCCATTCACGGCCGAAGGCCCTGAAGGGATACTATTATTATAAACCGGTTCCCATCAACTATGCGCGCAAGCAGCATATGGACCGCAAAGGCAAGCTTGACAACGGCTTCATCCTCGTGGCACTGACCGACTGGGACGCCCCGATGCACATCAACACCGTCACGGAGACCTTCTTCGATGCCAACGATCCGCACGTCATCGGCATCGCCCAGATGACCCTGACCCGTGATACCGGCGGATATGTCCGCTTCACGCTGCCCATCGAATACCGTGACGACCGCACGCCCACGCATGTCGTCATCGCCGCCACATCGTCCAACGGCGGTGACTTCTTCACCGGCGGCGACGGCAGCACCCTTTACCTGGATGAATTCAAATTCGTCTACTGATTATTCCCTGAACGGATTATTCAAAAAAAGCAGCCTCACCGGCTGCTTTTTTTTGAATGAATTCTACTAGAGCGTCACCTCTGCCGACAGAACGATGTCGGCGGAAGACTTGCCGACTTCGATGCGGTAGGTTCCGCTGTCGACGGCCCAGTCATGATGCATCACATCGTAGAAAGCGAAGCTGCGGAGATCCAGATGCACCTTCACGTCGACACTGCCGCCTGCCGGCACCAGCACCTTCTCATATCCCTTCAGCTCACGCGCGGGACGCACGATCTGCGGATCGACGGGAGACACATAGATTTCAGCCACCTCCTTGGCGCTTACCTTTCCGGTATTGGTTATGGTGAAGGCAACGTCGAAGCCGTCGCCCGCAGGTGTTACGGAAAGATTCTTATAGTCGAATGTCGTATAGCTGAGACCGAATCCAAACGGATAAAGCGGCTTATGGCCGAAGTGCTCCACGCCCCGGTAACCGACAAACACGCCTTCGGCATACTCCGAATACTGATACCGCTCCAGACGGGCCAGATAACCCTTGCTGGCGTTTTCCTGCAGTTTAATCTTATACGGCGTATTCGTCGGATGATAGGATACAGAAAGCGGATTGTTTTCCAGCGAACCCCATGCCGTAAACGGAAGTTTACCGGAAGGAGCCACCTTGCCGGTCAGGATTTCGGTCACGGCCGTACCGAGGTCCTGTCCGTCGTACCAGGCCATCAGGATGGCCGAAGCGCGGTCATTCCAGCGGGACATGTCGACTTCGCCGCCGGAGACAACCACCACGATGACATGCTGGTTGTTGGCGAGCGCCAGTTCGATAAGATCATCCTGCCCCTCGGGCAGCCCGAACGTACGGTCGTGTCCTTCCTTTTCGTTCTTTTTCCCGAAACCGACCGCTACGACGACCGCCGAAGCCTTGCGGATGGCACCGAGGTCGTATGAACCGAACGTGTTATCCAGGACCTGTATGTCAAATTTCTTGGAATCCAGCGCACCTACGGCATCCTTGATCGTAATGCTGCGGCCGTCGATGGGGTGAACCGCGCCGCTTCCGCCGCCGCAGGGCATCACGTCAGCCATCGGGCCGAAGACCACGACGGGGTTCTTCTTGCCGCCCTTGAGCGGTAAGATGCCGTCATTCTTCAGGAGGACGGGCGCCTCGACGGCAATCTCATAGCAGGCTTTGCGGGACTCTTCGCTGTCCTCGGGGATCGATGTATCCTTAACAGGCTTCTCGAGGAAACCGAAGGCGATGATCGTCTGGACAATATGCTGTACCTTTTCGTCAATCAGCGACTCGGGGATGACGCCGTTGGCCAGGAAATCTTTAATGATTTCGGGGCGGTAGACAAGCATTTTGGGCATTTCAAGGTCAAGGCCGCCCTGCAACGGACCAAGGGTGGAATAAGTAGACGTCCAGTCCGACATCACGATACCGTCAAAGCCCCACCTTTTGCGCAGCGTTTCCTGAACCAGCCAGGGGTTTTCGGGCGCATGCTGGCCATTGACCAGATTATAACTCGTCATGACCGCGCCGACTTTGCCTTTCTCCACCGCCTTGCGGAAGGTTTCGAAATAGATTTCATTCATCGTCCGTTCATCAGCCAGGGCGCTCAGGCCGTGACGGTCATACTCCGAGTTGTTGAGCGCGAAATGCTTGATGGTAGCGATCACGCCCTGTTCCTGCATGCCCAGAATATACTGGAGGGCCGTTTCGGATGCCAGATAAGGGTCTTCGCCGAAATACTCGAAATTGCGGCCGTTCAGGGCGCTGCGGTAAATATTGACGCCGGGGCCCAGCATGATGGCGACACCGCGGGCGCGCGCATCACGGCCGATTCCCTGCCCCATCTTGAAGGCTGCATCGCGGTTCCAGCTTGCGGCCGTAGCGATACCGCAAGGGTAGAGCGTGCTGTGCGTACGGTTACGGACACCCTGAGGGCCGTCGGCCATCAGCAGTTGCGGCAGACCCACGCTCGGAACGGCCTTGATGCTGAAGCCGTCTTCGTCACCGGAAATATAGGCGATTTTCTCGTCCAACGTCATTCTGGAGACAATTTCAGCAGCCTTCGCCTTAATTTCAGGGGTGATTTCCTGTGCCATGGCACCGGCAAAGGGTACCAGCAGGAGAACAAA
>CAMUZW010000037.1 GCA_947165305.1 uncultured Bacteroidales bacterium
ACGGACTCTTTCCAGCGAACCGTCGAACCATCCTCCCAGACACGGCCCCTGGTATAATCGACCTTCCCTTCATAATAAGGATATGCTACCGTAAAAACCCCGTTGACCAGGTCTTCGCCCGTGATCGGATCGGTTTTATATAGGTACTCGCGGCAGAGACGGCCCACTTTGGTCCCATCGGGAGCCGTCAGCTCATAGACCGGATACCGGTTGAAGTTGAGGGTGGCCAGGGTAACGACATAGGGAGATCCCGTCATAGCAAGTTGAATGACACGGGTCGTCGTGACATAAAGGCCCGAACGGACCGTAACGACCCCGTTACGGGGATTCTGCGTATCAGGATTGGCGGTCACCGTAAAGACGAGCTTGCTGCCATTGATGGAGAATCCGCTCATCCAGTCCGTATCGGACGTAATCGAGACGCCATCGGTCGAGATATTGGTCGATATCGGGATGCTTACCTCACCGGAAGCCGGTTCGATGATATTCTCCGAACTGACAAAACGCATGTATTTGACATAGTCCTGAACAACAGTCAGCCGGGCGGAGTGGTCGTCATTGTGGATAATGAGTGCCGAAGAGCGGGACGAATCCCCGTTGTTGGCGGTTACGCGTACGGAGAGTTTTCCATCTTCACCGCGCCAGGCGCTGATCCACAAGTCGTTGGATGCAGACGCGACGTCCCAGCCTTCTCCCGAGATGGTGACGGTAAACGTCTGCGCGGCGCCGTCAATCTGTACCGTTTCTCCGTCAAAACCATCGATATCCGCACCCGTTATGCTGACCGGGCCGGCCGTCTTGCCATTGCAGGCGGCAAGGAGGCCGACTACAGCTATAAACAATATCCAGAAATGTTTCTTCATATCGTTACTCTCCAAAAATCAAATAATACGCGGCCGTACGGGTATACACGGAGGTTGTATATCCGTTCGGCCCCCGCATGCCATAGACCATTCCGCGGCCTTGATGACCGATGCCATCCACGATGGAAAGCCCCCAGTTGAACGGAAGGCCCATCGACAGCGCCACACGGCGGGATTCCATAAAGAAAGACTGCCCCCGCATCAGACGGTGGTCGCCCTGCTGCAGGGCAGCGGCATTCTGCGGCACATTCTTCCCGCCGGGATCGTTGTCGCGGCTGCCGAGGCAGACGAAGAACTTGCGGGCAAAGAAGGCCCTGAGGTGCGCCTCGTCGGCAAACGGCGTTCCGCCGACGCTGTATGGCCAGGTATACGTTTCTTCCGATCCGTTGATCGTTCCGGCGGGATTGCACCAGGTCCAGCTGCCCGGATTGCAGGCCACCGCCCGGTCAACCCGGGCGCCGGGCTTGGCAATCAGGTAGCGGTGAACGAACTGCCCGCCTGCTGAATGGCCCTGGATATGATACGTCTCCGCCTTGTAGCCGATGAGGCTGCGAAGGTACTCGAACAACGGTTCAACAATACTGTACGTCCACTGTTCTTCCGGACGGATCGTGCCCGTTTCCGGGTCCCTGACCCCACCGAACTGGTAGTCGTTCTCCTTGTAATACTTCTTGGAGAATTCCGGCGAAATGACGATGAAGCCGTCATGCTCCGCCCACTCCCGCCAGCAGATGATGCCATTCATGCCGCTGCGTTCCGCGCCATGGAAAGTGATGAGAACATCCATGGTAGTGAGGTCGCCCCAGGTCGGAAGGTAGGTATAGACCGTTACCGGCTTGTCGGAAAGAGGGCCGTATCCGGTATAGACCAGGGAATCCACCCCCCGGTTAAGGGCGGATCCGGCCAGGCTGGAGAGCAGCGCAAGCGTTATGACGAGGATTCGTTTCATTGCCACGGGGTATCTTCGTTATCCCACTCCGTATCGGGGAGTTCCGACGGGTCCGTCACGTGCGGCGGAGCCTCAATAAACCGCTGTTCGACCGTCACGCGGCGGGTATGCTCTCCAATAATGATGTCAAAATATGTCTCCCGGGACTTGTCTTCCGGATTGGGCGCCACGATGACCTTAAGCACGTCTGCCTCGCTCTTGTAAGTACACCAGGCATCATCCAGGGCGCAGCGCATCCGCCAGGCGACACTTGTCACGTCATGGACAATCTGCAGGACGGCCACCCCGCCCTCCGGGGCAAAAGTCAGCTTGCCGTCTTCCCAACGGGGATCGGAGCTTTCGATGGTAAATTCGTTGTTGTTGACGACGTCGCTCTTCTTGACGCCGCTGCAGGCAAAGGCGACCGGAAGCAGCGAGAGCAGTAATATATATCGCAAAGTTTTCATAAGCATGGATTTCTATATGCCGGTTTCGTCATCTCCGATACCGAATTCCCATTCACCGTAACCGGGATTCTGCTGCCGCCGGAGGGCAGGATTGGCATTGAGTTCCAGCAACGGGATGGGATAGACAACCTGCGTCGTATTCGACGCCCCGCCGAAATTGATGGTCGCAGAAGAACTGATATAGCCGATGACCGGCCGGCCCGAAATGCTGCGGCCGTTGCGGAACCAGTCAAAGTATGTCTGCCCTTCGAAGATAAATTCTCTTCTCCGTTCGTCAAGGATGGTATTGACGCTGCTGATGGCAGGAGCGGCCTCCTGGCGGCGCGGCAGCGTCACGCGGGCGAGATAATCGATCGCCTCGTTGATCCGTCCCCGTTTATAGAAGGCCTCGGACATGTTGAAATAGATCTCAGGAAGCCGGATGAGCGGGATGTTGTGGACATAATGATACGGCTCGCCGACATAGCGTCGGATCGACTTCCATCCCGTCCCGGCGACACCCAGGTCACAGATCAGGTAACGGCGGACATCAAGCGGGTAGGTCTCCAGCAGTTCATAACCCGAAGTAGAGGTCCCGAAGGTCAGTCCCAGCTTGGCATAGCCGATGTTTTCCGACATTTTGCCGTCAAGCTCAGACCCGGGAATGTTATACGTCTGCTTGCGCGCCCAGTAATTGATGGAATTGGAACCGTTGTTGTCAGACTCCGTGAACTTCAGTTCAAAGATGGACTCCGTCGAGAAAGGCTTGTAATACTGTGCGGGATAGCTGTCGTAACTGATCATCGCGTAGTTGCTCTCAAAGCGGCTCAGCCACTCCTCTCCGAGCGAGATGACGGCCGCGTAGTCCTCCATGTAGAGGGCGACCCGCTGACGGAGTGCCAGGATGGCCGCCGCCCCGATCCGGCCGTTTTCGGCCGTCACGTCCTTCATCAGGTTCCAGGCCTTTTCCAGCTGGGATTCCACGAGGCGCCAGCACTCATCGGCGGAATTGCGGCCGATGCCCGGCTGGATCCGCTCGGGATAATTACGGAGAAGCGCCTGCTGCGCTTCGGTCAAATCCTCCTTGCGGTCCTCCCGGTAAACGATGATCTCGCCGGCATCCGCATCCAGGTATGTTGAATACTCCAGGACGTTGTACCCTTTATCCATCGTATCGATGATCGGGACGCCCCACTTGAAACGCTCATCGTAATCGCTTCCCCACGTGCAGGAGAACTTCGGAGGATAAGCGTAGAGCCTGAGGAGGTCGAAGTAGCACAGAGCCCGGATGGCATATGCCTCGCCCTTGATGTGCCGGAGGTGTTCGATATCTCCGGTGACGTCATCGATCGACTCCAGCAGGATTGTCGTATTGCGGATGACGTTGTATATCTGGGTCCAGACATTCGGGCAGTTACCGCTCTGGCTCTTGCCGCCGGAGTAACCGTTCTCCGAATAGAAAGAATATCCCCCGGAAGCGTTCCGCTGGAAGAAGTCGGGGCCTTTGGTCGCCTCGTACAGATACAGGATGCCGCCATAATAGTAGCGGTTCTGAAGGCCGTTATAAGCGCCCGTCAGCAAGATGTCGAGCCCTTCTTCGGTTGTCACGACCCATTCGCCGGGGAGGGCGGAACGGGACTGCTTGTCCAAAAATGTTTTTTCGCACCCCTGAAGAAGGAGCGCCGCGGCTATGGCCGCACAAAGTATCCGGATGACTTTCATATGGCTCATCATCTTAGAATCTGACGGAAATACCCAGGGTTACGGTGCAGGCGGAAGGATAGCGGTCGGCTTCCCGGTAACCCGCCGTACTCATTTCGGGATCATAATGCTTGAACGCACAGAGCACAAAAGGATTCTCGGCCTGGAGATATACCCAGGCATTGGTCATCTTGAGCTTGGTATACAATGCTTTGTGGACGTGCCAGGTCAGCTTGACGTTCTTCAACTTAATGTAATCACCTTTGGTCAGATAGCGGTCCGACCGGGTGTCAAGGCTGCCGCCGTAAAGACGGAGCGGATTTGCTGCCTCGCGGTGATCCGGCGTCCAGCGGTCGAGCTGCGAACGCGCGACCGTATAGTTGGACGCACCGTCATTGGCCTGACGGATCGCGCCCAGGTAGTCGTAGATGTAATGGCCGAGCCCATAGGTAAACAGGGTCTGCAGCGAGAACCGTCCCCACTGGAGGTTGGATTCGATGCCGCCGAAAACCTTCGGGACGCCCTGCCTGTCGGCAAAATACTTCCCGCCGGATGTGTCGACGTACTCATACCCGTCTTCGTCGACATGCCTGTACAGGACCTGCCCTGTATCCTCATCGATTCCGGCGAAGCGCCGGAGATACCAGGTGTGCACATTGAGTCCGTTGGCAATCAGCTGCCGCTGCTTGTCGTCGTAGTACTGGGTCTGGATGCCATAGTAGACCGACTTGAGCGTAGACATATTCAACCGGATATCCCAGTTCCAGTCCTTGACACGGAGCACGTTGGCGTTGAGGGTAAGCTCAAGACCGCGGTTGTCGATACCCGCATCCGTATTCATGAAATAGGTGCTGTAGCCGGACGTCCGGGAGACGATCACATTCTGGAGCATGTTGCTGGAGCGGCGGTTGAAGTACTCCAGGCTGACCGTCAGGCGGTCGCGGAAGAAAGCGGCGTCAAGGCCGACATTCCAGATACGGTTGCCTTCCCAGGTAAGATCGGGACGTTCGCGATAGTTGTTGTAGGCTCCCAGTTCGGTATTATACCGGACCGTATTGTACAGGTTCTGCCAATATAACTGCTGCGAAGGAAGGGTTCCGTTGACGCCGTAGCTGCCCTTGATCTTGAGCTGGTTCATATAACGGCGCGCCTTGCGCATAAAGCCTTCCTTCGCGATGTCGTAGCCCGCTGACACGCTCCAGAAATTACCCGCACGGTGTGCCTTGGAGAAACGCGAAGAATAATCCCGCCGGTAAGATGCTCCGACGAGGTATTTCTTCTGATACGAATAATTCACGTTTGTGATCAGGGAGAGCATGCCCGTCGAATATCCTTCGCCGGCGAAACTGGCCAGAGAAGCGGCATTGCTCATGTAGGGAAGGTCATCCGTAGCGAAGCCCTGCCCTTCCATTTCGTTGAACTTGTAATCGAGGTTCTCGAGTTCGACGCCGGCCATCGCCGACAGCGCGTGACCGCTCACCCAGTCCTTGTCGAAACTGAGCATGTTCGTATTGGTGAGCCGGGCGCGGTTGACGGAACGCTCCCATAACGAGCCGTGACTGACGAGGCCTGCGCCGAAATAGCTGGAGTAATAGGATTTGCGGCGCATGTTGTAGTAGTACATGGTCACCTTGGAAGTGAGGCGGAGCCATTCCGTGAACCGGAATCCGATATTGCCGCTTACCGTCACGCTGACCTGCGGCCGGAGGTTAAGATGCTCGTTGGCGGAGGCCAGGGGGTTGTGCGTACCGTTCAGGAGGTTGTCGGGGAAATTAAGATTGTAGGAGCCGTCTTCCAGCCGCGCGGGGACGACGGGAGGGAGGGTGTTGGCCCCGTACATCGGTGACATATAAAGGCTTCCGCCTGCGACAGGCCCCTTCTGCATGGTGTAGGCAAGATAGGTATTGACCCCCCAGGTGAAGAACTTGTCCTTGTCGTTCCGCTCGAAGCGCGTACGCAGCGTATAACGTTCCAGGGATGAATTTATGATGGTTCCCTGCTGATTGTAGTACTCCATCGACGCATAGTAGCTGATGTTCTGGAAGCCGCCCCGCACCGACAGGGTATTCTTGGTAAAAGGCGCTACGCGCGATATTTCTTTAAACCAGTCTGTCGAGGGCAATTTGGCATAATCCGCGCCGAAGTAGTCGTAGACATTGTAGCCGCCGGAGGAAGTCGGGATCGCATAGCGGTTGTTGAATTCCTGACGGGCGAGTTTCTGCCACTGGTAAAAGTTATAACCCTCAAAGAGATATCCCTCCTTGTCTGCATACAGGCTGGTGAGCTCTTCTCCGAGACGGCGACGGATCGTCGTGGAATTTGAAGTATATTGCGAGAGGGCGTCCCGGACAAGGCGGTTCATATAGCCCTCCACCCAGAGCTCGGCATATTCCTTCCCGTTGACGATATCGGGGGTGTTGACCATCGTGGCAAAGCCGTTGATGGTCGAAAAATCGATACGCATCGTCTCTCCGAGATTGCCGCTCTTGGTCGTGATGACGATCACGCCATTGGCGCCGCGCGAGCCATACAGCGAAGCGGAAGCCGCATCCTTCAGCACCGTGATATTGGCGATATCCGAGGGATTGAGGGCCGTAAGCGGATTGGAAGCCACATTCTCGGAACCCGAAACATTTTCCTGGTCCCAGACCACGCCGTCGACCACGTAAAGCGGCTGGTTGGAGGCCTCCAGCGAACCGAAGCCGCGGAGGATAATCTCTCCCGCTTCACCGGGCTGGCCTGACGTGGAGCCAAGGGCGCCCGTGACATTTCCCCTGAGCACCTCCTCAAACGAGCCGACGGGACGGTCTTCGATCCGGGAGGATCCGACGGTCATGGCTGAACCGGTATAAGCCTCCTTGGTAATGTTGCCATAGCCTGTCACGACAACCTCGTCAAGGGTTACCACTTTCTCCTTCATGACAACTGTCAGGGTCTTGCGCCCCCCGACCTCAATACGCTGGTCCTCCATCCCAAAGAACATCACGTCCACCGCCGCATCCTCGGGCAGGGTAATCGAGAAATCGCCCTTGGCGTCGGCTACCGCCATGTTTCCGGTAGCCCCGGACTGGACGATGGTCGCACCGGCCAGGGCGATACCGCCCATATCCATCACATGACCATGAACGGTGATCTTCCGGGCCGGACCGGACTTCTTCTGGGCCTGAGTCTTCCCCCCGGCATCCGTCGCCGGGATACCTGATGCAGAGTCCGGCAGGTCCGGTGTGCCGGCCGTCTCCCCTCTTGATGACTCCGCATCGGTTTTCTGCTGGGCGGACTCATCCTTACGGCTGATGGCGATGACGTTGTCGACGACCCTGTACTCAAAATCCGAGCCCTTGAGGGCCGCGTCAAGCACCTGCTTCACCGTCCCGCCGGAGATGTCGATGGAAGGAATCCGCACCGATGCGGCATCGCTGCTCTTGACCATGAACTTGATGTGCGACTGTGCTTCCAGGGTCCACAGGACATCCGAAAGCGTGGCGTCCTTGAGCGAGACGCTCACTTTCCCGGAAAGGGGGTTCTGTGCAAAAGCACATATGCCGCCCCCGAGAAGAAGCATCACAATCAGGGATGAGATCTTCAAAAATCGTTTCATTCTGTTATCATTACATTGCCGTCAGGCAGAACGGATGCATTGATGCGGCAAGTGATGCCGATCAGCGTCATCAGTTTGGATACATCATCATACTGGGGAATCCGGAAAGATAGGCGGATATCCTTGAGAGAGGGACTTCCGAAGGAATAATCGACGCCGTATATCACCGAGATCGCCTTCATCACATCCTCCAGACGACAGTCTTTATAGACAAGATAGGTCTCGCGGCGGCCGGCCGTACGGGCATAACGGACTTCCTGCGAAGGATTCATGACGACGGAGGGATGACCGTCGAGGCTGAATTCCACCCGCCCCTCGTCCAAAGCGACGAGAACCTCGTCGGAATCCTGATAGGCACTCACCTGGAACCTGGTACCGGTCGCCTTTACGCTGCCACCCTCCAGCTGTACGATAAAAGGCCGTTCGGGTGAACTCTTGACCTCGAAATAGCCTTCACCTTCCAGACGGACTTCACGTACGTCCTCCTTGAACACTTCGGGATAATACAGCCGGCTGCCGGGCGTAAGCGTAACCGTCGTGCCGTCCGGAAGCAGAATATTACGGCCGGTTTCGGAAACGAGCGCCGGGGCCTGCTTCTTCCACAAGGCTCCCCCCACGAAGAAAGCAAGAAGAACGCAGACAAGCGTACTGAAGGCCGTCACGACCATGGCCGCACGGCGGCGAACCTTCTTGCGTTCTATGGTGACAAGGAATTCTGTCCAGGAAGCATCCAGGTCCATCCTTTCCTTCTGGGTAATCTTCATCGGATCTTTTTTATTTAAATAACGTATGGACAGGAGGCTTGGGGGAAAGAAAATTATTGTTTACCTTTGCTTTGACACATCCTTATGTTTCATGGAAGAATTCGACCTTCGAAGGATCAGACTGGGAGATACCGAAGCTTTTCGCCCTTTTTTTGACCACTACACGCTGGTCCTTCGGCGCTTTGCCCTGAAATACCTCCATGACATAGATACCGTCAAGGATATCGTTCAGGATTCCATGGTCAAATTCTGGGACCGCCGCACCCGATTCCCCAACATCTACGCCGCTACAAGTTTTCTGTTTATCACGACCCGTAATTCCCTGCTGGACGAGCTGCGTCACCGGAAAGTCATTACGGATTATCAGCAGTTTATGGTACAATGGGGCGGAGAGATCAACCAGGATTTCATCCAACTTTACGAAGAAGAAACCGTACGGACCGTTTATCTCCGGCTCGAAGAAGAAATCGCCCGCCTGCCGCACCGGACACAGGAAGTGATCCGCCTCCAGCTTGCAGGTTACCGCACCCGCGAAATCGCCGAGTTGCTCGGCATCGGCAAAGAGAGCGTCAAGACCCTCAAGCGGTATGGCCTCGAAAAACTCCGGGTCACCATGGACGGCTACGAATATATCTGGAACGTTCACAGCAGCGACTTTTCATCCTAACCGGTTTCCCCCATATCCCATTTCGTACGTTTATAACTTTGTATAAACTTGACTGATTATGCACGACTTTTCCAGAAGAGGGTTTCTCAAGACCTCGGCGGCCATCGCCGCTCTCGGTGCCATGCCTTCCATCGCCACCTCCTGCCTGCGCCCGACCGGCACCCCGCATCCTGCAGCCAAGGGGGGTAAACTTCAAATGAGGTTCTATCACCGCGAGAACGAACTCGCCCACACCTTTACCATCTCGGGCTTCTCCCGGGATGTCACCCAGATTATCCTGGTTGAGATTTCGTATGAGGGCGTCACCGGCTACGGAGAAGCGGCCCTCCCGCCGTATATGGCCGGACAGACCGTCGAGACGGCGACCGCTTTCCTGAACAAAGTGGATCTCTCGCGTTTTGACGATCCTTTCATGACCGACGACATCCTTGAATATGTCGACGCCATCGAACCCGGCATGTCCTGCGCCAAGTGCGGCGTCGATATCGCCCTGCACGACCTGATCGGCAAACTCTGCGGACTTCCCCTCTGGCGGATGTGGGGTTACAACCCGGACAAGACCCCCTGCACGTCCTTTACGATCGGCATGGACTCCCGTGAGATGATCATCCAGAAGACCCTCGAGGCAGAACCGTACAAGATTCTCAAGGTCAAACTCGGTTCCACGGAAGAGAACGACAAGATGATCATTTCGACCATCCGCGAGGTAAGTGGCAAGCCGATCGTCATCGATGCCAACCAGGGCTGGAAAGACAAATACTACGCCCTTGACATGATCCACTGGCTGGCCGAGCGCGGCGTCAAGATGATCGAGCAGCCGATGCCGAAGAATGTCTACGACGACATGGCCTGGATCACCGAGCAGAGCCCGCTGCCCACCTATGGTGACGAATCCTGCCAGCGGCTGGCGGATGTCGCCAAGCTCCACGGCGTCTTCGACGGCATCAACATCAAGCTCATCAAGTGCACCGGCCTCCGGGAAGCCCGGAAGATGATCGAGACGGCCCGCGGCCTCGGGATGAACGTCATGATCGGCTGCACGACCGAAACCTCCTGTGCCACCAGCGCTGCGGCTCAGATCGCCCCCAAAGTGGATTTCGCCGACATCGACGGCAACCTCCTCATCTCCAACGACTGCTTCGACGGCATGAAGATCGTGGACGGCAAGATTACCCTCAACGACCGGCCCGGCATCGGCGTCATCAAGCTATGAGAGCGTTACGCCTGTTCCTGTTGCTGGGGCTTCTGACCGCCGTTGCAGGCTGCAAGAAAGAACAGCCGCTTCCCCGCCGGACAGACAGCAAATATATCTACCCGACGGCGGAGGGATGGGCGAAGGCTGCGCCGCGCAAGCATGGCTTCGACGAGTCCAGACTGCCCGATCTCCAGCAACTCGCCGCCGATTCCAAAGCGACGGGACTTGCCGTCGTTGCCGGCGGGGAAATGATCTGGGAATGGGGAAACACTTCCGAATACCAATGCTACATCGCTTCGTGCCGCAAGAGCATCATGATTGCCTTGTATGGCAAATACATTGACAACGGTTCCATCAAACTCCGGAGTTCGCTCGCAGACCTCGGCATTGACGACATCGGCGGCCTGTCGGACATTGAGAAATCCGCCAAGGTCCAAGATATCATCACATGCCGTTCAGGAGTCTATCACGAACCTTCCAACAGCGGCGACGACGAGAACAAACCGGCGCGGGACTCCAAAACCCCGGGCACATACTGGTGCTACAACAACTGGGACTTCAATGTCGCCGGCTATATTCTCGAGAAAGCATCCGGCAAGACCATCTATCAACTGGTGGACGAAATGCTGGCCAGGCCGATGGGGTTCCAGGACTGGCATCTCGACCGGCAGAAATACGGCGGCGACGTTTCCAAGTCGACGTATAAGGCCTATCATCTCTATATATCCGTGCGGGATTTCGCCCGTTTCGGCTACCTGATGCTCCGCAAGGGAGAATGGAACGGGGAGCAGCTTATCAAGAAAAGCTGGGTGAGCGAGATTACATCTACATACTCCTCGCTGCAGGAAGTCAGCGGGACCGGCGGATCCTTCAGCTACGGATATATGTGGTGGCTCTTTGATGACAACGGCGACAAGGTGCGGGCCAACCCGCTCTACCACGGAGGCTACCTGGCCCGCGGCTCCGGCGGCAAGTATCTTGCGGTACTTCCCGAAGCCGACCTGGTAATCGCTTATAAGAACGCCGATAACAACGGTACCCTCAGCGGTATGTACAAGGTGATTGACGCTTTCCTGGGCGCATACAACCCCTCCGTCAAGGAGAACGAGACCGATGACCCGGGCAGCGAAGAATTTGACAACACCCCAGAAGATGACTAGAAGAGCATTACTGGCGGCCCTGCTGTTGCTGCTGGCCGCCCTGACAGCCGGCGCCAAAAAGCCGGCCAAGAAAGCCGCTCCCGCTATTTATCCGACCAGGGAGGCCGGCTGGCATGCCGCGGAGCCTGAAAAATACGGTTT
Organism: uncultured Bacteroidales bacterium; assembly: GCA_947165305.1. GTDB lineage: Bacteria > Bacteroidota > Bacteroidia > Bacteroidales > UBA932 > Cryptobacteroides. The sequence goes on from CAMUZW010000037.1 coordinate 11,464, forward strand.
CGACTCCGCCAAACTCGAAGACGTCCGCAAATTCATCATCAACAAGACCAACGCCACCGGCGTCGAAATCATTGTCGGTGGCGAAGAAATCTTCCAGTACGGCGCCGTGACCCGGCTCAGTTACATCGCCTCCTGCCGGAAGAGTATCCTTGCAATGCTTTACGGGAAATACGTCGAGAACGGGACCATCGATCTCAAGAAAACGGTCGGCGACCTGGGCATCGATGATGTGCAGGGACTCCTTCCCATCGAGAAAAAAGCCACGGTCTATGACCTCATCACCGCCCGTTCCGGGGTATTCCATCCCGCCTCAAACGCCGGTGACGACACCGAAAACAAACCGACCCGGGGCACCAAGAAGCCCGGGCAGTTCTACCTGTACAACAACTGGGATTTCAATGCGGCAGGGACTGCCTTCGAGATGATGACGGGAAAGAACATCTATGATGCCTTCGGCGAGGACATCGCCATCCCCATCGGGATGCAGGACTGGAACCGCGACGCCCAGCGCAAGGGAGGCAACCTTAAAACCTCCATCCATCCGGCTTATCACTTCTTCTTCTCTACGCGCGACATGGCCCGGCTGGGGTACCTGATGCTCCGCAAGGGCCGCTGGGAAGACCGCCAGGTCATCTCGGAGGACTGGGTCCGCAAGATGACCACCCCGGTCTCAACGGCAAGGGAGGTCAGCCACGGCAAGGAAGACGGCCGCTACAGCTACGGATACATGTGGTGGATCTATGACGAAGGCTGCTCCCAGTTCACCTGGGAATACGAAGGCGCCTACGCCGCCCACGGCTCGATGGGACAGTACATCAAGGTGTTCCCGGCACTCGACATGGTCGTCGCGATCAAGACCGACAGCGTCTATGGGCGTCGCACCGGCGGATCCGCCGCCAACGACCTGATCGATCTGATTGTCAAATGTTACAACCCGAAACTCTTAAAGCAGAAAAAATGATCAAAAAACTTTTCGCCCTCATCCCGGCCCTGCTTCTGTGGTTCAACACTTTCGTGCAGGAAACAGGAACGTCCGTATGGCCCGATACCGACTGGGAGAAGGCCAAACCCGAACAATATGGATTCGACGCCGACAAGCTCGAACAGAAGCTCCGTCCCTTTATCATCAACAAGACCAAGGGTACCGGCGTCCTGGTGATTGCAGGCGGCAAGAACATCTTCCAGCAGGGAGCCCTTGACCGGCTGAGTTACATTGCCTCCTGCCGAAAGAGCATTCTTTCGATGATGTATGGAAAATATGTAGAGAATGGCACCATCGACCTGTCCAAGACGCTGGAAGAACTCGGCGTCGATGACATCGGCGGCCTCCTTCCCATCGAAAAGCAGGGAACAGTGCTCGACATCATCACCTCCCGGAGCGGGTGCTATCACCCCGCCTCCAATGCCGGCGACAACAAGAACAAGCCCGAACGGGGCACCAAGCAGCCCGGCGAATATTTTATTTACAACAACTGGGATTTCAACCTGGCCGGAGCGCTCTTTGAGCAATTCACGGGAAAGAGCATCTATGATGCCTTTTACGAGGATATCGGCAGCCGTATCGGCATGCAGGACTGGAACCGGGAGGTCCACGTCAAGACCGGAGACCTTACCGTATCGCAGTTCCCGGCCTACCATTTCCATTTCTCGACGCGGGATATGGCCCGCCTGGGCTACCTGATGCTCCGGGACGGCAACTGGAAGGGCACGCAGGTCATTTCCAAGTCCTGGCACGATCGCATCATCTCCCCCTATTCATCCTGGGAAGAAGTCAACCGGACCTACGACAAGGAAAGCCGCTACAGCTATGGCTATATGTGGTGGCTCTTCGACGAAAAGAACAAGGACAATTCTCCGCTGCTGAAGGGCGCCTACACGGCCTGGGGAGCCATGGGACAATATATTACGGTCATTCCTGCGCTTGATGTGGTCATCGCGTTCAAGACCGACCGCATCTACGGCCGCAAGACGACGCCCGCCGCTTATCTGGAATTGCTGGATGTCCTGTTTTCCTGCAGGCTATAACCTGACGGCTAATTTTCCTCGTCACCGGTCGTATACTCCAGCAGGCCTTTGAACAGCAGGGAGAAGGCAGCATTCTGCCCGAGATCTTCGTAACGGATGCGGCTGGCGGAATACTTGCCGGAGGGAAGTCCATATACCATCTGATAGGTTGAGTGGGCGGCCCCGTCCACCTCGGCATAGATAAAACTGCACGAGAGCCCGGCCCCGGCTGCAACGTCTTTACAGACCTTATAGAAATTCCGGGCCCGGTAGAGCCGCCGCGACCCGGTAGCATTGGCATAGACCGACATGTCCAGCGAACTGGTCTCAACGTCCTTGCTGCCGATCTGGAGATAAAGTTTCTTACCGAAAGGGCCTTTCAGCTCTGCCGGAGAATTGTAGATTCCATGCAGATTATAAGGCCATCCGCAGAGCTGCGTCTGCGCCTTGCCGCCTCCGTCGAAAAGATAGTTCCCTTCATCATCCATCTTCTGGACACTCCCCTCCAGGACGGGCCAGGCCCATGTGGATGGATTGGCGGCGACGGCCTTTTTGATACGGGCTTCCGGGAAGGCCATTACCATCCGGTTGACAAACTGGGCGCCGGCGGAATGGCCGAACATATAATATCCGTCCGAAGTATTGCCGGTCTCATGGCACAGGTAATCAAACAGCAGCTCGATAATATTGAAGGTCCACTGGCCGCGGGGGTACAGATTGGCGGAGTTGACCGCCGTCGCGACATGGCCGAATTGGTAATCGTTTTCCTGCCAGTAAGTGCCGGTCTTGTATAACGCCGTCCGGGAAGGATCCACTGCGGAAAGATCACTTTCCCGCAGGAACTGCGGCGCGATGAGGATGAAGCCATATTTGTCGGCGAAAGGCCGCCAGGCGCCGGTCTGGGTCGTGCCGACCCGTTCCGCGCCCGACATTGCGAAGAGCACCGGCATCTTCTTGACGTCAAAGCCTTTGGGTATGTAATAGAGCACGAGCACCGGGCGCCCCTTGAGCAGGGTGACGGACCGGTCCAAAGGCTTTCCGTTCAGAAGGTCATAGGTAAGATCCAGGGTATCAACCTTTCCCCGGACCGTGAAATTGCCGTCAAGCGGCCATGACTCCGGCTTCCTGCCGCCGCCTTCGGCCGGATCCTTCCCGCACGAAAGGGCAAGAAGAAGCGCCAGCGCCAAAGCTATGTGGTTCCTGTACATCTTTTCTATAATGAAGGGTGCGCAGACAGGGTTCCCATCCACGCACCCGCAAAACTCAAAGGGGACTCCGGCTATACCTCCTCTTCATCCTGCCAGTCAATCGGTGGGAGACCGACGGTTGTACCCCCGCAGATGGTTTCTGAAACAATAACCTGCCCGACGCGGACTTCCGGGACTACGTAAACGCTATTGATATCTTTATTCATAGTATTTCGCTTTCTTTTAATTATCGATTGCATGATCAAGAAAAGGGGAAATTATTCCGATGCCTCCTTGATTACGTAGCCATTATTTTCCACCAGATACTTCCACGGCTGCTTGGCCGCAAAAGCATCCTTGGTCCCGTCAGGTACGAGGATGAACCTGGAGCCTGCCGCAACATTCTCTCCGACATTGGTGAGATTACTGGTTGTCGAACTGGCCGGGAAGGCGGTCGTACACGCTGTCAGGTCAAAGATAGCCAGGCTTGTGCACCTGATAATCCAGGCAGAGCCCATCGAGGCCGGATTCCCGGTGAATGTCACCTTGACTAACTTGTGGTTTGTGTCGAAGCACTGGCCCGTAGCGAAATTCGCGCCGGGACCGATGGTTATCTCCGTGGGTCTCGTACTGACATTTGCTGCCGCACTGCCTGCATTTCTCCAAGAGAAAACATGATTATTCGTGGCCGGGGAGTTCCATACAATCGTTGCCAGGTCGGGGCAATAAGAGAACGCATAAGATGAGGTGTTCTCGAAGGTCGTAACGGAAGAAGGGACCGTCAGGGAAGTCAGACCGGCTGCCTGGAATGCATTCCCGCCAATGGTCTCGATGCCCGTCAGGTCAACGCTTGTCAGTTTGTCGCAGGCACGGAACGCCGCTCCGGCAATCGCCGTGACATTGGAAGGGAACTTGATGGAAGTCAACGGCGATCCTGCCGCCATGATTTTGGCGCCGTCGGCGCTTCCGCCGCCGGCCTCGGTTGTCCCTCCGAACACGGCCGGGAAAGTTATGCTCTCATAAACGGCCGCGCTCAGGTCAAGTGCGACACCGGACTGGGCGTCAACAGCCGTCTTGATTTCATCCAAATTCGCGGCGAAAATAGTGCCCTTTACAGCAAGTGCCGTAAAACTGCCCGTCGGAATGGCATCCCCCCACGTAGTGCCGCCATCGGTGGAGTACTGGATGTTGCTGTCCGTGTTCTCCACGATGACGAAGTGATTGTTGTCGACCAGCGCCTTCCAGGTATTGGCAGCATAATAAGCCTCTCCGCAGCCGGCGGGGACATAGATCTTCCGGGAATTCTCCGGTGTCAGTTCCCCGATAGCTGCCGTATTGTTGGCTCCGGGTGCTACCGGATCAGAGACCGTACTGAAGTCGAATTCATTGAGATACCGGCAACGGACCACCCAGGAATTTCCGTTAACCCCGGGTTTCCCCTCAAAAATCATCTTCACCAGCTTATGGTTGGTGTCGAAGTCCTGGTTGCCGATCACGGCGTGCGGACCGAAGGTGGCCGTCAGCGGGATCAGATTCTCCGCCTTGTATTCATCCGGAAGCTCATCCACTGCGGAAGTATTCCGGCAGGAGAAAGTATGGGTCGTATTACTGCTCCCCTTGCCCTGGTGCGCCGGGGAATCATAATACAATGTCCGGAGTTTCCAGCAATAACCAAACTGATATTTGCCTTCCAGGGATGTCACTGTCGCAGGGACAACCAGGTCAACAAGCCCCGTCGCACAGAAAGCATAGCCATTGATGGCCGTGATCTTCGTAAGGTCAATACTTTCCAGGGCGGAACAGTTGTAGAAAGCATTCTCGGCGATGGCCGTCACGTTGGACGGGAAAGCGATGGTGTGAAGATTTGCCACCGCATCCTCCGCAGTTTCGCTGCCGAACACGGCCGGGAACAGGCCGACCATCGTACCGTTGACGTCGGTCCGTTCGACCGTCACCTGGCTCAGGTCAAGGTCCACATTGCCGCTCTGCGCCTTGACGGCCGTTGCGATTGTCCGGAGGTCCTCCTCGGAAAGAGCGACGGAACTCTTGACGGCAAGGGTCGTAAAGGAAGCCGGTATCTCATTCGCCCAATTGGCCCCGCCATCGGCAGAATAGGAGATCTTGGAGGCGCGGGTAAATTTAGCCAGATTGAGGCCCAGCACATAGCCTTCTCCGGGAGCGGGAGACAATTTCTTCCCCTCCGGAGAATATTTATAAGAAGCCTTGTCCGTCACAATCGTAAACGAAGTAATGGTCGCCTCTTTGGAGGAATTGGTCCCCGTTCCGCGGCCCAGGATACCCATGTAAAGCACCAGCGGGTTTGTCTGCGTCCTGCCGGACAGGACCGCCGGCTCGTCCAGGTTAAGCGTCATGGTTGCGCCTTTGCCGTTATAGGTAAATTTCCCGGCATTGCTGCCCGCAGTATTGTATTCCGCCGTTCCGCAAAGGTTGGTGCTGTTCCCGACAAACTCCAGCGACTGGACTTTTTCGTTGCTCTGCATACCTGCCAGTTCGCCATAAATATTGAGGCGGAGGATGGCGCTGGCGCAGTCGAGTGTAAGGTCGACCGGAGCATACGTATTCTCATCAACCTCCCATTTCAGGGCATCCCAGACGGCAAAAACCGGCGTATTCTTCCCGTTCAGTTTGCCCTCCGAAGCCTGTGTCTGAGTGGCGGGAACCGTCGTAACGATCCGTTTCTGGCCACTCTGATATTTAAAGAAGGAACCGTCCGCCGGATAGGCCACACCCTGGATATCGGTCTCTGTAAATCCCGAAGGAATGGTAATTTCGCCTTCGAAAACGCCAGGGGCGATACTCGGAATTTCCACGACAGCGCTTGTTTCGGCGTTGGAAGACGAGGAGTTACCGAAGATGATACCGAGAGATTCATTCCCCTCCCAGGCAAATTGAAGATCTTCGGAAAGGGTGGTCCTGGTAATTCCGGGGGCCTGGGCAGTGATGTGGAGACGGATCGTCTTCCCGCCTGCGGGAATGCCGTCCTGCTCAATCCGGTTGCAGCCCGCGACCGCAAGAAGACCGGTCAAAGCTGCGAACAAACAAAATTTCTTCATATGCGTTCTAAACTAGTATCCTTTGTCATAACTCAACGTTTTATAAACGATTTATTATGACAAATGGGGGAAAACATTACTATGAGAAGTTTACTCCTCCGTCGTCTCGACCACTTTGAGGAAGTCGCCGTTGTGCTCCGCGAC
>CAMUZW010000038.1 GCA_947165305.1 uncultured Bacteroidales bacterium
CTACTACTACATCGTCAAGCTTTCCGGCTCCAAGTGCGAACTTCTCGTGAAGCGCAACCTTGCCGATCTCGTCGTCGCCGACAGCCGCTACGCTTCTTCTTTCGGCGCGATGTCTACGGCCAAGATTTGGTGCTCACCGGTCATCGGAGATGATGGAAAGATGTATATCTGCTTCACGGATAACGACTCCCGTGAATTCGGCGGTGTCGCCTGCCTTAGCTATGAGGGCTGCACCGGTCCGGGCGAAACCGAATGGCCGATGATCGGTCATGACCGCCGTCATACCTGTAAACAATAAACGAAATGAAGAAGTTTTTGTTATTTGCAGCGGCGCTGCTCCTACTCGGAGCGGCGTCGGCCTGCGATAAGAACGGGGGCAAAGACAAGCCGGCACCCTCTCCGGTCGATGACGGACGGGTGCATCCCGGCACCACAACGCTTCTGGAACTTTTCCAGGAAAAGATCGATGAATACGGCCATCAAGAGGTCCCTGCCAGCCGCATCTACATCTGCGCGCACAGGGCCAATACGTGGAGTTCCGCCGACAAGAAGATCCCGGAGAATTCCGTCGCGGCCATCGAGGAAGCCATCGCCCAGGGGGCGGATATGGTGGAGCTGGACCCGCGTTCAACCTCGGACGGCGCCATCGTGCTGATGCACGACGCGACCGTCAACGCGACGACCAACGGCACCGGCAGCGTCGCCAATATGACCCTCGCCCAGATCAAGGCCCTCCGGATGAAGTACCGCGGCCAGTCCTCCACATACAAGAAGGATGGGCAGGAGATCCAGGTCCCGACCCTGCTGGAGGCGCTTCTGGCCTGCAAGGACAAGATCTATGTCAATCTCGACGTGAAGAGCTGCAAGATCAATGCGCTGATGAAAGTCATCCAGGAGGCCGACATGGCCGACCAGGTGATGATTTACGGCTATACCGCCAGCGAGAAGCAGGAGATTATCGAATGGGCGTACAACAATATGAGCACCTGGATCGCCGTCCATCCGTATATCGGTTCGCCCAATGATTGCAGATCGTATCTCACAATGGCCTATTGCAACTGTGCGCTGCTATTCCAATATGGGGGCGATACGTATTACAAGGGAACGACGGAGAAGTTCGGCTACAAGGTTCACGCCCTGGGCGGGCTTTCCTATTCCAACTCCCTTACCTGGGATGGTGAGATAAGGAGTTGGTATTCAAATTATTACGTAAACGATATCGAGGCTCCCTGCAAGGTCCTCGACCAGTTCATCGCCTCCGGCTCCGACTTCGTCCAGACCGACTGCTTCGAACTGGCCGAACTCTATCTCAAGTCGAAGGGCCTGCGCTGAATTTTCCATCGTCGAATTCCTGATAGTTGATATTTTAAGTTTTTTTTTAATATATTTGTTAATTATACCACGAGCTTGACGATGACCGAACGGAAACTGATAACCGGACTCAAAAAAGGGGAGATGTCTGCGTACGAGCAGGCATTCCACCTGTACTATCCGCGGTTTGTCCGTTTCGCCGAGTACATCGTGAAGGATCTGTCCACTGCCAGGGACCTGGTACAGAATGTTTTCCTGAAGGTCTGGCGATATCGCGACCGCCTCGACGAGTCGCTCTCCCTGGGCAATTACCTGTATGTCCTCACCAAACGTGAGGTGCTCAATCACCTCCGCGCTTGTAAGGCGACCGAACCGGTCGAGGCGATGGAATCCCTGGCAGAGAAGGGGTCCGATCCGGAGAAACGGGCGGATGTCTCTCTGGTCATGGAGCAGTTCGGACAGCTTCCGCCCCAACGGAGAAAGGTTTTTGAGCTGAGCCGCCTGCAGGGGATGTCCAACAAAGAGATCGCCAGGGCGCTTTCGCTCTCCGAAAAAACCGTGGAGCGCCACATCACCCTTGCCGGCAAGCAGCTCAGGGAAGTGTTCGTTGAGGAAATCAAAAAATAAATATGTCTATGAGAAGATTCAAAATCTTTCTGGGGTGCATCCTGGCCGCCTTGATGCTGGTCTCCTGCGAGAAGAACGGTGGAGGTAAGGAGGGCGAAAAGTTAAAACCCTCGGTGACCTGCGCCCAGGACGGCGCCACGATCCTGAGGGGTGTGACGGTCTCCGTCAACGTGGCCAACATCGCCGCGTCGACCGAGGTGTCGGTCAAGTTCGGCCGGGAGAAGACCCTTACCCGTACGGGCCCTGGCCTGGTGACCTATGCGTTCGAGACGGGCGGTCTCAAGACGATTTCGGTCACGATGGCTCCCGCCGAAATGGAGAAGCAGACCTTCCGGGTCACGGTGGAGAATCTCGAGACTCTCCAGTCGCTTGCACAGCGCCTCCGTGCCGACAAGGATCTCATCCTCGTGATGGCGCACCGGGCCAATTCGTCCGATTTCTCGATTCCGGAGAATTCCCTTCCGGCCATCGAGAAGTGCATCAAGGATAAGGTCGATATTGTCGAGAATGACCTCTACACGACCAAGGACGGCTACCTGATGGTCTCTCATGACTCCAACCTCAACCGCGAGACCAACGGCTCCGGCGAGATCAAGGACAAGACCCTCGCCCAGATCAAGGATCTCTTCCTCCGGGATCGCAACAACAAGGTCACGGACCAGAAGATGCTTACGTTCGACGAGTATCTCGACGCCTGCAAGGGACGGATTTACATCAATGTGGACCTCGGAGACCGCATCGCGTCCATCCCGGACGTGGTGGCGGCCATTGCCCGGAAGGGGATGACCGATCAGGTCCTTGTTTATTGCAATTCGGAGGCGAAGGTCATTTCTGCCTTTACCGCCAATCCGGAGTGCAATGTGTACAGCTGGGTGTCCTGTGCCGCCACACTCGTGGAGAAGGGCCTGCCGGATCATGTCTACTGGACCCAGTGCGGCTGGAATCCCACGACTCCCGAGGCATCCCGGACCGGCGCCGTGGATTCGGGCAAGCAGCCTACCAACCGTTCTACCGTGGCCAATGCCGTCAATGCCGGGACGCTCCTCTCGGTCAACGCCATCTGGACGCTCAATACCGCCCAGTTCTGGCCGCAGGATTTCAAGGTGGCCCAGGTCAATGATATCCGTAAGACCTTCCCCGCCTGCCAGTGCATCCACGTGGATACGGGCCTCGAAGCCCGGAAGGCTATTCTGGCGGCCGGCTATCATCTGCTGAATCCGATCAGCTCCGACGAAATATAAACTCCCATCATATGCTGAACAAATTCACCCAAACGCTCTGCCTGGCCGTGCTTCTGCTGATGCTGCCATTTGCGGCCAAGGCACAGGGAACGTTTACCGGAGCGGTCGTGGACCCGGACGGGGTGCCGGTCATCGGTGCTTCCGTCATGATTCCAGGATCCCAGACCGGTGTCGTGACCGACCTGGACGGCAAGTTTTCCATTCCCCTCGAAAGGGGACAGGAAGTTGTCATCTCCTCCATCGGGTTTGAGGACAAGGTGCTTCGCTATCAGGGCCAGAAAGATCTCAGGATCGTGCTGGCCACGGCGATGACCGCCCTCGACGAGGTGGTGGTCGTCGGTTACGGTACGCTGACCAAGAAGGAAATGACCTCGGCCATTTCCCACGTGGCAGCCAAGGACCTCAACCAGGTTACTTCTCTCGACAGCCGGATGCTGCTGCAGGGCAAGGTGTCGGGCGTGACGGTCGACAACAGTGCGACCGGCGACCCGAACCACCAGGCGGACATCCAGATCCGCGGTGTCTCCTCCCGTCAGGCGGGGACCGGTCCCCTCTATGTGATCGACGGCGTCCCCGGCGGTGACATGACCAACATCAACCCGACCGACATCGAGTCTATCGACGTCCTCAAGGACGGTGCGGCCTCCGCTATCTACGGTACCCGCGGCGGTAACGGCGTTATTCTGGTCAACCTCAAGAAGGGTTCCCGTGACGGTGCGGTCCATACCCAGTACAGCACCTCGCTGACCCTCAACCAGGCCAAGCGCGAGTTGCATATGCTCTCGGCGGACCAGTACCGGGCCTATCGCTGCATTACCAATCCGCTGGCCGATTTCGGCGCCAGCACCGACTGGTTCAAGGAGGCGACCCGGACCGGTATCGCCCATATGCACACGCTCACCGTTTCGGGTGGCAATGCACGGACCAATTACCGTGTGACGGCGGACTACCGCTATGCGCGGGGCATTGACCTCCGTTCGGACCGCCGCGAATACGGCGCCCGTGCTTCGTTCAGCCATTCCACCAAGAGCGGACTCTTTACGTTCTCGGCCAACATCGCCCCCCGTATCATCCGCAAGAACAACTCCACAGGCTTCGGGCCTATCCTCGAGAATAACCCGACCTATCCGGTCTATGACGACAATTCTCCGAACGGTTACTATCAGTTCGCCGCCGGCGTGACGGGATCCAATGTCGTGGAGCGGGCGACCCAGGTCCTGGACTTCGACAAAGTCCATGTATATGAAATGAGCGGTACGGCCAAGATCAACCTGCTTCCGCTCTTCGCCCCGGCCCATCCGAATTACGAACTGAGTTCACAGATCACGGTATCTGACCACCTGACCGACCGCATCAACGACGACTACGAGCCGTCCACCTTCTCGGGACAGGTCAACAGCGGTACGACGGGATATGCCGCCAAGTATGCCTCCATGTCGCAGACGGTCAATCTGGAATGGGTGACCAACTTCTCGATGAAGGTCAAGGAGCACCGGCTCCGCCTGATGGCCGGTTATTCCTATGCCTATGGCGTGAGTGAGTCGATGTCGATGAACAACACCAACTTCACCACGGATGCCACGACGGTCAACAACATCGGGGAAGGTACCCTTGCCGCCGAGGACGGCAAGATCAACATGTCTTCCGCCAAATCCGACCATACGCTGATCGCTTTCTTCGCCCGTGCCAACTATGACTGGAAAGAGCGCTACCTGCTGTCGGTCTCGATCCGTCACGAGGGTTCGTCCCGCTTCGGTGCCGATCACAAGTGGGGTAATTTCCCCGCCGTTTCGGTGGGCTGGCGCCTGAGCGACGAGCCGTTCATGAAGAAGACCTCTTCCTGGCTTGACGACCTCAAGCTGCGTTATGACTTCGGTGTCACCGGCAACCAGGACATTGGCAACTACCTGTCGCTGTCGACGTACCGTTCTTACGGTTACTGGCAGTATGCAGGTACGCGTTTCAAGGTATGGGGCCCGAGCGGCAACGTCAATACCGACCTGCGCTGGGAGAAGGGTTACAACCAGAATGTGGGTATCGACTTCAGTTTCTGGAAGTACCGCATCACGGGTAGCCTCAACTACTTTAACCGCCACCAGGTAGACCTGCTCGGCGATTATGACGTGGCCGTACCGCCGAACCTGGCCGCTTCCATCACCGCCAATGTGGGCTCGATGCGCAACCAGGGCTTCGAATTCGACATTACGGTCAATCCCATCCGCAAACAGGATTTCAACTGGGCATTCACCGTCATCGGTGCCACCTCGGCCAATAAGTTCGAGAGCTTCTCCAATGATATCTATCACGGCCAGAGCTATGTGTCGATGTGCAACATGACCAATCCGAACAGCCCCGGAAACCTTCAGCGGCTGGAAGAAGGGCAGCGGGTCGGTAACTATTATACCTACCGCTACGCCGGCATCGACAGCCGCGGCGACTGGCTCATCTACGCCGCCAACGGCCGGATCATTCCCATCGGACAGGGAACGGATGCCGACAAGACCGTTACCGGCAACGGCCTCCCGAAGTTCACGGGCTCGCTGACGAACAATTTCCGTTACAAGGAATTCGACCTGAGCATTTCGCTCCGCGCCGCGACCGGATTCGAGATCTTCAACGTGCACGACTTCTATTACGGCCTCCAGAGCATGACGACCAACGTACTTACTTCGGCTTATGCCAGGAATGCGGCCGTCACAAAGGGACGCAATGTCATCACCGACTACTTCCTCGAGCCCGGAGATTATCTCAAGATCGACCAGGTGAGCCTCGGCTGGACGCACAGTTTCGACCGGAAATTCCTCGAGAAGATCCGCGTGTTCTTTACGGCGTCCAACCTTTACACGTTCACCCGCTTCACGGGTATCGATCCTTCAGTCTATCCGGTCAACGGCATGACCCCGGGTACTTTCGGCGGAGAAAAGACGTACTACCCGTCTGCCTTCCAGTTTGTCTTCGGCGCCCAAATCGGTTTCTAAAAAGGAGGAGCTTTATGAAAAAGATCAATAAATACATTCTTTCGGGTGTGATCATTCTGGCAGGGCTTCTTTCCTGCACCGATCTGGACGAGCACGTCTATTCATCCTTGATGTCAGCCAACTATTACCAGAAAAGGACCGACGTCATCAAGGCCGTCTTCCGGCCGTTCGAGCACTTCTTCGAGTCCGTGCAGCGCTACGTTCCGATGCAGGAACTTCCTTCGGATGTCTTCATGACACCCCAGATGGATTCTTACGGCTGGTGGGACGGCGGACAGTGGGCCGACTGGCATACGCATAACTGGGAAGACATTTCCGGCGGCCTCGTCGAGAGCTACCTCGGCAACTTCTGGGTCAATTCCTATCAGGGTATCGCCCAGTGCAACCTGGTGCTGGACGACATCAAGCGGCTGGATCATTCCAAATTCCCCGATATCCGCGAGGCGGAATGGGATTCGTTCGAGGCGCAGCTCCGCGCGATGCGCGCATACGCCTATTTCAAACTTTTCGATTTCTATCGCAACTGCCAGCTCATCACCTCTTCTTCTACCGAGGAGAATGAGAAGGTCGAGCGCAAGAAGCAGGTGTCGCCTGAGGTGATGTACAAATTCATCGAAGATGAGCTCCTCGACTGCATCCGGCTTCTTCCCGCCAAGGAGGGCAATGCCGGTCCCGGCGTCCACCAGGGCGAATTCACCAAGGCGGCTGCCGCGATGATTCTCGTCAGGCTCTACCTCAATACCGAGGCCTGGATGGGCTACAAAGCCTACGACAAGTGCATCGCGATGTGCGACCGCATCCTCGACGGAGAGTTCGGCAATTACAAACTCGCCGAGAACTGGTGGGAGCCCTTCGACTGGAACAACGAGACCTGCACGGAGGTCATCTTCGGCTTCCCGGCTTCGTTCGGAACCACGTCCTGGCATATGCAGAACGACCGCCGTACAATCTACGGCCGCGGCCTTCCGTACAACTCCCAGTCCTATCTGGAGATTACCGAGAACGGTAACCGTAACCCGCGCTGGCACCTGTCCCCGTCGTACGACAACAACAAGCCGCGCCGCTCTTTCAGCGGGGCTCCGTACAATTATAAGCTCGGCTGCCCTACGCAGAAATTCGAGAGGTATCCCGGCGACCTGCGCTACAAGCAGTACAAGAACCTCAGCAGCAATACGCGCGAAGGCATGTTCTTCCTGGAAGGATATATCATCGACAAGGATGGCAAGAAAGCCCAGGCACACGCCGGCTACGATCTTTACCTGCTCGACCAGGTGGGCGGCTTCATGACCGGCGCGCCGACCGGTGACATCACCGATCCGGCCCGGGCGGCTTCGACGCTCTTCAACGGCGATATGAACTCGGGCCTGTACTGCGTCAAATATCCGTTTTACCCGTACGGCGGCGGTTATTTCATCGAGTCCGACTTTACCGACATGCGTCTGACCGAAGTGGTGTACGCCAAGGCGGAATGCCTGTACCGGAATAACGACAAGACCGGTGCGGGCGCCTTGCTGAATTCGGTGCGCAAGCGCAATTACGAGAACTTCAACGCCAACATCGCCTATGTCGGCTCCGACAGCGGCACTGTCGTGCTTGACGACCAGGAATTCCTTGATGAACTGATGCGTGAGTTTATTTTCGAAGGCCATCGCAGGGACGACCTGATCCGTTTCGGCCGGTTCGAGGAGGCCTGGTGGGACAAGCCTGCCGACAAGGACACTCATCACCGCATTTATCCTCTCTGCCAGAGTACGCTGGAGTTAAATCCCTATCTGGTGCAGAATCCCGGTTATCCCACGATCTCCAAATAAAACGCAAGCGTATGAAACACATCATCAGATATATTATTCCGCTTTGCCTTCTGGCAGCCTGCCAGCCTCATTGGGATATGGTTCCTCCCGGTACCGGGGGCGGTCCCACGCAGCAGGAATTTGCCGACAACTGGTTCGTTACCAAGGACGGCTCCGGTTCCAGGACCGGCAGCGGCTGGAACAACGCCCTTTCCTTCAATGATTTCCTGACGATGATCTCCAACACGACCACCGGACTGTCGGATGCAGGCATCCATATTCAGGAAGGCACCTATATCGTGCCGAAAGAGGCCGGGAAATTCCTGACGATCTCAAAGGATATCCTGTGCATCCGCGGCGGTTACAGCAAGGATCTGTCGTATGACGAACTGGAGGGTTGTGATCCCGTCGCCTATCCCACCATCTTTACGGGGGACCTGAACGGAGACGGTACGCCCGACGAGGGAGACGGCGCTTTTGCCTATGTGACGGGCGGCATGGTCCGTTTCGAGAACATTACCTTCAGGCATTTCTACAAGAGCAACTCGCTGGACAAGGAGACCGAAGGGAAGACCGGTGCCGTGTTTGGCATCAACGGAACCTACACGGGAACTTCCGTCGAGTGCAACAACTGCATTTTCGAGGATAATGCCAGCGGATTCACCGGTGAAACCGCCTATCAGGGCGGTCCCTGCGCCTTTGTAAGCGAGGGTTACTTCAAGGCCCGTGGCTGTGTCTTCAAGAACAATTCCGCCAACAGCCGCGGCGGCGCGATCCGTACGGCATCCCGCTCCGCCGTGGTCTTCCTGGACCGCTGCTTCTTCTCCGGGAACTCCCTTTCGGATACCTGGGGGAAGGCCATCCAGGTCTCCGACGGCGTCCTCTGCGCCAACAACTGCACCCTCATCGGACATTCCGGCAACGGATCTACGATCAACGGCGGCGGCGGATTTTTCCTGTCGAGCAACACCATCATCGACGATGCATCCCCGAACGGGACCAACAACGCGGCTTTCCGTTGCGAATCCAAGCAGGACCGCAAGTCGATCCTGATCAACAATGTCTTCGGGAACACCCAGACGGACGGTTGCGGGCTGACGCTGAATTCAAACGGCGCGACCTTTATTTCCCGCGGTTACAATATGTTCAAGACGGTTACCTGCGCCGAAGGACTTTCGGATCCTTCCTCCGCGGAAGACCTGAAGAAAGATATGGTTCTCTCGGGCTCCGTCGAGAACAACTGCTGGAAATGGGATATCTCCCAGGTTGAGGCGGACCTTAAGGGGTTCACCGGTGCGGATGAGATCTATGACGCCGCCGTCTCTTTCGATCCTTCCGCTTATTGCAATATCGCTGTGCTCGGGCGTGCTTACGCCACCTGGGTGACACCGAATTCCTTTGCCATGGACGGGCGGGGAGAAATGCGTGGTGAGGACTTCCAGCCCGGATCTTACGACCCTAATTTGGACGAATAAAATAGCTGTCATATGAGAAGATTGACATATATCCTGTTATCCATCGTCGCGGTCCTCTGGATCGGCTCCTGTTCTCCTGCGGAGATCCGTCAGGCGCAGGTGCTGAGCCAGGCTGAGATTGATGAGCACAACAAGAATTATCCCGTGGATGAGCCTGATACGCCCCCGGGGCCGCAGGATCCGGACGATCCCCAGCATCCTGAAGACCCTGATAGTCCGGTTACGCCCGGCCTCAAGGACTACTATGTCAGCGTGATGGGCGCCGGCGAGAAGAACGGATCTTCCGCTGCAGATGCGATGGATCTTGCGACTTTCAAGGAATTTGCCCGTAAGCGCAGCCTGCTCGATTCCTCGCAGGAGGATATCGACAAGCAGGTTGAAGCGCTGGACGGCGTTACCTTCCACTTTGCCGACGGTAATTACCCGCTTTGGGATGCGGAGCACCCCGAAGGACTTTCCCTTGGTTTCGACGGGACCAACAAAACGGTCCGGCTGACCCTCGAGGGCTCTGCGGGAACGGTCTTCACCGGCAGCAACCAGTACCGGATCCTGCGGGCCTCCGGCAAGATGCGGCTGACGCTGAAGGGAATCACCCTTTCGGACGGTCTCACGCCGGATCATGGCGCCGCCCTGTTCGCAACGGGCTGTTCCCTTACGCTGCAGGACTGCACCATCAAGGGGAACCGGTCGGAAGGAAGTTCAGACAAGAATGGGAACAACGGCGGCGCCGTCTATCTGGCCAAAGACATTACGTCGGCCGTTTTCACGGGCTGCTCTTTTGCCAACAACCGGATCGAGACCACTACAACAGACCAGTACGGCGGTGCGGTCCGTATCGAGGGCGCCTCGCAGGCCAATGACGTCACCTTCGAGAACTGCTCGTTTACCGGAAACTTCGCCAAGCAGGCCTCCTGTATCAGCGTCAACGCCAAGACCCGCCTGAAGATCAATAAATGCATCTTCAGCGGCAATACCGCCAATTCCCGCGGAATGATCCAGATGGCCGGCGGAACGGTCTTCATCAACGGTAGCACCTTCTACTCCAACCGTACTTCCGACAATAACGGCTGGGGCGTCGTCATGCACGGCAAGGGATATGTCTGTATGAACAACTGCACCATTTACGGGAACAGCAACGCCAGCACGACGGAAGGCAACAACAATGTCTCCATCAACGGCTATCATTCCCTTCTGATGGTCAACTGCACGCTGATCGAATCCTGCCAGCTGGGACTCCTCCGCATCGATGACGCCGCCGGCAAGCAGGTACTCTGCAACAATATTCTCGTCAACACGGCCGGTAAGCCGGTCCTGGTCGGCAATGCTTCCGCGGTGACGCTTTCGAATGGTCACAATGCGATGAGCAGCTTTACCTTCTCTTCGTTCACTGCACATGAGACAGATCTTCTCAATTGCACCGAAGACAGTTTCGGCTCTCACGCTTATGCTTCGAACGTGTATACCTGGAACGGCGCCCTGCCCGGCTTTACGGCGGCGTCGCAGGATGACGTGACGCGGACGATGACGGACAGTTTCGATGTCGAACTCGCGGACGTGATGTCCGGCATCGGCGCCGCTTTCTTCGAATGGCTCGACGGAATGTCCCCGAAGGGGTATTCCGTGGACGGCCGGGGTGAGGTCCGAGGCGCCGCCTTCTGGCCGGGCGCTTATCAGGGAGAGGCGCAGGAACTGCCCGGCGATTCGCTCATCGACATGGATCCGGTAATCATTCATTAGGAGGAATGACAATGAAAAGAATACTTCGATATGCCGCGCTGACAGCGGCCTCCGCTGCCCTCCTGGCAGCTTGCAATAAAGTGTCCGAGCCGCTCCCGCAGGACGGGACGGTCATGCATGTCACCATTCCTTCGGACGTCACCAAGGTGTCCCTGACCGACCGGACGGCTTCCGGCGGCGGAATGGCCCTCGCCTGGGAGGCGGGAGACGCCATCCGCGTTATTTCCGGCAGCAACGCGGAGCTTTTCTCCATCAAGGAAGGTTTCAGCGGCCACGCTGCGGATTTCACCGGCAACGCAGTGGAAGGATCTGCCTTCGATATCATTTATCCGGGTACGTTTGCCACGCTGGCAGATGTGACCGCCTATAGTTATGCCAATCAGGCACAGACCGGCAACGGCAATGCGGACCATCTCGTGTATCACACCTGGCTGACCGGGGTGGACGCCTATGACAAAGTGGCCTTCAGCCCGGACTGGGCGACCGCCCATGGTGGCACCCTTCATCAGTGCGGCGTGCTCAAGATGGTCGTGACCCTTCCTTCCGAATATGCGGCGGTGAAGCGTATCGCACTCGAGGCACCCACTGAGATATTCTGTCTCGACAATGCCGGCGCCGTGAAGAGCGCTTCCCTGGCCCTGAGCCTGTCGGATGTGGACGTGTCTGCCTCCGAACAGATCCTGACGGCCTATCTGAACGTGCCTGCGCAGGACATCGCCCTTGCCGCCGGGCTGGAACTCACCGTAAAGGTGACCGCTGCGGATGACAATGTTTACAGCCAGAGTTTCACGGTGGAGAACGATGTGGTGATGCAGGGCGGCAAGCTCAGCATCATCCGCCTTGAGCCCGAGGTCGTGACCATCCTCACCGACTATTACGTCAGCGTGACGGGAGCGGGCGAGAAGACCGGTGTCGATGCCGACAACGCCATTGATGTCAATCAGCTCAAGTCGCTCCTGCGGACGGTCGTGACCGGCGAGGAGAATCCTTCCGGTCAGGCGGTTTCCGACGCCAATGCCGCGAAACTGGACGGTGCGACCTTCCACTTTGCGGACGGCACGTATGTGCTTCCGGATGCTGCGAATGAGAATGGTCTCAAGATCGAATACAACGGCTATTCCAAGCAGGTGGACCTGACCTTCGTCGGCTCGAAGGACGCCATCCTGAGCGGTGACGGGCAGTACCGTGTCCTTCTCCTGGGCAATCAGACCAACCTTACCATCAAGGGTATGACGATTGCAAACGGATACCGCGGATCAGATAACGGCGGCGGCATCCATGTCGCGGCCGGCGGCTCGGGCGATGCGACGCTCACGCTCGAGGGCACCTTCTTCGACAACAACAAGACCGCTACGGCCAGCAACAGCGGCGGTGCCATCCGCTGCTCCAAGGGGACGGTCGTGGCGACGGACTGCGAGTTCGGTACCGGGAATTACGCCCGGAACGGCGGCTCTGTCTATACCGACAACGATGCGGCCCATGTGACATTTACCGGCTGCACCTTCAAGAGTCATTCGTTCAATACCGGCGGAGCTGCCAACAATTCCAAAGGAACGCAGATTTACAAAAACTGCCTGTTCGAGGGATGCTATACCGAGACGGAAAAAGGGAACGGCGGTGCAATTCACGCCAATGCCGTGGATGCCGTCGTTACCGTCGAGGGATGCCGTTTCCATTCCTGCAAGGCGAGCACGGCGACCCCGATGGCTTCCAGCACCAACAAGGGCGCGGGCATCATCTCTGTCCAGCGGGCTGATTTCACCATTGATAACTGTGTCTTCGAGGACTGTGAGGCCGTGACGGGCGCGCTGATATTCCTCCAGGCAGGCGGCTCCGGAGAGGCCTCCGGCGGCTGGTTCAAGTGCAACAACACCAAGTTCATCGGCAACCGCGCCTCCGACCGCGGCCTCATCCAGGCCAACGGCAGCAAGAGCAACAAGCAGGGCTCCATCGGGTTCTTCAACAACTGTGTGTTCTACAACAATACGATGCGCACCAACCAGTGGGGGTTCATCCTGCATGGCGGCAACCCGGGCATCGCCTGCTTCAACAACTGCACGATCTATGGTAACGAGCGTCAGCAGGAAGGCGGCAACGGCGTCCTGCTGAACAATGACGGCCTGATTATCTTTACCAACTCGACACTCATCGGAGCGGCCGACCTGGTTGCCGTCCGCAACACGGACACCTCCAACAACGCTTCCGTGCTGCTGGCCAATTCGCTCATCATCAACACGTCGACCGTTGAGAATCCGCTTGTCTTCGGCCCGCTTGACAAGATGAAGTGCCCGCTTTATGCGTATAATAACATCATGGGGCCGGCCATTGACGGGACGGATGTCAATCTGACCGAATCCGGAAATATCTATGACGCCACTTTGGCGAGCCTCGGGACCAGTGCCTTCGACACGGAAAAGAATGTTTATACCTGGAACGGCCCTGCGGAGTCTTTCACGAAGATTACACCGGCAGGGTTTGAGACGGCAGTTAAGGAGAGTCTCAATATGAAGTATGACGGGTTCAACGCCTACATCGGTGACAACACCCTCGGTGAGTTCTACTACGGCTGGCTGAGTGAAATCGGCGCCCTTGGCAAGGATGCCCTCGGCACCGTCCGCGGCGATGCCTGGTGGCCGGGCGCTTATCAGAAATAACTATTATTCAATATCGTATGAAAAAGAATTATGTAACCCCTGCAGTTCGCTGCAAGACGACCGACCTGGAACGGAAGTTTCTGGCGTCGGCCCTCGCCGATTTCGACGAGAACGTAATCTATGATGAGGAGGAACAGCCATGAAACGATTGATGTACATTGTCGCATCCTTTGCGGCTTTCGCGGCTGTTTTTGCCGCCTGCAACAAGGAGCAGAACGCTCCCGAGACAAAACCAGCCGATAAACACATTATTAAGGTTTCCATTCCTGAGACACTGACCAAGGTGTCCATGACCGATGAAACGGCCGGAGGGAAGGGCATGGCGCTTGCCTGGCAGGAGAACGATGCGCTCCGCGTCATCTCCGGTGAGGCTTCGGAACTCTACTCGATCGAGGAAGGCTTCTCGGGCCATGAGGCCACGTTCTCCGGCAACGCGGTGGAAGGGACCGGATTCACGATCCTTTATCCTGGTTCGTTCGAGAGTCTGGATGCCATCAAGGCAAAGACTTATGGGGCGCAGACGCAAACCGGCAATGGCAGTACGGCGCATCTGTCGTACAATGCCTGGCTTGAAGGCGTCGATACCTATGAGGATATCGCCTTCACGTCCGAGTGGGCTGCCGCTCATGGCGGGACCCTGTCCCAGAACGGCGTACTGAAATTTCAGGTGAAACTCCCCGACGGTGTCACGGGTGTTACCAAGGCTTCCCTCGTCGCCCCATCTGCCCTGTTCTATCAGGACAACGCCGGTACGGTTACTGCGAACAAACTCTCGGTCAATCTTGAGAATGTGGATGTCTCCGCTTCCTCACAGGTGCTGAGCGTTTATATGAACATTTCCGCCAAGGATGTCAGCGTTCCTTCCGGCACGACGCTTTCCGTGATTGCCGTCGGTACCGACGGTACGGAATATACCAAGGAGTTCACGCTCTCGAAGGATGTCGTCTTCCAGGGCGGCAAACTCAATTCCATCAAGCTTTCGGCCGACGGTGAACCGGAAATCATCCTTTCCGATTACTACGTGACCGTTTCCGGAGCCGGCGAGATGAGCGGCGAGAGCTGGGACAATGCGATCAGCACTGCCGACATGCGTCGTCTGCTGAGTCTTCCTGCCGTCCGCGCCGCCGAATTCGACGGAGTGACCTTCCATATGGCCGCCGGCGACTACTATCTCGCCGAAGGTACGGAGGAAAATTATGTGAAAGTTGACTATACGGGGTACGGCGATAAGGTTGAAATGACCTTCCTCGGCGGTTATCCTGCGGGTCTGACCGGCACGACCACCGCCGGCCGCGATACCACGCAGTATCGTACGGCCTTCACGGGTAATAACGAGACGGGCATCCTGACCATCGGCGACAAAGTCGATGCGATCTTCGAGGGCCTGACTTTCAAGGACGTGTCCACTACGACGCCGGAATACGGCGCGCTGAGGGTGAACGGAGACGGTTCGGCCGTCACACTCAAGAGTTGCCGCTTCGTGAACAACGTCAACAGCGACAGCAGCAAGTCCGGCGCCAGTGTTATTCTGGATGGGGGCGCCCTTACGGTGGAGAATTCCTATTTCGCCGGCAACCTGGCGCGTAATGCCGGAGCGCTGTTCCTGATCTCGGGCGAGGGCCCCGTATCTGTTACCAACTGTCTGTTCTACAATAACAGGGGGGTCAACACGTCCGGAGCAGCACAGAACGCCGGCCTCACGAATGTGACGTTCACCGGCTGCGTCTTCGACAGCAACAAGGCATACGATGAAAGTGTCAACAGCTGGGGCGGCGGCGCGTTCCATACGGCTGGATCCGCTGAGACCAGTTTTGTGGGATGTACCTTTAAGGACAATATCGCCAAACGCTGCGGTGGGGCGATCAGTCTGGAGGGCGCTACCGTGACCTGTACGGACTGCACCTTCACAGGCAACCGTGCGGATCAGGGCGACCAAGCTCTGGCAGGACAAGGTCAGGGTAAGACGGCCGTTACCGGCAATGTCGGCGGCGGTGCCATCATCCTGCGAAAGGCCGCGGACGTACTGACGCTCAACAACTGTACGTTCGAAGGCAACATCGCTCCGAACGGGAACGGCGGTGCTATCGCTTCACAGGCCACAGAGGCAACCATCAATGTTAATGAAGGGACCACCTTCTCCGGCAACACGGCCTTCATGCACGGCGCTTCCATTTTCTCGATGGGCGTCCTGAACATCAAGGGAACGGAGTCCAAAAAGGTTACATTTACTGGAGAAAAGACCCTTTCCACGGGCTCCGGTGTTTCCAACGGCGGCTCCGTCTATATAACCGGCAGTACGACTTCTTCCCTGGTATATGCGGTCTTCACCAATTGTGAAGCCGGTCAGGAAGAAGGATCGACGGTCAATTATTCCAACGGCGGCGCCATCTCGATGCGGGATGTGACCTCGTTCCTGATGGACCAATGCGAATTCTCCGGCAACCGGGGACGTAATGGCGGATGCATCAATATGGAATTGGGTAGTTCATCCGTCTGTAAGATTACCAACTGCAATTTCCATGACAACATCTGCCGCTCCGGCGCAAATAAGGATGGTACCAGCGGGAATTTCAGCGGTGCGGTAGCCCGGCTGGGCGGCGGCACGGTGGAGTTCGAGAAGTGTTTGTTCAAGAATAATGTGGTCAACAATGCCTCTGCCGTCTTGCACATGAATGCGGATAACGTCGTTGCCCGGTTCACCGACTGCGTGCTGTCCGGAAATGAATGTCGGTCAAACAATGTTTGCATCAAGATGGAAAAAACAGGGAACCGTCTCTATATGAACCGATGCCTGTTCGAAGGCAACCACGGTAATACCAGGGGTATGATTAATCCGGCCAACAACACGCTTGTGTACCTGAACGATGTAACCTTTAAGGATAATTACACGACAGGAGGCAACGGCTGGGGCGTGAATATCCACGCATCCGCTGCGAACATCTGTATGAACAATGTTACCTCTTACAATAATTATTGTTCGAATGCATCTCCCGGCAACTGCGTGAGTTTTAACAGTGATGGAGGCTGGCTGATTGTCAACAGTTCCATCCTTGACAAGACCCCGCTTGCCTTGATCAGGGGCAAGAGTCGCCAGATTACGATTTGCAACGATATTCTGATCAATAATAATACGGCCGGGAATGTAATTCTTCTTCAGACGACAGGTAAGCTGAATGACCGTGGCCATAATGTTGTAAGCGGAACGGCGGCACCGTCCTCTTCAGATGCCTGGGCTTCCACTGATCTTCAGGGTGTTGCCGAGTCGGGTCTTGGAACCCTCAGCTATTCCAGTAATTGGACAACCAGCCCTTATTACGGTGTTTACACCTGGAGCGGCAGCCTGACTGGTTTTACGGCGGCAACTCAGACAGAGGTCGAGAATGCCATGAAAGCGGGTTACACCGAAACGGATAGTAAGGTTACTCTTGAATTTGGCGGCGCCGATATCGGGAAAGACTTCTACAACTGGCTCAATAGCATCGGAGCTCTTGGCAAAGATGCCAGAGGTGAGACCCGTGGTACTCCCTGGTGGCCGGGCGCTTACCAGAACTAACCGATATCCGGTTCTGTAGTTTTTAAAGGCTCCGTCCATTGGGCGGAGTCTTTTTTTTGTATTAAGATTCCCGGGACAAGCCCCGGAATGACGAAAGAAACGATAGTTTTATTATATTTGTAAGTTACTGCGAAAATTCAAAAACATTATAGCTTATGTGCAAAAAGAAAAAACAGAACGGCTACAAGTGGACGTTTGCCTCCGTCGGGGG
>CAMUZW010000039.1 GCA_947165305.1 uncultured Bacteroidales bacterium
ATCTACACCTTCGGACCGACCTTCCGCGCCGAGAACTCCAACACCCCGCGCCACCTCGCGGAGTTCTGGATGATCGAGCCGGAAATGGCCTTCTATGACATCGAGGACAACATGGCGCTCGCAGAGGAATTCGTCAAATACCTCGTCCAGTATGCCCTGGACCATTGCGCAGACGACCTCAAATTCCTCAACGACAAATACGATGACGGACTGCTGGAGCGCTTGAAGAGCGTTCTCGGCATCGCCTTCGAGCGCGTCACGTACACGCAGGCAGTCGAGATTCTCGAGAAAGCGGTCGCAGACGGCGTCCAGTTTGAGTATCCGGTCCACTGGGGCACCGATTTCCAGAGTGAGCATGAGCGTTACCTCGTCGAGAAGCATTTCGGCAAACCCGTGATCCTCATCGACTTCCCGAAGGATATCAAGGCCTTCTATATGAAGCAGAACGAAGACGGCAGGACCGTCCGCGGCATGGACGTCCTCTTCCCGAAGATCGGCGAGATCATCGGCGGCTCCGAGCGCGAAGCCTCGCTGGAGAAGCTCGAGCAGCGCATCGATGAGCTCGGGATGTCCCGCAAGAACCTCGAATGGTACATCGACACCCGCCGTTACGGCACCGTCCCGCACAGCGGATTCGGTCTCGGCTTCGAGCGCCTGCTGCTCTTTGTCACCGGCATGGCCAACATCAGGGACGTCATCCCCTTCCCCAGGACACCCAAAAACGCTGAGTTCTAAAATAATAATCCATAAGATATGTTAGTCATCGGTATCGCCGGCGGATCCGGATCCGGCAAAACGACAGTCGTAAAGGCCATCACCCGGCAGCTGCAGGGAAAAGTCGTCGTCATCCCCCAGGACTCTTACTATAAAGATTCCAGCCATCTTCCCGTGGAAGAGCGTCGCAATATCAATTTTGACCATCCGGACGCCATCGACTGGAAGCTCCTCTGCCAGCAGATCCGCGACCTCAAGCAGGGCAAGACCATCGAGCAGCCCGTTTACTCTTACATCACCTGCTCCCGCTCCAAGACGGAGACCGTCACGGTCGAACCTGCAGATGTCATCATCATCGAAGGCATCCTCATCTTCAACTGCAAGGAGCTCCGCGACCAGATGAACATCAAGATCTTCGTGGACGCCGACGACGATGACCGCCTGATGCGCATCATCGTCCGCGACATCGCCGAGCGCGGCCGTACCATAGAGACCGCCATCGAGCACTATGTCGCCACCGTCAAGCCGATGCACCTGCAGTTTATCGAGCCTTCCAAGCGCTACGCCGACATCGTCATTCCGCAGGGCGGCCACAACAAAGTCGCCATCGACGTGATCTCGGCGACCATCGAGAAAGCGATGAGCCACATCCGGAAATGAAACTGTCAAGTGAAGACAAAGCAGGGATTTATATCACCGCGATCATCCACCTCGTGGTGATAATTATCCTGCTGGTCTTCAAGATTGACAAAGTCAACAGCGTAGAGTTCTACGTACTCGACTACACCGAAGCCAAGGCTCCCGAAATCAAGAAAAAACCGGACGTCAAAAAGCCGCTGGAGCTCTCTGAAGCGGAGCTCCGGAGGCTCATTGCGGCCGCTTCGTCCGGAGACCGCGAGGCCATCCGCAACATCGCCGTCAACGCCGGCCTGAAGGACGACCGCAATACGGACGCAGAGCAGCTGTACAAGGATGCCGAGCGGCTGGCCAGGGAGCTGAAAGAAGGCCAGAAGCAGCCGCAGAACGACGACCGGGTAGACATCGGCGGCGGCGAGGACAAACCCTCCCCTGACGAAGGGCAGCCCCGCGCCTATTCCGGCCCTTCCGTCCTTTCCTGGGAGCTCGAAGGCCGCCAGGCCCTCCGCCTGCCGATTCCGGCTTACCGCTGTTACGGCGCCGGAGACGTGACGGTCATCATCACCGTCAACCAGATCGGACAGGTCACGGCCGCCAAAGTGGACGAACTTTCCTCGTCCTCGGACGGATGCCTCCGCCAGCGTTCGCTGGATGCCGCGCGGAATTCAAAATTCTCCCGGGACGATGCCCGGGAGACGCAGATGGGGACGATTGTTTATCGCTTTATCGCACAGTAGAAGGACTCTCCAGCGCAGCTTTTATCGTCTCATCAATCGGTAGATAGTACTTGTAGAACGCGTTTTCTCCGAGGCGGGAATAGCGTGATACCAGGGCATTGATCTGCGGTTCCAGATACGGTAGCGTCTCCTTCCACTCGGCATCTCCGGCCGTGATGCCGTCACGGGTTTCGGCGAAACTGCGGAACTGTCCCGGAAGCCCGGCTCCCTGGATAAACCGGTCGAGCGCGGCTTCGTCGTCAATGACGAGCAGCTGTTTGCGATACTTGTCGAACATCGCGGCGGCAAACCGCATCTGGGTGGCCTTCTTGTTGCACTTCTGGAAGAACGGCGTTGCGCGCGTCGTATCCATCGGGACGAATACGTCTGGCATGATACCGCCGCCTCCGAGGACGATCCGGCCCAGGGAGGTCTTGTGGACATCCGAGGAATCCAGCCTTACGCTGTCGGCACAGAATACCTCTCCACGGGCATACCGGCGATAGATATCATATTCATAGTCAGATGTATACGGCTTCTGGATACAACGTCCGGAAGGCGTATAGAAGCGGGCGACCGTCAGGCGCAGCCCGGATCCGTCACTGAAATACAGCGGTTCCTGCACCAGGCCCTTTCCGAAGGTCCGCCGGCCGACGATCACGCCGCGGTCATTGTCCTGGATGGCTCCTGCAAAGATCTCGCTGGAGGACGCGGAGTTCTCATTGACCAGTACGGTCAGCCGGACATCCTTGAGCGTGCCCCGGCCATCTGCCAGCGTGACCTCGCGGCGACGGCGCCTTCCTTCCAGATACACGATGGTGTCTCCCCGCTCCAGGAAAGCGTTGCTGAGGAGGCAGGCCTGCTCGAAATAGCCGCCGGCGTTGTCGCGCACATCGAAGATCAAGCGGGTCATACCCTTGTCCATCAGCGCGGCGGAAGCCTCCCGGAATTCCTTATAGGTAGATACCGAGAACTTGGCGAGTCGGATATAGCCTGTCGTGTCGTTGAGCATGAAATAGGCGTCGATGCTGTGCATCGGGATCTTTCCGCGCGTAATGTCGAACGGGATGGTCTCCCGCTCCCGCCGGACGGTAATCTTCACGCGGGTACCGGCCGGCCCCTTCATCCTGCGGACCATGCTGTCCTGAGGGAATTTAACACCGGCGATGACCGTACTGTCAACCTTGAGGATGCGGTCTCCGGGAAGCAGACCGACCTTCTCGGACGGTCCTCCGGGAATAACCTCCAGCACGATGGCCGTATCGTTCGGGACATTGAACTGGATGCCGATGCCTTCGAAGTCGCCGGCCAGGTCGGCCTCGGAGTTCTCGAGGTCCACCGGCGGGAGATAGACGGAATGCGGGTCCAGTTCGTGCAGGGCCGCGACGATGGCCGCGTCCGTCATTTCCTTGACCTTAATGGTATCGACGTATGCCTTCTCGACTTCGCCGAGGATAACGTTGAGCTTCTGCCAGTCCTGATAACGGACCCTCCGCACGAAGCGGTTCTCACGGGCCTTGATGAAGGTCAGCGTAATCAGGATACCGACCAGGACGGCCAGCACGATCTGGATCAGATGGAGCCAGAATCCCCCTTTCTCCTGCGACATGTCAATCCAGTTTCAAGACCTCGATTCCGGCGCGGCGCAGCAAGTCGATGCCGTCCGTCAGGCGGTATTCCTCCTGATAAACGACCCGCTTGATCCCGGACTGGATGATCAGTTTGGAGCACTCCAGGCAGGGCGAGGCGGTGACGTAGAGCGTCGAGCCGTCGGAATTATTGCCGGATTTGGCAACCTTGGTAATGGCGTTCGCTTCCGCATGCAGGACGTAAGGCTTGGTGACACCGTTCTCGTCTTCGCAGATATTCTCAAAGCCGGACGGCGTTCCGTTGAAGCCATCCGAGATGATCATCCGGTCCTTGACGATGAGCGCGCCGACCTGGCGGCGCTTGCAATAGGAATTGCGGGCCCACACAGAGGCCATCTCCATATAACTGTGATCGAATTTACTCATGGGCCTACCGCTGATAAAGATACCGTTTGATGCTCTTCTTGGGCGTACGCTCGAAATCCTCGGGCATCAGTTCGATCTTCTTGATTTGGGCATAATTCGGAAGCTGGCGGTTGATTTCCGGGAGGGCGGAGCGCATGAAACCCTCCAGGTCGGCACGGGACATGCCGTCAAGGCCGGCCTGGCGGTAATCCGGGTAGATAAGAGCGGTCAGCCCGCCGTTATCCTCCACGACCAGGGATTCGATGACGTACATGTAATTGTTGATGACGGCCTCCAGCTCTTCCGGATAGATATTCTGCCCGGAAGGGCCGAGAATCATGCACTTGGAGCGCCCGCGGAGGAACAGATAGCCGTCCTCGTCGATGACGCCCATGTCGCCGGTCCTGAACCAGCCGTCCTCCGTGAAGGACTGTTTCGTCGCCTCTTCGTTCTTGAAGTAGCCCTGGAAGACATTGGCGCCTTTGACCAGTACCTCGCCGGGAACATTTCTCGGGTCCGGGGAGTCGATCTTGATCTGCATGTTGAGCGCCGGACGGCCGCAGGAGCCGACTTTCACCTTATCCCAGTGCGCGTAGCCGATGATCGGGGCGCACTCTGTCATGCCGTAGCCGACCGTATAGTGGAAGCCGATCTTGTGGAAGAATTTCTCCACCTCGGGATTGAAGGCCGCGCCGCCGAGGATAATCTCCTCGAACTGGCCGCCGAAGGCCGCCGTGAGCTCCTTGTTGAAACGCTTGGCAATCACCTGGTCGAGCACCGGAAGACGCATCCAGAGCTTGTTACGGTCGATAATCGGCTTGACCTTGTTGCGGTACACTTTCTCGATGATGAGCGGCACGGCGATGATGATGTCCGGATGAATCTCCGAGAAAGCCTGCATGATGATCTTCGGGCTGGGCACCCGCGACAGGAAATGCACATGCATGCCGATCGACATCTCGAAAAGGAATTCGAACATCATTCCGTACATATGGGCGGTAGGAAGCATCGACACGACATTCATCCCGGCCTTGAGCTGCGGCTCGGCGTCCTCGGCAGCAAACTGCATATTGGAGAACAGCGCCCGGTAAGGCAGCATCACACCCTTCGAGAAACCGGAAGTGCCCGAGGTATAGTTGATCAGGGCAAGCTCCTCGGGAGAATCCTCGTAGTAATCGAGGTTCTCGGGGCCGAAGCTGTCGGGATACTTCTTGCCGAAAGATTCGTTGAGATGCTCCCTGACCGAACTGAATCCGTCTTCCTGCACATACAGGAACTTGAAGGTACTGATCTGGACGACCACGGCCAGGCCCGGCATCGCGTCGGGAGAAAGCCCTTCCCAGATGACTTCGTCCACAAACAGGACCTTCGCCTCGGAGTGATTGACGAGGTAGTGGATGCTGTCTGCCTTGAACTCATGCAGGATGGGGACGGCGACGGCGCCGTAGGTCAGCGTCGCCATGAAGCAGACGCCCCAGTTGGCCTGGTTTCTCGAACAGATGGCGACCTTGTCGCCCTTGGCCAGGCCGCATTGCTCAAAGGCAATATGCAGTTTGGCCATCCTTCTGGCCACATCACGGTACGAGAGCGTCACCCCCTGGTAATTCGACAGGGCGGGACGGTCCCAATTCTCCTTGATACTGTTCTGAAGGATCTTGTTGACAGATTTAAATTCCATTATGCAGGTTTTAGTACGATTTTACTTAATAATTTGCGGGCCTTGCGGCGGGAAAGCGGAGATCCGCCCTCAAAGTCATAATACTTCTCGCCGGACGGATAAGGCACCTTCCAATACATCTTATCTTCGACGGTCACCACCTCCGGGAGGCCCGGAACCGCTTCTTTGGACGTGATATCCTTCCATCCCGGGAAACGCTCGCCCTCGAGGGTATAGAGCGACAGGGTGTTGTCCCTGTGCAGGACCATGACCTGATAGGCATCGTCCGTGAAGCCATAGAGGTCAGGACCGAGGAGAATATCCTTGCCGAGGTCGGTCTCAAACGACGGGATGAACCGTCCGAGACGGTCTATGATATACAGACGGCTCCCGGCGGCGAAGAGATACTGGATCTTGCCGTTGCCGTAGAAATCGATTTCCTTGACGCGGCCGCACAGCGGACGGTCGAACGGTACGGTCCAGAGCACCTGCCCGTTCTCGTCGCGAAGACCGATGGCGTTGTCCGGATTCTGGAAGAAAGTATTCATCCGGCCGGTCTTGAAGTTGCGGACGGAATACTCGACCGCTGCGGGCGCAGCCTCGGGCAATACAGGTGATGAGGGCACATTGCCGCCTTCCGACACGGCGGCCGGGCGGACAGGAGCCGCTTTGGCCGCAGGACGTCTGGCCTCCTTGTAAGACACCGTATAGCGGACCCCTTCATCCGACGGAGTGGCCGCAAAAGAGGATGCGATGCGGTCCGCCCCCAGGAACTGCCGGCGGACAGGTGCCGCGAAATCGGGCGAAAGCACCTCGGAGGGCGCATTCCCGGCATTGTACAGGACAAAGGCCCCGCGCTCTGGGATGAGGGCGGCATCGGGTGATTCCCGAAGGGCCTTCTCCCCTGCCAAGAGCAGTGCGCTGCGGCTTCCAATCCACTTCCAGCTTCCGCGTATGACGCTCCAGAGCGTATCCGCCTGCGGGCGGAACAGGTCGCCGAAGAGCATCGAGAGCGCATAACCGGCCCTGTATTCGACCGGATCTTTCCCGTCGGGGAGTTTCTTCTGGTAACGGAGCGCCACCAGCCTTTCGCCGGAAGGCAGCAGGACGGAGGCGGCCTCCTTCAGGTCCATTTCGTCGAGGTATTGCTCGGCCGTCATGCCGAGGGCTTTCTTAGCCGAGGAATTGGCTTCCTTGTAAGAGGACAGACGCCCGTCGGCATCCACCCATTTACGGCGAAGCGTACAGTAACTCGCAGCCCGGTCGGTCGCGAAGGCCACGACAGAACGCGCCTCGGCGGGAACGACATCGACAAACTTGAATTCGCCCGGCGTCATTCCGGTCAGGATGCTCTGGAAGCAACTGTTGCCGAAGGTCGTGGAAAGTCCTTCCAGCTGCTGCTCACCGCGCCCGGGGAGAGAGAAGCCCGTCCACACGGCGGCCTTCGAGAGGAAGGACGCATAAGGATTGTAGGTCTTCGTCAGCAGAGTCCGGATAATCCGGGAAGCGGCGGCGTGGGAGAAGAATATGGCGTTCCCGTAAGGCAGCGTGGCGGCGACGGAACGGAGTTCGCGGTTTTCCAGCACGGAGAATCCGCCTTCCACGTGGCGTTCGGAAGAGCCGATGAGGGTCTCGGAAGGAGAGGCCAGCAGCA
Organism: uncultured Bacteroidales bacterium; assembly: GCA_947165305.1. GTDB lineage: Bacteria > Bacteroidota > Bacteroidia > Bacteroidales > UBA932 > Cryptobacteroides. The sequence goes on from CAMUZW010000039.1 coordinate 7,372, forward strand.
GGCCGTATCCGGGGAGATAATTGTATTTAATCCCGACGGTGTCGGCCAGATGCGTGATCTCCGCAACGGCAGCGGAATCCGCGCCTTCGACATCGAGAATCATAAGCGGTGTGAGCTGTCCGGCGTCATGCAGCGAAACGGCCATCTTGCGGGAGGCGACGCTCCGGACGAATCTGCGGGGCATACCGGACATCAACGAAGGAATCACGGATGCGGAATCGGTGAGGAACGCGGCGGCGTCCCGGTCCCCGGAGAAGGAAAGAATCACGGCCGCATCGGAAGGAACGGCCGTCAGCAGCGGAAAATGACTGTCCAGGGCCGTCCGTTCAATGCCGTCGACATCGGGATCGTCGTCCTTGTGGCGGATGCCACGGACAGCAAAGATGATCCCCGTGATGACAGCCACGAGACCGATGAGGGACAATATCAATCCGCGATAATTCATATTCTCACAAACTTACATAAAAAATTTGAAATTCTTTATAAGAATTTGCAGGAATATGGGTTTATTCGGTAAGGAAAGCAAAGAAGTCGTCGATCTCCTCTTTCTCCCGGAGACGGACGATATAGACCTGGTCGCCGAGATCGTCGGCAAGGGCGGGGCTCATACGGGTACACATGCACATCGCATCCCCGTAACGCGCCATCACCTCTTCGTGGGAATGCCGATAGGTATGACAGTCGCGACGGCCCACGTAAGCACAGTAGAACTGCTCACCGAAGGGCTTCCGGCGCTCGCCGAAGGCCACCATGTCGGCCCAGATCTGGAAGACGTCGGTGCTGTGGGCAAAATTCATCATATCCGGCGTGAAGCCGCCCGGCGGCCGCATATTGACCTCCAGCCCTACATAATCACCCTTGCGTCCCAGCCCTTCGCGGTCGCGGTCGAGCTGGAAGAACTCCAGATGGACGAAGCGGCTCGTGATACCGAAAGCCTTCACGGTGCGGCGTCCGATCTCCGCGAGTTTCTCCGGGACGGTCTTGTTGGTCCAATAGCAGGTATCGAGGTTCCGGTGCACGATCTCCATGATGGGTGTCGGGAAGACGGTATTGTTCTCGAACACGGGCTCTCCCCTGTCGTTGAAAATGGCGTCATAGCTGACCAGAAGGCCGGTGATGAATTCTTCGATGACATAACGGGCGCTGTCGCTCCCACGCTCCGCAAACCACCGTTCCAGCTCCGCCTCATCGTGAATCTTCGCGGTACCGCCGGCACCGACGCCGTTGTCGGGCTTGGCGATGATGGGATATCCCGTCTTCCGGGCAAAGTCCCGGACGTTGTCCAGCCCTTCCGATCCTTTGATCTGCCGTGCCGTCGGGATGCCGCCAAGGACATAGTATTTCTTCATCTCGGACTTGTTCTTGATGGAGGCAATCCTGTCGGTCCGGATGCCGGTAGTGACGTTGAAGTCGGTGCGGAGACGGGCGTCCTGCTCCAGCCAGTATTCGTTGTTGGACTCAATCCAGTCGATCTTGCCGTATTTGTACGAGAGGAAGGCTACGGCACGGAACACCTCGCCATAGTCCTCGAGGTTGTTGACGCGGTAATACTCCGTCAAAGAGGCCTTCAGTTCCGGGGAAAGCTGGTCATAGGGGGCATCGGCGATGCCGAGGACATTGATTCCGTTGGCTTTGGCGCCTGCGCAGAAATGCCAGTAGGTTTCCGGGAAATGGGGGGAAATAAATATTAAGTTCATAAAAGAGAATGATTTGTTTTCGTATGAGACTTGATGCATGCGGCCTTCCGAGATCTCCCAGGCATCGCCGTAAAGCGTGCTCCGGCCGTCTTTGACCCGGACATAACCGCCATCGGGAAAGGTGTAGAACCTGTGCTGCCAGCTGTCCGGGAAGACGACGTCTTCGAAAAGGCGCTTCCCGTCCAGGACGACATCCTTCACCTGATAAAAGTGCGGGACAAGGTTGATATCCGTGAGACCCAGGCCTGTGAGCCAGCGCCTGTACTGCGGATCCACGGCCTCTCCGGGCAGTTCCGGATGCGAATATACCCTGTCGGCGCAGTTCATGCTGCCCGCACTGCAACCCATGATGACACCGTCAAAACCCTTCAGGAGGTCCCGGAGGCCTATCTCGTGGATAAACTTGTTCTGGGTAGGAACGTGCCCGCCGCAGAGGATGACCCAATGTGCCTTACGCACCAGTTCCGGGGCCATCCCGGCATTCCGGCGGTCCAGCATCACAATCTCCGCCGTCCGGATCCCCGAGCGGTGGATACACAGGCTCATCCCCTCCAGGACAGACTCTGTAAAAGCAAGGTCATCCGGCGCAGCACTTAAAAGCAGTACCCTGGGAAGGACGCCTTTCCCGGCCGCTTCCGCCAGCGCGGCCTCAACCGCGGCCAGGAAACCATTCTCGCTTGTAAAATGGTCCTCTCCGTACCGTGTCGGGCTTCCCGTCAAAAAAAGTGTCATATTGTATACAAAGATACAATAAAATGACGGAAATGCAGGCTCCTGTCTCCGGTTTTCGGATAGTGAACCGGGACATATTTCTCAAAAACTAAAACACATTTCCGGGAATTTAACTATTTTTGCAAATATGACAACCCTGTCTCTTGAACTGCAACAGCAACTCGCGTCTGTCAGGCACGTAGCCCTTGACATGGACGGCACCATTTATCTGGGAAGCCGCCTCTTCCCCTGGACCAAAGACTTCCTGGCGCTTCTGGACCGGCTGGGAATCGGATACTCCTTTCTCACCAACAACCCCACCCGCTCCGTTGATGACTACGTCAGAAAACTCTCGGAGATGGGCATCCAGACCGCGGAAGATAATATTTACACCACCTCCCTGGCCGCTATTGACTACATCAAGGCTACCTATCCGGCTGCCGGTAAACTATTCATGCTGGGGACTCCCAGTATGGTCTCCCAGTTCGAGAAAGCAGGATTCCGGTCCTGCGCCGATGCCCCCGACGACGTCCCCGACGTCCTGGTCGTAGCCTTTGATCCGACGCTCACATACGAAAGGCTCTGCCGCGCCGCCTGGTGGGCCTCACAGGGGATCCCTTATGTCGCCACCAACCCAGACCGCGTGTGCCCCACCGATCGCCCGACCGTCCTGGTCGACTGCGGCTCGCTGCAGAAATGCATTGAGCATGCCACCGGCCGGCAGCCGGATATCGTCCTTGGAAAGCCGGACCCGACAATGCTTCTGGGCATCTGCCGGCACCACGGGATCCGGCCGGCGGAAATGATCATGGCAGGAGACAGGATTTACACAGACATCGCCATGGCCCGCAATGCCGGCGCCATCGGCATCCTTGTCCTCTCGGGCGAGACGACCCTTGAAACCGCCCTCGGGACCACCGATCCCCCTGATCTCATCCTCCCGGACCTGTCTGCCCTTGGCGCCATTCTTTCCTCTTCCCGGTCTTCGGCGAAAAACGATGCCCCCGGACTCATCGATCCTCAATGAAATATTTCTCGATTGCACTGCTTCTGGTTTCACTGGGAATCTTCCCGGCCTGCAGAAGAACGTGGGGTGAGTCTGCGTCCCTCAGAACCGACGCATCCCTTCCGCCGCCGGTCGCCAGTGCTGCCTCCGGACAATATGACGGCATCCGCAAACTTGAAGTAAGCCTGCTGGGCGAGGGTGAAATCCGTTACACGCTGGACGGATCCCTTCCCGACGCTTCCTCCCCCAGATACCGGTCACCGTTCAAACTCCGGAAGACAACCGTACTCCGGGCCGTTTCGATTGCACGGGACCATTCGTGCAGCCCCGCCGTCACGTATGTTTACCTTATCAATGAGGGGCATCAGATGGATGTCATCTGTCTCGTGGGCGATCCCGGCGGGCTCTTTTCTTCCAGGACGGGAATCTATGCGACAGGGCCCTACCGGCTGATGCCGCCCGGGCAGGAGGGCGATGGCAAACGGCGTCTTACCTATCCGTATAAAGAGGCCAATTTCTGGCAAAAGTGGTGGCGCCAGGCCAACGTAACCTTTCTGCCGCGGGAAGGGGAAGGCTTTTCTGCCGACTGCGGCACCGCCATCTTCGGCGGCTATTCCCGGGCGCTGAATAAGAAAAGTTTCAAATTCAAGTTTAACGGGGCCTATGGGACTGACGCGTTGCACTACCGGCTGTTTCCCAACCGGGAAAACGACGTATACAACAGTTTCGTGGTCCGCGCCGGCAGCGATGCTTTGGGAAGCCTGATCAAGGATGAACTGGTCGACTTCCTGGCCGACGGGCTGATGGACATTTCGGCGACGCGGCCCGTCGTGCTCTACGTCAACGACCGCTATTTCGGCGTCTATTTTCTCCACGAGAAGATCAACCGTCATTTCATCGCCAGTCACTACGGTATCCCGGCAGATTCACTGGACATCATCTTCAGGAACACGGAACTCGAGGAGGGATCCGACCGGGATTGGAAGGACCTGGTCGGTTATGTCGGCAGCCACGACATTACGCAGGACGAGGTGTATCAGTATGTATCGGACAGGATAGATGTCCGGGAATATGCCGACTGGCTCGTTACGGAAATCTGGTGTGACAACCGGGATATCGGGAATGTCAGGACCTTCCGGAGCCCGTTCCTGGATCATAAATGGCACTGGATTCTCTATGATACGGACCGGGGGTTCACGGCGCCGGATTCGGACTTTTTCATCAACCTTCTCACCCCCGTCGGGGAAGAGTCCATCTGGTTCGATCCTTTCCGCTGCCTGTTAAAGAATCCGTCGTTCCGGGAGTTGTTCCTGTCCCGGATGGAATACCAGATGAAAACGCTCTACAGCCGGAAGCGGGTACGCAGCGCCATCGGATATTTCGTTGGGGCCATCGGACCGGAGATGAATCGGAATCAGCAACGCTGGGGAGGCTCCTATGATGAATGGCTCCAAAAAATCGACGGGCTGTACCTGTTTGCGGACAAGCGTCAGACCTGTCTGAAGCATCACTTCGCCACGCACCCCTTCCTGCAGGATCTCCTGCACCTGAGTCCCGAAGAGCTCGACAGGTGCTTCCCCGATGCAGATGATACAAGACAGCCCGCCGAACGGGCGGGCTGCTGGTAGCTCCTAGTGGAATCGAACCACTATTTAAGGTTTAGGAAACCTCCGTTCTATCCGTTGAACTAAGGAGCCGGGACATAAAGATTCCCGGGACAAGCCCGGGAATGACGTTGTCGGGCCGTGAAATGGTTTCGGGCCGCTGAAACGCTGAATTACTCGGCGTTCTTGACAATAATCTGACGGCCGCGGTAGTAACCGCACTCAGGGCAGACGCGATGATACATCACGGTCGCACCGCAGTTGGGGCAGACGCTGAGGGTAGGAACCGGCGCGAAATCGTGGGTTCTTCTCTTATCCCTTCTCTGCTTGGAGATTTTATGTTTAGGATGTGCCATTGTTATATGTTTTTTAAATTATTATTTCTTGTCAAAAAGCCTTCCCAGCGCGGCAAACGGACTTTCCTCGCACGGCTGCTCCGCCGTTTCGCGGCCGAGGAACCGGACGGTATCGGGATCACACGCCCCTTCGGGGTGGGTCCGCTGGATCGGAAGCGACATGTAAACATAGTCGTAAGCCACCTGATGGAGATCGATCACCGACGGGTCTTCCGCTACCAGGACTTCCCTGTCGCCCTCCATTTCGGGGGCGGAAGGGTCGAACCGGATCACGAAGCGCGGCGCGGCCTCCACCGGAAGCTCCACCTCTGAGAGGCAGCGGTCGCAGATGACCTTGACCGATCCGTCGAGCCTGAGGTCCAGATAAATATCTTTCCCTTCTTTCCCGACAACCGCCTCCACGGAGATGTCCGCATCCTGGATGTCCGTATTGTCAAATTCGCCAAAGAACGCTTTTCCCATGTGCCAGCGGAAGGATGTTCTTCCGGGGGCCAACCCGCTTAAAGGCATCAAAAAATCATCTTTCATAACCCATAAACAGATTTTGGGCTGCAAAGATAACCAAAAATGAATTAAATTGCAACCCCAGTCCGATACTTTTTTACTCTTCCGTCGAAGAATTCCGTTTCCGGTCGAGCGGATCGAGCATAATTTTGCGCATCCGCATAAAGTGAGGCGTCACTTCCAGCAGCTCATCTTCCTGGATATACTCCAGCGCTTCCTCCAGCGAGAACTTCACGGCGGGCGGCAGAAGAATCTTCTCGTCGGAGCCGGAAGCCCGTACATTGGTCAGCTTCTTGGTCTTGCAGATGTTGATGTTGAGGTCACGGTCACGCGTATGCTCCCCTACCACCTGTCCGCCGTAAATCTCCTCGCCGGGTTCCACGAAGAAGCGGCCGCGGTCGAGCAGCTTGTTCATCGAATAAGCCACGGCCTCGCCGGTCTCCAGGGAGACCAGAGAGCCGTTGGTGCGCATTTCGATCTCGCCCTTGTAGGGCTGATAATCCTTGAAGCGATGCGCCACGACGGCCTCGCCCTGCGTCGCCGTCAGGAGATTGCTGCGGAGGCCCATCAGGCCCCGGGTGGGAATCTCGAACTCCAGCAGCGTCCGGTCGCCGCGCGGCTCCATCCGGACCAGGGCGCCTTTCCGGCGCGTCGAGATCTCGATCGCCGCTCCGACAAACTGCTCGGGGACCTCGATGGAGAGTTCCTCGATCGGCTCGCAGCGCTGTCCGTTGATGGTCTTGTCCAGCACCTTGGGCTGACCGACCTGGAGTTCGAAGCCCTCACGGCGCATGGTCTCGATAAGCACCGAGAGATGCAGCACGCCACGCCCGTACACGACGAACGAATCGGCGTTGAGGCCCGGCTTGACGCGGAGCGCGAGGTTTTTCTCCAGCTCCCTGTCGAGACGGTCCTTGATGTGGCGGGACGTGACGTACTTGCCGTCCTTTCCGAAGAAAGGCGAATTGTTGATCGTAAAGAGCATCGACATCGTCGGCTCGTCCACCGCGATCGGCGGCAGCGCTTCCGGATTCTCGGCATCGGCGATGGTATCCCCGATCTCAAATCCGTCGACGCCGACGACGGCGCAGATGTCACCGCAGCCGACTTCGTCGACATTGGCCTTTCCGAGGCCGTCGAAGACCATCAGCTGCTTGATCTTGCTCTTCTCGACGATGTCGTACCGTTTGCACAGGCTGACCGGCATCCCGGTCTTGAGACAGCCGCGCGTAATGCGACCGACGGCAATCCGGCCGACGTACGGAGAGTACTCCAGCGAAGAAACCAGCATCTGGGGCGTCCCCTCCACCTCGGCGGGCGCAGGGATTTCTTCCAGGATCGCGTCCAGCAGCGCCGTGATGTCGCCGGTCGGCTGCTTCCAGTCGGCGGACATCCACCCCTGCTTCGCACTTCCGTAAATGGTCTTGAAGTCAAGCTGCTCCTCGGTGGCGTCCAGGGTGAACATCAGGTCAAAAACCTGTTCCTGCACTTCGTCGGGACGGCAGTTCTGCTTGTCGACCTTGTTGATGACGACAATGGGCTTCTTCCCGAGCTGGATGGCCTTCTGGAGGACGAACCGCGTCTGCGGCATGCAGCCTTCGAAGGCATCCACAAGCAGCAGGACACCGTCCGCCATATTGAGGACCCGCTCCACTTCACCGCCGAAATCGCTGTGCCCCGGGGTATCGATGATATTGATCTTGACGCCTTTGTAAACGACCGAAACGTTCTTGGCGAGAATGGTGATCCCGCGCTCACGCTCGAGGTCATTGTTGTCGAGAATCAGGTTGCCGAGATCTTCCGGACGGCGCACCAGGTTGGCCTGGTAAATCATCCGGTCCACGAGCGTCGTCTTGCCGTGGTCAACGTGTGCGATAATGGCGATGTTGCGAATTTCCATAACTGAAGTCCGTTTTTTAAACTCAATAATGGCGGCCTTGCAGCCGCCATTATCGTGCGCGAGATCAGAGTCGAACTGACACGTCCTTGCGGACACTACCTCCTGAGAGTAGCGCGTCTACCAATTCCGCCACCCGCGCTTGGGAGTGCAAAAGTACGCAACATTTTTTTATTTTCCAAACTTTCAGATCAAAATTTCAATATTGATTGTTTTCTCCCACTCTCCGACACGGACGGTGAAGGCCGTCGCGGCGTAGTCGATCTCCAGAAAAATATCTTCCAGATCCGCTGAGTACCAGTCATATCCGGACTCCGCGATATATTCGCCCAGGGCGAAATACCGGAGCGGCTCGCTCCCGTCCATGACCTGCATCATCAGCGACGCGTCCCGCTGCCGCGGAATCATCGTCTCGCACAGGCCCTCCCCGGAAGGCAGGGCGACACACCGGAAAGCGCCCTCCTTCGGCGAACTGTCCAGGTCATAACCGCAGACATTCCCGTCCAACTGCAGATGGAAGGATTCGAGGAACACATCATTGAGCGGGACGATCTTGACGGTCAGGCGGCAGAACTGCTTCCGGAGCACCGGCTGCGCCCGGGCCGTCTCCCCGTCCGTCACCACCCGTTCCGAATACAGATAAACGGGCGGACAAGGCTCCCCAAAAGGAATCCGGAGCCCTTCTCCCGGCACAAAGGCATCTCCCGCCCCTGTAAACACGGACAGGAACACATTCGGACGCGGCACTTCGAGGGTGAATTCTTCGGCGCAGTCCGCCTCCTGCAGCGAGCGCGGACTGCGGAAATCCTTCGCCCCGGCCACTTCCAGGGCGACCGGAAAGCCTTCCGCGCAGGTCGCTGGAATCGCGGCCGGATCGACCGTCAGGTAGCAGGGGCAGACGGAGCGGTCTTCCTTGATGGAGCAGGACGGCAAGGCGGCGCCAAACACCAGTCCCAAGAGGATTTTGATACTGTCAGAACACATAAGTAATCGCAACTAGCACCTCGTCGGGGAGCACGAAGAAACGGGCACCCGCATCCGTCGTGCCCCCGCACGTAGGACAAGAATAAGAAACGTATTTATCATAACCGCCCCAGACGCCCAGGCCGAAGTCCAGGTTGACGTGCTTTCCAAGCATATAGGCATATCCGGCCGAAAAGCCCAGGCCGAACCGGTCGCCCTCGTCGGTCCGCCGCGAGAGCAGCCCGCCGGCATTGTATTCCTGGTAACGGGCCTTCCCGCCGACCCACCATCCGGAGTACGCATACCAGGGCCAGTACCGTACGCCGGCATAGTAGGACTGCTGGCGGTTGTTGACCTCTTTCCCCTGCATTTTGATGTGGAAGGGATTGTAGCGCACGCCTGCGTTTACCGTCCAGTAACGCGAGAACGAATAGGACGCTTCGGCGTTCAGGGTCCCCATGTTGATATACTCCAGGAGATTGGTCGATATGCCCGCCTTCTGGGGCCAGGCCTTGAGGGCCGGGAGGAGGAGCAGCAGAACGAGGAGCACCCCCTCCCGGAAGCACTTGTCAGTCCGCATAGCGCTCGAATACCTGGTTGATGAGACTCTGGCGCGACGGATAGAGTTCCAGGAGTTTCTTCTGGAGTGCCTGGCGGGAATTCACCTCCGAAGTCAGCGCCTTGAAGATGTAAGACCGCGGGAAGCCGCGCTCGTCCAGATACCGGAAGATCTGCGGATAGAACCAGTAGGACGTCCCGAAGGTCGGCATCGATCCGCCGTAGCGGTCCTGATACATCTTGCTCTCCATATAATAGGCCCACATTTCACCGACCTCGCAGTAGCCGGCGTCAACGTCGCTTCCGTCCCCGTAACACGAACTGCCCGACACCCAGGACATGATGATATAGGTGATGTACGGATTCCAGAACGTCTTCCCGACCTGCGCGAAATGGCTGGCATGCGACAGCTCGTGCGTTACGGACCGGTAAATCAGGCTGTAGTCGTTCACGCCGGCGCAGCCGATCGTGATGTCGGGCAGGAAGGTCTTGATCAGGGCGGCATACTGGCCGAGATACTTGGAGAAGAGGTTGTTGTCGAGGAAGGCGCCGTGATGCAGCATCGAGGCGGAGGACGAATTCATCTCCTTGAAGATCCAGAAGCGGATGTCGGACGGCGGCGCCGTGATGTTCATGTCGCTCTCCCCGCAGCGCGTGTAATAATCATACGCGGCATTGTTGACGGCGCAGCGCCGGAAGAGACTGCCGTTGGACTCGGTCGTAATCTGCGCGCTGAGGCCCTCTGCCGTCCCCTTCCCGAGCGTCGAGATCGACCCCGGGATCAGCACGAGGTTGAAGCCGATCGAGAAGCCCAGCTCATTGTG
>CAMUZW010000040.1 GCA_947165305.1 uncultured Bacteroidales bacterium
AGGCGGACTTTGATTTCGGGATAAATGTGGTCGTCGCCGGGACCGACGGGAAGCGGAATATAGACCGTCAGGCCGTCCTCGGATGCACGCTGCGCAGCCGTAGCCGAGGTGATCGTCTGGGTAATCTCATATTTACTGCCCAGCGGATAAGCCTGAACATACGGAATTTCACCCGTGAATCCGCCCTCTTCCGTACGCCAGCCGACCGTCTCCCGCATCGTCGAGCAGATCTTGTAAGAAACCATGTCGGTCTCGCTGCAAGGGGCCCATACAATGAGTTTGGCCGCCTTCGGAGGAAGATACTTGTAGGTTACCTTCAACAGGCCTCCTACGTGCTTGAACTGGAGATTCGTACCGTCATCCGTCACCTGCGCCAGCATCGGTGCCTCCACATTGCCTTCAAACCAGGTATAGCCCGACTTGAGGTTCATCTTGAGGCTTCCGTCCTCTTCCCGTGCCCCGGTAGCCGGATAAACGGCAAAGCTGCTCGGACCGGTAACAATCCTGTCGGCAGCATCGGCTTCCTTGATGTCAAATGTCGCCGGCCCGGCCGTATCATCACCGGTATACGTAAAGACCGTGTAACCGGCAGCATTGTTGGAGCGAACGTTGATGTTGTTGTTCTTCTTCCACATAAATTCGCCGCCCACAAATGCCGTCTTCGTGCTCTCCGGAGCGGCGACAGTAAGGGTTTTAAGGCTCTTGGACTCAAGTCCCGGCGTGTCTGTTGAGTTGTCGAGGTTTTCCTTTGCGCAGGAAAAAACCAGAGTCAGCAATGCAGCTGCAAAAAAGATGTTTCTTGTTTTCATAGCTGGTCCTCCATTATTCCCATTCTCCCTCTTCGGGATCTACGGACCAGCCTTCCAGACCGTTCTGGCTTCCCGTAGAAACACCCGGGACATTGGTGCTCGCACAAAAATTCACATCCGAATGTATTCTTGCGAGAAAGAATACCGGCGAAACATACACTCTTTTCATATATATGGTTATTTATAAATATAATCTACCAGGACCGGCCAGTGGTCGGAGGGAAGGATTCCGTCGTAATTGATACGGAGCACCAGATAGCGGCTCACATCCAGATCTCCCTTGTAATACTGATAATCATAGCGATGATACCACTTTTTTGCCTGCTCGTCGGTATCCGACCAGGCATTGTAGGTCGCGACCGGATTGGGATTGACGCCCAGTTCGGCACTCCGGTAATAGGTATCGGTGAAATATAGCTTGAAGTGGTCGGCGTGGGTCGCTTCGGTCGTCGGAGAATTCATATCCCCGGCCAGGATGACCGGAGCGCCGTCCGAAATCATTCCCTTGACCTTTTCGATAATCAACTCGGCCGATTTGACGCGGATGGTAAGCGCCTCGTCCTCCGTAATGGAAGTGCCGGAACTGGCCACTTCCAGATGGGTCGTCAGGAAATAGAAATCCTTGTCGGCATCCTTGTCGTGCAGTTTCACCCACACGCAAAGGCGCTTGCGGCCCGGATCCGTTTCGACCCAGCCCGGAGCGGGCGAACTCGCCACGTCCGGGGTCGGCGAAAGGTAGAATACCCCTTCATCCAGCCGGGTGAATTTCTCCGTCTTCCACGCCAGGCAGGGCTCTTCGTCAGTCTCCTTGAAAGTATAGCCGGGAAGATTTTCCTTGAGGAATGTCCGCTGCTCGGGACGGGACTCCTGGAAGCCGATGACATCGAAGGCATAATCCTTCAGCAACTGGAGCACCGCCGCCTTGCGGACATCCCAGTGCCGGTTACCCTCGTCGGCATCGTTGTAGAAACGGATATTGTAGGTTCCGGCCCGAAGTTTCTTTTCAGTGGAAACGGGAATGACGCCGTCGCCGATCCAGAGTTCCCGGATCATTCCGGCCGCCTGGTCGGAAATATAGAGCCGCTTCCCGTCCTCCGACATTAGCAGGCCGCCGATCAGGTTGAATGAGGCCGCGGTGCCAACCCCGTTGGCAATCTGCGCACGGTTTTTCTGCTGAATGCTTCCGGCGACTGTCTCCACCAGGGCATCAGCATACCCGCCGGCCCCCTTTCTGATGCGGCGGATCCGGTGGGAATCGGCCACGTACAGATCCCCGTTAGGGGCAATAGCCACGTCGGCGATGTTGGCCGTAAACTTGGCGGTGAGCGGAGACCCGGGAATGCCGTCATCAAAGGTCTTGGCATCCTTCACGCCCGCAATCACCTCGGTGGCACCCGTCATGGGATCCACCTTGACAATCTGGCAGCCGTTGGTGGAGACGATCAGGTTGCCGTCGGCATCGAATACCAGCGAGAGCGGCCAGGCCCCCAGGTCGATCGTCAAGGCCGGAGCGGCCGTAAGGTCACCTCCCGTGAATTTGTAAACGGCATTGAGGTCGCGGACGGCCACAAAGGCGTCCCCTCCCTCATTGAACGCGATATCCATCACGCTCTTCCCTGCCCATTCCGAACGGGCTGCTTCGGTCTGATTGACCCGGGAAGCCGGGTCGTACGTACGGATTTCGGCTTTGGCCTTGTCTGCAAACCAAACCTTTCCTCCGTGCAGAATCCCGAGCCAGGGCACGTTCTGTTCGGTTCCGTAGGAATACGGCATCGATAGGTGCTTCTTCTCCAAATCCCACAAACGGATGGTTTGGGATTGCTCCAGAATGAAGGCCGTCTTGTCCGCCTCGATCCAGCCCATTCCGCGGACGGCGCCGAGCACAGCTTCGCTCTCGCCCCCGTCCTTCTTCCCCGAAACGGGGTTGCTGAAACCGGCGGTACCGAACAGGGTGGTCACCGTGAAGGAGGGCGTCGACGGATCGGGAATGACGGGACCGGGGGGATCGACCGGATTGTCAGGGCCCGGATTATCAGCGGGCGTTTTGGTACAGCCGAAGAGTGTCAACAGCGCGGCTGAGAGTAGGAGAATGCGTTTCATTTGATGGTAATTTTACGGATCAGGCAGTTCTGAACGTCGCAGACGTACAGCGTATTGTCGTCATAGACCAGAATGCCGGCCGGTTCGTTAAACTTGATATTGAGGCCTTTCCCGTCCGTATACCCCTTGACACCGCCCATTACGGTCTCCAGCATACCGTTGGCATAGTTGCCGTAGGCATCGGGCTTGAGCTGACGAATGGCGTGGAAAGAAGCATCGGATATATACATCACCCCCTTCGAATCGAAGGCGATGCCGTGACACGAGGTAATCTTGGCCGTGAGCGGATCTCCGTTAACCCCGTCGAACAGGGCATCCCCCTTCACGCCGTCGCCGAGGATGACGCTCTGGCTCGTGCCCGTCGGGTCGATGGAGAGGAGGCAGTAGCCGTTGTGAGTGGCCGAAATCACATTTCCATGGGGATCGATAGCGATGAAGCTGGGGCCTTCCGCCACTTCGGCAAAGACACTCTTCTGCCCCTGTGGGGTGAATTTGTAAATGACCTTCTCATCCCGGCACGGAACGAGGAAATTGCCCTCCCCGTCCATCACGACATTCATCGGGGATTTCAATCCCGTCGCGACCGTGACCAGCCTTCCGGAGGCCGGCTCATACCGGTAGAGAATGCCGTTGGCCTTGTCGTTGCACCAGTAATTGCCTTCGCCGTCAAAACAGCCCTGCCAGAGCGCGGCACCCGGAATCTGGGCATCCATCAGGGTGGTGACTGTCAGGTCTGCGGCAATCCGGCGCAACTTATTGCCGCCCCGGTCGGTGAACCAGAGGGTACCATCAGGCGCTTTGTTGATGCCGGTGGGCATATAGGTCAGCGCCTCGGTCCCCACGCCGTCCTGGCATTTGCGCTGGCCCTGCTGGCCGACGATGGTCGACGCCATATATTCGTGATCCGGCCGCTTGAGATAATTAATCTCCAGGCCGCCGCCCTCGCCGGCAGGTCCCTTGACCGTAATCGGACAGGGCCCCGGACGATGCTCGGGAAGGACAATCTGCAGCCGGCTGGAGGAGGCCTCCAGCACAATGGCCGGTACGCCGTCGAGCAGCACCTCGTTCTGCTCCTGAATCGGGGAGAAATTCCACCCGATCAGGGTCACGAGGTCGCCGGGATAGCCGTTGCGCGGATCGACCGACACGAGGCGCAGATCCGTAATCCGGGCGGAATACGGTTCCTTGCAGGCCGTGAGGGCGAGAAGGAATAGGAGGGTATATAGGATTCGTTTCATTCTATCGTGATTTCTCGAATGGTGAAATTACTGTACTCGGAGATATAGAGGTGCTTGTCGTCGGGGGCCATCCGGATTTCACCGGGGGTGCCGAAGCGGGCGTCACTGCCGACACCGTCGCTTTGACCGCTCTGGCCGCTGAGGCCGGCAATGGTGCTGACGATGGCGTTCGCATATCCGTCAGAACCCTTCTGGATCAGTTTGATGATCTTGAAGCTGTCATCCGCTACATAGATGTTTCCTTCGCCATCGACCGTCATACCGAAGAGGTTGGATCCGAATTTCGCCGTCAACGGCTGTCCCGGCTGGCCGTTGTCATCGACTTTGGCAGCCCGGATTCCCGCGATGACCGTCTGGATACCATTCGGGGCTACCGATATCACCTGGCAGCCGTTTGTCGTCACGATCAGCTGCCCGTCGGGCGCGAACTGCATAGCCAGCGGACCGTCCGTGAAGGTTGTAAAACTCTCCAGCGCCGTAAAATCACCGCCCGGAGCCTTAAGGATGCCCTTCACGCCGTCCCGGATCAGCACATAGCCGTTGCCCACAGCGTCAAATGCGACATCCATCGGAGAAGTGCCTCCCTGGAGATCCGCCCCCACGACTTCGCTTTCGTCGGTCTTGTAGTTGTACCGGACAAGGCGGTTGTTACCCTTGCTTGCAAGGTAAATCCAGTCGCCATGCAGCGTTCCCCGCCAGGCCGCATTCAAGAGCGATTTGGCAGACTGGGTGGAGGTCACGGTATAGGAAGTCAGATCCATAAAGCGGAACGCATTGTTGCCATTGTCGAAAATAACCATCCGGCCGTCCGGCAGGAAGACAAGCCCGCGCGGCTGCCAGTATTTCACCTCGGAAGGGCCGCCGTCGATGACAGTCACGGCATCCGCCGCCCGTCCCGCCTTGCCGGAAACCGTCCGCACGGTATACTTGAGTTTCTTGGAAACATACATAAAGGCCGGTCCCTCGGCGGTCTTGTCCCCGACGGTCACGACCACCGGATAGCTTCCGAGCGGATTCTCCGGCGCCTTGATGCGGAGCTCTTTCATCGAGGCGGACAGCACCTCGGCCCGGACCCCGTTCAGGGTCACGATGTTTTCGGAGGGCACCGGGCTGAAGCAAAGTCCTTTGACTGTAATCTCTTCCCCGACCAGGCCCGTTGCGGGCTCAATCGAAAGAACTGTAAGATCCGGCTTCCGGTCGTAGGTAAACATCGGACCGGTGACACTCTCACCGCCGACCGTCACGACAAAGGGATACTGCCCCTCCGGATTGTCCGGCAGGGTAACCACCAGCCGGCTGACCGTCGCAGTGGTCACGAGGCAGGGCTTGTCGTTGATGGTGACCATATTCTCCTCCGGCTTCGGGGAGAAGAGTTGCCCGCCAATGGTGATCTGCTCCCCTTCGTAGCCGTGCATCGGCGAATAAGAGAAGACCGCCAGTTTTTCCTCTTCAGGATGCTCGGCATAGCGGAAATGGATACCGCCCTTGGAACGGCCATCCACGGTCACCTCCACCTCATAGATGCCGAGGGTCTTCTCCGGCATCACGACCGAAATGCGGTCCATCGTGGAAGCCTTCACCGTCGCAGGCGTACCCCCGATGGTTACGGAAACCTGCTTTCCTTCGAAATACCAACCGGAAATCGTCGCTTCCGTGCCGGGATACCCGGCTTTGGGAATGATGGAAAGGACCTTGGGATCATGCGGGCCGTCAACGACGCCGGTCTCCCGGCATCCCAGGACGGAAAGCACTGTCAGCAAGATATAGATTGTCTTTTTCATACGCATTACGGTTCATCTACAGTTACCATCCAGCAGCTTACCACGGCCCTTTCACAGCCGTCAGCGGCGCGGTTGCGGAGTTGATAGACATCCACGGTGGGATGTCGGATCACCAGCATTGCGCTGCCGCCGCCGTCGAGATTGGACGCCCAGACGCAGCCAAGCGCCTTCATCATTTCTCCCATTTCCCAGTACAGCATTCCCTCCGACCACGTCGGCTGCCGTCCATCCACAATCATAAAATAGAGTGTCTGCCGGTCCGCCGTATAGCCAACCACGTTGCGAGGATGCCGCCAGGGTGAATAGGCGCTGAACGAGGCAGGAACGACGCCTTCATCCTTGACGACCAGTACGCCGCTGCCTGTCAGGTCGCGAAATTCGCTCTGATGGGGCCGGTAGTAGGCAGAATCCCGGATGACCGGGAGCCCATCGTAATCGAAGCCGATAAAGCTGATGGCCTGGTCGGTCAAGGTTGAGGAATAGAAGAAATCGTCCTTGAGGACCGTTCCGTCCTTGTGGATCGGCCCACGGGTCTTGCCGTTGGAGGTATCCCAGAAATCGGCATTCACGGCCGCCACGACCCTTCTGCCGGGCTTGTCGACCAGGCTGATCATATCCGAAGGTGTCTGGCGGGCACCGACGACATACGTATCTTTGTCGTCCGGAAGGACGAGTTTCATCTTCACCCCGGGCGTATTCAGCTTGATCCGGAGGAGGAAGGCATGCTCGACCTTATAGTCCGATGTCTGGAAATGGATATCCGTCTCATCCACGCCGGTTGCCAGCAGGAAGGTGCTGTCGGCGTAGATATGCGCAACGGAAGGGGCCTTCGCCACCATCTTACCCAGCTCGGTCCGCGGGACATACGGCGTATCCGGAATGTCCTGGGGCCCCTCGGGGAGTTTCTGGCAGGCAAGAACCGACAGGGATAATATAAGCCAATATATCTTTTTCATAACTTCTACTGCGTTGCTTTCCAGAGCGGATGCTGCTCAAGAGCCTTGTTAAGGGTCAGTTCCCGGGAAGGAATCGGAAGAACCGTGTATTTGGTCTCCACCCCGACGGTCGACTCGAATTTCCCGGTCCGGACGAGATCGTACCAGCGGAAACCTTCGCCGAAGAGTTCCAGTCGGCGTTCATTGAGGACGGCGTTCAAGAAGGAGGATTCGCTTCCGGGATGCACGTCCTCGAGACCGCGGAAGCGGCGGAGCTGGTTGAGCCGGTCGATGCCGCGGGCGAGGCCCTGGCCTTCGGCGCTGATCAGATACATTTCCCCGAGGCGGGTAATATAGATCGGATCCTGCCCGGCATCTCCCTGGTAATACTTGTTCACCACATTGTTGCTGCCCTGAATGCTCACAGAATAAGGGGTGCGCTTGTCATAGTGGACAAACATATCCATCGCCTGCTGCGTCGGGCAGAAGGTGTAGCTGCCGCCCACATCCGATTCTTTGGTATAATAATAAGAACCGATGTTGAAAGAACCCTCGTTGAGAAGGTTGGGAAAGGTGAAAATCTCCTCATGGTTGGCCTTTCCGCGGAAAATCTGGGAGAAATCCGCCAGGGCGAACCGGCCGCAGGTAATCAGTTCCTCAGCCAGCGCAGCGGCCTCGGTTTTCTTCCCCATCGCCAGGTAAGTCCGCGCCAGGAGGGCCTTGGCGGCATCCTTAGAGACATAATTCTTGTCGGTGAAATCCGGTGCCATTTCGACGGCCTTCCGGAATTCCCCCGCCACAAATTCCCAGGCCTCGGCCTCGGGCGTCTGCGGGACATCGTAGTCGACAGGGCCCGTCACGATGGGCACATTCCGCCAGCGCGTCACGAGGTAATAGTAATACAGGCCCCGGAAAAAGTAACCCGTCCCACACAGTTCCGTCTTCCGGGGGCTGTCGGGCAGTTTCTCGGCCGCAATGATGAAATTATTGATCTGGTACAGGCCGGCATAATAGCCGTTCCAGGGGCTGGAGACGATACTTTGCCCCGGGGCAATGGCCCCCTGGATAACCAGGGCGGGGGTATTGGTGGAGGTGGCGCCCGGCCGGATCAGGTCGCCGCCGATGATATCGAACAGGGCATAGCCGTTGAAGGTCGGCTTGTACTGGGCGATGTTGTAAGCGCCCGTCATCAGGAGTTCGACGTCCGCCTCCGTCATCTTGTCGACCGTTTTGGCATTGTGCGGATATTGGGTCAGCAGTTTGTCGCAGGACGTGGCTGCGAGAACCAGCAGAATGAATACAATCTTTTTCATAGCCTGCTACAATTTAAGATTGATACCAAAGGTGAAGGTGGTCGGCTGCGGAATCCACATACAGTCAAGGCCCATCTTCGTGGCGCTCATCGAGGTGTTGACCTCGGGATCGAGGAAACGGAACGGGCTGTAGTGCCAGACATTGTCTCCCTGCACGTAGAAACGGAGCTTTTCGATGCCGATTTTCTTGGTCAGTCTCTGGGGAAGGGTATAGCCGATCTGGACGGTCTTCAGCCGGAGATAGGAAGCATCGTGCAGGAAGCGGGTGCTTTTGAACATCGTGGAATTCCAGGTGTAGCCGTAAATGGCGCGGGGCACCGTGTTGGAGGTGCCGGGGCCGGTCCAGCGGGCGAGGGCCTCGCTTTCCTGCGCGGGCCAGTTGCCGTTACCGAGACGGAGACCGCCGGTCCAGTATTCATACAGTTTCGCTCCGTATGAGAAAGTAAAGAAGATGTTGGCATCCAGGCCCTTCCAGGTGAAGGTATTGGAGAGGCCGCCGGTAAAGAGCGGATTGGCCGACCCCACGAACTGGGCGTCGTCCTCCACCTTGATGTCGCCGTCGCCGTTGACATCCTCATAGATGACGTCGCCCGCACGCACGCCGTAATGCTCATACTGATATGCCGGCACTTCCTCGTCGTACTGATAGATGCCGAGCATCTTGATCATATAGAAGCTGCCGATCTCCTCCCCAACCTTGAGCGCGTGGTAATCATCCGTCATCAGGATCTCGTTGTCGCCGATGAGAGAGGTGAGGCGATTCTTGACGAAGGTGATGTTGAAGTCGCCCTTCCAGTGGAAATCGCCCTTGCCGAGATTACCGCCGATGGCAAGTTCGAGGCCCTTGTTGCGCATCGTACCAATGTTGGTCGTGAGTTGCGTATAGCCCTTGGTGGCCGAAATCGGCATATCGTACAGCAGATTCTCCGTATCCTTGAGGAAGGCGTCAGCCGTGAAGGTCAGCGCGCCGCGGAAGAAGCTCAGATCGACGCCGACGTCCCACTGATGGGCTGTCTCCCACTGCAGG
This sequence comes from uncultured Bacteroidales bacterium, assembly GCA_947165305.1. Lineage (GTDB taxonomy): Bacteria > Bacteroidota > Bacteroidia > Bacteroidales > UBA932 > Cryptobacteroides. The sequence continues at coordinate 9,204 of CAMUZW010000040.1, forward strand.
TCGGCATTACCGGGCTGCATCACGGCGTAACCGTTCTTTCCGTTGTAATTATACCCGGCATTGACGAGCGTCATCCAAGCATAATTGCCGATCCCACCCTGGTTGCCCGTGGCACCGTAGCTCGCGCGAATTTTGGCATTGATATCATTCCATTTCCAGAACGGCTCCTCGGAAAGATTCCATCCCAGCGAAACGCTCGGGAAGAAGCCGTAGCGATGCTTGAAGTCGGAGGCGAATTTGGACGAACCGTCGAGGCGGGCATTCACCGTCATCAGGTAACGGTTCTTGAAATTGAGCGTTGTGCGCAGCATAAAAGACTGGAGCGCCCAGGTCGAGAGACCCGTCGTGTAATCGGTGATCTCGGCTGCCACGGAGTTGACATCGAAGTCCTTGTCGGGGAAGCCCTGCCCCACCTGCTTGGCCGTGGAGGTCTTGTCCATCTGGAAGGAATGACCCAGCATTGCGTCGAGCGTCAGCCCGCACTTGAAGGCGTGGTTGTAACTCAGGATATTGTCGACGATGATCGAGGTGAAATTCTTCCGCGAATCCGTCAGGACGCCGGCGGAATTGCCGTACATATGGTCCTTGCTATAATAGACGTGGTCCTCGGCCGACATAAAGTCGCCGCCGAAAGTCGTCTTGAAATTGAGGTCGCGGTAGAAGTCAATCCGGGCGTAAGCATTGCCGTAGACGCGATAGGTCTTGTTGTAGACATTCTGTTCGTTGAGGGCCTGGACAAGGTTATAGTGCAACAGGTCGGCGTTGATGATGGTATAGCTTCCGTCGCTCTTGAACGGAGTGTCCCAGGGGCGGTGCTCCAGGCCGTGCGTCAGCATCGAGGTTCCGATGGCGCCGTCAGGCACACGGTTGGCGTTGGTGTAACTGAGGCTGATAGAGGCCCCTACCTTGAGCCACTTGGTCGCCTGGCTGTTGACGTTGGACTTGATCCCGTATTTCTGGTACAGGGAACCGATGCCGACGCCCTGGTTGTATTTGGCGTGAGCCGCGACATAATAATCGACGTGCTCGCCACCGCCGGAGACGGACAGGTCGGCCTGACAGCTCTGGGCGACGCGGAAGACCATATCGATCCAGCTGAACTGCGGCTTGCCCGGGAAGGGATTCTCCAGACGGGCGATGGCACTGTTGGTCTGCCTGTTATAGTTGTCAATCGCCTCATTCTGCACTTCCAGGTAGAGGTCTGCGTCCGCGACACGGAGCTTTTTGAGGTTCTGCAGATAACTGAGGCCGTAGTTGGCATTGGCAGAGAATTTCGGCTTGCCCTTGGCGCCCTTCTTCGTCGTAATGATAATGATGCCATTGGTACCGCGGGATCCGTAAATAGCCGCAGAGGCCGCATCCTTGAGGACCTGGATCGATTCGATGTCGGCCGGATTGATGTCCGACAGGCCGCTCAGGGATTCGCCGCTGTAGGCGCCGGCATCCCCGGACGTATTCGACATCGGGACGCCGTCCACAACATAGAGCGGCTCGTTGCCGGCCGTGATGGAACCGATACCGCGGATACTCACGCGGGAACGGCCGCCGGGCGTACCCGAAGCGGCGGAAATATTCACGCCAGCCACACGTCCCTGCAGCATCGCATCCGGGCTGAGGAATTCCCGCTCGCCTTCGTCCGAAGGCTTGTAGGTCGCAATGGACGACGTGATGTCGCGACGCTGCATCGTGCCGTAGCCGACGACCACCGACTCCTCCAGAAGCTGTGTATCATCCACCATTACGATCTCGATGCCCTCCGTGGCCTGGCCGACGGTATAGAGCGCATCTTTGTACCCGAGCATTGTGACCTGCAGGACATCTCCGCGGGCCGCCCGGATGGTGAAAGCGCCGTCCGCATCGGTCATCGCCGCCTGCGAGCCGTTCATAACAACCACGCCGACCAGCGGGCCCATCTTATCCCGGATCTTGCCCGAGACGGGGACGGGGGCCGCCTTTCCCGTCGGCGGTTCCGTCTTCTTTTTGACAATCAGAATCATCTTCCCCTTGATGACCGCCTCGGTACCGGTCCCTTCCAGAATGGCCGAAAGGGCCTCCTGCAGGGCCTTCCCGCTGGGCGTCGGTACGACCTGGGAGGGATCGGTAATGCGCTCGTTGTACGCGATGGAAAGACCGCTCTGGCTCTCTACCGCAGCAAGCGCTTCCCCGATCGGCATCCGGGCCGAAGGAAAGTTTATGACGGTCTGCGCCCACACGCCCGCAGGCAGCAGGAGCAGGACGGCGGCCGTCAAAAACAAGAAGGTTTTACGCATATTTCAAGTTACTTTATATATATCTTATTGTCTTCCCGGGTGTACTTCATCCCGGGAACAATCATACAGATGGCGCCCATCAGGTCGTCGAGCGTTTCACCGTGGATAAAACTGGCGGTAATCACGTTTGCGTCGTATTTACTGGTCGTCAGGATGATGGATACGTCGTATCGCCGCTCCAGGGTATTGATGAGGGAGCGGATCGAAGCCGACCGGAAGCACAGGTTGCCGCTTTCCCAGGCCACGGATTCCAGCGCGTTGGCGGAAGCGGTCGTCACGGCACCAGTCTCCTTCTCGTAGGCGAAATACTGGTTGGGTTTCAGCGTGACGGCGCGGTCTTCACTTCCTTCCGGCCAGGCCGTGATGACGCCCCGGTAGAGGGTGGCCTTCACCGCCGGCTCATCAAAATAGGCATTGACGTTGAAACGGGTTCCGTGCACTTTGACCGTCACTTCCGAGGTCCGGACAAAGAAAGGATGCTCCTCGTCGGAGGTCACATCAAAGGAGGCCTCACCGGAGAGGTATACGCTTCGGTCGCGACCGAATTTCTCGGGATACACCAGCACTGATTCGGCATTGAGAACCGCCTTGGTACCATCCGGGAGAATGACTTCCGTCACCTCGCCGCGGGATGTCGCAACCTGGCACATCCGCGGAGCAGGGGCCTCCTTCCGGGAAGCCCACATCCAGGCCGCCAGCGGGGAGATCAGGGCTACAGCGATGGCAGCGGCAATGGCCAGCCAGAACGCACGGCCGGGTCTCCGGGTTTCTGAAACCTGTATTTTCCGTTGTACCGCCACCCAGGCGGCATCGATTTCTTCCTGCGGGACTTCACCTCCGTCGATTCGGTCCCATCCGGGGAATTTTTCCATGGTTTTGTCGTCTTACTCTTATAAGACGACAAAACGTGCTCATGCACCCAGAGGATGTGTCAGAAATTACTGCATTTCCTGCGCTTCCTCTGCAAAAATTGACTATATTTGCGCCGGACTATGGCACAGAAAGGAGAAGAACTGCTAAAACGGATAGCCAGGGGCGATACCGCCGCCTTCCGGCAACTCTTTGATGTCTGGTATCCCAAAGTAAAGGTTTTTCTCTCGGGATTCACCCTGGATGACGAAGACGCCCGCGACCTCGCGCAGAACATCTTCGTCAAGGTCTGGACAATGCGGGCCAGCCTTCCTGAAATCCGCTCCTTCGGCGCCTATCTGTACCGGATGTGCCGCAACGCCGCCCTCGATTACGGCAAGCGGCACCGCATCCAGGTCGACCTGCAGGAAGATTACGCCGAGACCTTGCCCCTCGACGAAGACTACTTCGCACGGGAGATGCGCTCCCGTCTGGAAAGCCGGATTGCCCAAATGCCCGAACGCCGCCGGGAGGTCGTCACCCTATCCCGCATTGAAGGCCTCTCCAACGACGAAATCGCCATCACGCTCGGCATCAGTAAAAAAACCGTGGAGAACCACCTCAACGCAGCGCTCCACGATCTTCGGGAACTCACTTCCTAATACACTTTATCTTACTCCTTTCAATGATTGGTGGAGCCATCTTCGCGGTTGTGGTAGCGTGGCGTCATGCGCAGGTCATGGACATAGCCTGTGAGAATATCCACATAAACGGGATCCTTCATCGTGATGCCCTCCAGGCGAATGTCCATTAGGTGACGCTCCAGAGAACGGGTGGGCCGGTCTCCGCATAGCCAGAGGACGCAGCTGTTTTTTGCTGAGATTTCGCTGTAAATCAGGCCGTAATTATTTGTTTTAATTTTGCAGAGCGATTGGCAAAAACAGCATCTGACGGCACTGATACTGCGATAAAAGAAAAATGACACCCCTCGCCGCTCCCGCTGCGTTCCCCAGGTGCTTATAGGGGTCCACCAAAGCTACACGTTATAAGCATTTCAGGCCTTTTTTGCTTATAGGGGTCCATTGAAACTACAGGGTATAGTCACCACAAAAAACGCCAACCCCGAAGGGCTGGCGTTTCGTCTGGAGCGGAAAACGAGACTCGAAAGCCATTCGCTATATCATTGTCAATCAATTCTTCACAAACAGTAAAGAGTAGTTGGGTGTATAATAGGAGTAAAATAAAGGTGCATTCAATTCCCATAGAGAAAAGGAATTCAAGGGTAGATTGCGGGGGAAAGGGAAAGAAAGGGTAGGTGTAACGAAGGTGGGGGAGGATCGATATGTATACCGGGCTAAAAAGACAAAAATTTAGTAGTTTTAGCCCGCTGCATGAAAAGACTTTAGATCTTATCAGTCGCAATAGTCATCAATACACTCCGGGCCATCCCACACCTGGCCCATCACGTCAGCCAAGGCGTGCCGACCGCCGGTCTCGGAATATTGCACCATCGTTCCGAGCAAGATATTTCCGCCCTTTGTATTCACATTCTTTTGACAAAGGAAAGACATTTGCTGCAAGATCTTCCATTGCGACTACTTATTATGCATTTTAATAGCGGGCACGCAACTAGTCAGAAGATAAAGAATAATATCTCCCCATTCCTGTTCTGTCTTGTAATCAAGTTCAATATCTACAAACCAGCTGTGATGGATTTTGTTATGCCATATATCAACTGGATGCCCACCAGTCGCTATTTCTGTACCAACCTCAAAAAACTGGCGATTAATACCATTGAACCTGTCCTGAAGCCGCTCACCGACAGTAAAAAATATAGCGAAGTCAGAAAGCCCATAGTCCGGTAGTGGATCATTGAATTCATTCTTCATAATGGGCATTACTATGCTCGTCTCAATATTCAAGTTCTTGAGAACCTTTGAGATACGTGCAAGTTGAGCTACATCCATTTTGCTCCTCTGAAAGAGGTCATAAACATTTGTTCGCGTGCAACAGATTTCATCAGCGAAGGCGGTGATGCTCCGCCCTTGCTTCCTGACTTCTTCCTCAATTAGTTTTCCTATTGTCGTTGCCATAGACGTTTGAATTATTGTTATTTGCAAAGGTATACGCAAAGACAACTTCGGCAATGGATTAAGTGTCGAATTCTATTTAACAATCGTAAATATTCCCAGAGAGTTATCTTAGATACGAGAGGGTCTCGCGCTTATATCTCATAAAGGTATTTCTGCTCTCCTCTACTTCCGTTATAAACTGCTTTAGTTCTAGACTACAATGTCCGATAGATTTATCCGCATTAAAGAAGAAATAAATCGGCTCATCTGTATTCGAATAAGCTCTCCTTGCTTCAGCCTTGAACCCCAATCGATCTTTATCTGGTCCTTCTGGGTTATCATACATCCTTGCTGCTCTAAGCAATCCCTCATATAATCTCGTCTCTTGTTCGGAAATATCATTAACTTTTCGTAAGGTATTCGCTCTAACCATATCTAATGATAGCTGCGAATACTGGATTTTTAGGCTCATTAAATCAGAGAACGGCGTCGCCAAACTATCCGTTAGCCATACATCATTTATCGTCCAAGGAGCAGACTCCGAAAATTTCAAATCCAAGTACTCCTTCGCGGCAAGTTTATTTTTATTCTTTTTCTCCGCAAAGAGTTTTTCGACTTCTTTGCTATTATAGCATATTATGCGACGTACTGTATCTGTTCGATCATTCGAAATCTCCACCGCTTCCGTCCAATTCCCCTTCTTATCGAAACAAAGGTATTCATACTTAGATGTGTAAACATCTCCGCTCTTAGGCGATGTGGCTTTAAGTAAAGAAACATCTCCATTTCTTGTATAGGAGATAGTTCGGTCAAGATATTCACTCTTATAGGATAATTCCCTGCCTTTCTCGTCCAATTGAGATTCAATAATTATCTTACCCTGATTATCGAAAGTAGTTAGTCTCCCGCCAATAATCCTTACCGTAGTAGTGTCTTCCGGAGAATAAAGCACAGTGGAATCAGGAGAATCCACAATAACCACTTGGGTACTTAATAGCTCTTCCTCGGGGAACAAAAATCGATTAGTAATCTTTGAGATATTCTCTCCATCATATTCGATGATTCTTTCAACATTATCATAACAGCCTCCTGTCTTCTTCCATCCCGCGCAGCGATTCTTATTATCATACGATAGACGAATAGTTTTCTCTCCGAGCCACGAAGTTTCCTCCACATAAACGGGATTCCCGACTATGTTGTCATATACAGTCTGGTTATGAAGGTAATCTCCAGCGTGCGAGCCAGAACAAGCAAGAGTGAGTGCAACAGATGCTACTAAAACGAGATAAGAGAAGGTTTTCATATTGTGATATTGTTAGAGACCTAAAAATTCACCGCCATTAACTCTCGTCCCAGGTTGTGGATGTGCGCAAGGATGGCCTTCTCCCGCGCTGCGGAGGGCTTTTTGAAGCCGTTGATGTAATTGCGGAGAAGCGTTGCATTCATCCCGATGGAGCGGGCGAATTCTGCCACATTGATCTCTTTATGCGTAAGAAAGAACCGTTGCATCATTGACGGCTGGGCATCTTCATACTCAAAACTTTCAAAACTGATGTCCTCGTCCAGGTTCCGCCAATGAATGCCGTCAAAGCCGAAAGTATACTGTTCCCGTTCCTCCGGATTGGCAGCCCGGAGCCGCGGATACCAAAGGAGGGACTGGCTATACACCCGTCCTTTCTCGTCACGACCGAATATCTGATCGTCAGCGAACCATATTTCTTTGATTTTCATATACGGCCTCCTTTTTTACTTATTGAAGTGTTCATTCCAGCGACTGATGATAATGTCGGCATTCTCATCAATAATAGCCTTTATCTTCTTAAAATCTCCCGCCTTGATACCGTGGCGTTCAGCAAGCACGAATTCCGATCCGTTCCAGTCGAACTTGGCCATTCCATCATTGCCTTCCACATGAACATGAAGAGGGTCGTGCTCCTTGCTATAGAAGAAAAAGGAGAATCCAAAGAATCTAAATACTTCCGGCATATCGTTTCAATCTTTATATTTTTCACTCACAAAGATAGGTATTATTTTTAATACCCACAAGTGTAATTTTGAATTCGAGTACAAAAGACTCGTCAATAATTCCGAAAGTATTTGGAGGAGCGAAGCGACGAAGGCGGCTTCAGCCGCCGTGGCGGAACGTCAGCGAGACTTGCTTGCAATGATGTGACCCCCAAAAGTTGGACGGTTTAACATTATTTAGGAAGCCTTCGATTGGAACAGAGCTCGGTATTGCACCGGGCTCTTTCCTTTTAGCCTCAGTTTGATTCTATCGTTATTGTAGTACCGGATGTATTCCCGGAGTGCTTTCTTGAACTGGTCGATAGAGTCCCACTCCTGCAAATATAGCAATTCATTTTTCATAAGTCCAAAGAAGTTCTCCATCATGGCGTTGTCCAAGCAGTTGCCTTTGCGGGACATGCTTTGAGTTATATGTCTGTCTTCCAGTGCTTTCTGATATCTTTTATGTTGATATTGCCAGCCTTGATCGGAATGGAAGATTAGATTTCCATGTATATCCCTTTTCTTAAAGGCTTTATCAAGCATGGTCATGACCATCTTCATATTAGGACTATTAGAGATCACATATGAGACGATTTCCCCATTGAACATGTCCAGGACCGGCGAAAGATATATCTTGCAATCCTTGATCTTTACTTGAGTTACATCTGTTGTCCATTTCTGATCAGGGGCATCCGCATGAAAGTCCCTGTTGATTGCATTCGGTGCAATCTTACCCAGTTCTCCTTTATACGAACGATAATGCTGCCTCTTCCGCTTAGCCTTAAGCCCCATCTGCCCCATGAGTTTCTGGACGGTCTTGTGGTTGATATCAATGCCGTCAGCATGTAACTGGTCCGTGATGCGGCGATATCCATAACGGCCATGATGCTTATGGTATATCTTGC
>CAMUZW010000041.1 GCA_947165305.1 uncultured Bacteroidales bacterium
ACTTCCGGCACCATCTTCTTGATTTCTCCAGCCCAGTAGAGGCCTTCGTTGCCGGTATTGATAGAAGTGTTGAAGTTCATATCCAGCAGCACCACATCCGGCCGGAACTGCTCCAGCGAGGACACCAATGTCACAGGTGATGGAATCGTCTTCACCTCTGCAAAATGAGTCGGCAACAAAATCTCCAACGCCCGTCGGATGCCGGCGTTATCATCCACTACGAGTATTCTCCCTTTCTTTAAAGCCATAATCAAATACGAATGTAAGCATTTTCTGTTGCACGCGCAAGTACAACCCCTGTACCTAATTTAGCAAACGACTGGTTACTAAATATTTATGAGAATTGTCGTTTTATGGTTTGTGTAAAGATTGTTTCCAATGTTGTAAAGAATCTTTACATTTGTTCAAATAACCTCAAGTTTCTTGTTTACCTTGTAAGGGCTCTGGTCAAAGATAATAACGCTTGATTCTCTCTTTGAGCCATACATTCAGATATAGCTATAATCTGCGGTTTCTTTGATTTTTCGTCAAATACCGCACGTTATGAGATGCCGCTATCATGTCTGGCAGCGACAGTAACCTCCTATGATTCAATCGCACAGACAATAATTGCCTACACCCGTTTTGCCCGAAGCATGCCCGAAAGAATTTCATTATCGGCATAAAATTACTATTTTTGCAAGGCATGCCTTAGAGCCGAGGACTGCCCTGCGCACCTGAGGCTGTTCAAGAATTACGATAAATGAAACGGTGTCAAAGAAATGAGTAAAAAAGTAATTCTGGAGTTTCTGCTATTGCTCTCCCTTTTCTTACCCGGACAGGCCGCCACTTATTATGTGTCATCCTCAAGCGGATCCGACAGCAACCCCGGCACGAGGAAGGCCCCACTTCGGACACTCGGGGCGCTCGGCGCCGGACGCAAGACCGGCTCGATCATCCTTCTCAAAGCCGGAGACATTTTCTTCGAAACGTTCAGCGGCTGTACCGACTGCACCATTTCCTCGTATGGAAAAGGCCGCAAACCCATCATCTGCGGATTCCGGATCCAGAAGGACGCCGGATCCTGGGTGGAGACGGAGAAAGGAATCTGGCGTCTTGACATGTCCCGCGACGAGGATTTCTACGGGTTCCCGCACGGTTCGGTCAGGGAGAAAAAATATTATGGAAACATCGGAAGCCTCTGGACGCCGGAGGACAACCGGATTACCGGAAATCTTGTTTCCAGGAAGGATCTCCTGCAAAAAGAAGGCGACTTCTTTGTGACAGAGAAATGGCGGAAGACGGAACTGACGGATGAGGATCTTCGGTATCTGTACCTGAAATCGGCCGCACGCCCCCGGGCCTACTGCCTTGCTTCGGGCAACAACGGCGTCTATAAAATGACACGGTGCACGGTCAGCGGTATCGCCATCATCGGATTTGGCGCGCACGGCATAAGGGATTGCTGGGAATGCGAGATCCGCAACTGTGACATCGATATTATCGGAGGCTCCATCCTCCTCGGTAACAGTGACCACTATGCACGGTACGGCAACGGCATCGAGTTCTGGATCGGGGACAACCCCAACAACCGCAATACCGTCCGGAATTGTCAGATAAGCCGCTGCTTTGATACCGCCATGACGATTCAGGGGCCGAGCACGCGCGAGGTCCATTCTATCGGGAACCGCTTCGTCGGCAACCGGGTTGCCTTCTGCCGGCAGGGCTTTGAGCACTGGGCTTCGACCGAAGGGTATCCCGCCATCTTTGAAGACTGCTGCTTCAACGGCAATATCCTTTACTGCTGCGGAGACAATCGGTTTGAAGGGACACCCCAAAAAGACAACGACGTCGCCCTGCTGGCCTATAAGGCTCCGGCCGAGTATTTCGAAATCAAGGGCAATCTCATTTATGGGAACAACTACCGGTTCAACGAAGGATGTACGCCCGGCGTGGGAGGCGGAGAAGTATATGTCGTATCAGGCAGCCATCTGCTGTACATAGCAGGTCCGGTCGACACGGTCATCAAAGCCCGCGGGGCCCGGGATATTGATGATTACCGGGCCCGGTGCGGAGATGACAGCCGGATTACCCTCGTCGAGCCGGGTTCGCCGGAAGAATTGAAGGCACGCTCCAAAGTGTCACGTGCCCTCAAATTCAAGGATCCGACGCCCCCTGCAGACAAACTCAGGCGCTACGAATAGCTGCCTTATTTCTCCTGGGCGGAGAGGCGTTTTTCGCTGGGGATCAGAAGCGCACAGAGGAAGACGCCGATAATGGCGCCGATGGCGACCGAGAGCATGGCGGTGTCCCAGGAACTCCCGTTGGCAATCCCGCCCACGACGATCTTGGAGCAAACCGCATCACCCATCAGATAGCCGAACAGGCCCACGAAACCGGCGGCCGTACCGGCGGCATTCTTGGGAACGAGGTTCAGCGCCTGTACACCCGTCAGCGCGACAGGGCCGTAGATAAAGAATCCGATGAGGCAGAGCGCCACATAGACCAGTACCTTCTGCACAGAAGGGGTGGCGTGAATAATGTCTGCGCCGACCATCCAGTAAAGCAGGACGCCCAGCCCGCACAGGAACATGCAGATCACGTTCATCGGCGCGCATCTTCCTTTGAAAAGTTTGGAAGTGGCCCAGCCGCAGGCGATGGTGCCGACGGCGCCGACGATGTTGTGCACGGAGAAGGCGACCTTGCTCTCGGCAGCGGTCATGATGCCCTTGGTCTGCAGATAGGTAGGCGCCCAGTCACCGATACCGTAACGGACCATGTAAACGGCCACGTTGGATATGGCGACGACCCAGAGGAGTTTGTTCTTGAGGACATAATCCACGAAGAGCGTCTTGAACGGTAGTTTCTCTCCCGCGGCGCCCTTGGACTTGACGCCGCTGTGGTCATTCCGCCAGTCGGCGACGGCGGGCAGGCCGCAGGATTCGGGCGTGTCGCGGATGGCCCACCAGCAGAAGAGGGCGATCGCCATCGCGATGATGGCGGGGAAGACGAAGTTGCCGCGCCAGGTCTGCGCTACGCCAAGGTCCGCTGCGAGAGCTACGCCGGCGATGGCCAGGAAACCCAGCGAGAAGCTGCCGATGGTGTGGGACACGTTCCAGATGCTCATCTTGAAACTCCGCTCATTCTGGCTGAACCAGTGCGCCATGATCCGGCCGCAGGGAGGCCAGCCGAAGCCGCTGAGCCATCCGACAACCAGCATCAGCACAAAAATGATGGCCGTATTGACCGCGGTATTGGTGCCGAAAGGCATCAAACCGAGGCCGATCATCGTGAGAGCCGAGAGGACCAGTCCGATGCACAGGAACTTACGGGCGTCGGAGCGGTCCGACACGCTGCCCATCACAAACTTGCTGAAGGCATAGGCGATGGACACCGCAGACATGGCGAGACCGACCTTGCCGGCATCCAAGATGCCATCATTGATCATGTCGGGCGCAGCGAGCGACAGGTTCTTGCGAACCAGATAATAGGCGGCATATCCCAGGAACGCTCCCAGGAAAACCTTGAGCCTCATTGCCTTATACTCCTTATCAACTTTCCCGGCCGGGAGTTGCTCCTTCGGCTTGGGAGGATCCAGAAAACGAGCCATTGTTACACAGTTTTATTTTTGATACTTTGCAATTTTGCGGATGATGAAGAACACGAGCCAGTCGGGAAGGTGGTTCAGGAAAGGCTTGAAGATGTGGTTGACAACCCCGGGCATGCAGCTCTTGCGACGGCGGAACAGGCGGCGGAGCGCCTTTTTGGCCAGGCGCGGGGTCGGCGTATTGAGACCGATCCTGACGGCCAGGCTGCGCAGCTCCGGCTTGAGTCCGTACAGGGTGGTGTCCACCATGCCGGGCGTCACGACCATCACGTGGACGCCCTTGGGCTTGAATTCATACCAGAGGGCCTTGGTGAAGTTATACAGATAGGCCTTGCTGGCATTATAGACCTGAATGCCCGGGCAGGCCATCCAGGTCGAAAGAGAAGACATATTGAGGATGTATCCGCTCCCCCGCTTGCACATCACTTCGCCGAACAGGCGGCAGAGTTTGGTGACGGTCAGGACGTGGAGCACGAGCATCCGCTCGATCCGCGCCATATCCGTGTCAATAAGCGGGTTAAAGAAGAACATCCCCGCATTGTTGACAAGGACGTCCACCTCCATCCCGTTTTCTTGCGTATAGGCGAAGAGCCGCTCGGCGGCGTCGGGCTGCGCCAAGTCCATCGCAAGCGGAATCACATTGACGCCGTAATCGCCGGCCAGGTCGGCCGCTACGCCCTGTACGTCCGCCTCGTGGCTGGAGACAATCAACAGGTCACTTCCGTAATCCCTTGCCAGCGTACGCGCATACTCGATACCGATCCCACGGCTGGCGCCTGTCACAATCGAAAACATCCGCTACGCCTCCTTTGCCGCAGCGATCGTGCGGGCATTTACGGCCTCGGCCTTTTCTATCTCTTTCTTGAGCCTGCAGGGCAGGTTCTCGACGCATTCGTGACACTTCATCTCGAGCGTATACATACGGCCCACGCAATAGTTGGAGCGTCCGCACTTGGAACGGTAGCTCAGGTCGGACTCTTTCATATGGTTGACGAATGCGGGATCCTGGATCAGCACGTGCGCCATCTGGATCAGCTGGAAGCCCTCGCCGAGCACCGTCTCGCAATTCTCCCGGCTCTGGATGCCGCCGACATAGATGAGGGGCAGTTTGAGCGCGGCGCGGAATTTCTTCGCGGTCTCGAGGAAATACATTTCCTTATAAGGAACGGTCGGAACCATGATGCGGCCGAACAGGCGCACCATCACCCGGAGCCAGCCGAACTTCCAGGGATTCATGTAATGAGTCATCGTCTTGAGGGGCATGGCGCCGCCGAGGACCACCATCGGGGCCTTGCTCACGAAACCGGCCGTCAGGACCAGGCCATGCACGCCGTGCTTCTCAATCTCCTTGGCGACCGTGATGCAGTCATCCACCTGGAGGCCTCTCTTGAAACCGTCATACATATTGGTCTTCACTACGACGGCCATGTCGTCGCCGGCGCGGCGCATCACCTCGTCGAGCACCTCGTTCATGAAGCGCATGCGGTTCTGCAGGGAGCCGCCATACTCATCGCGGCGGTGATTGGTATAAGGCGACAGGAACTGGGAGATGAGGTAGCCGTGTCCGGCGTGAATCTCGACACAGTCGAAGCCGCACTCGCGGCAGAAGTCGACGGCATCGCCGAAGTGCTTCACGATTTCGGCGATTTCGCTCTTCTTGAGGCCGCGGACGATGGTCGGGGAATAAAGGTTGAACCCGGTGGATGCACCGACGGGAATCTGGTTGCCGCAGGTGTAGAAGTGGGTCATGTTGCCGCAATGGCCGAGCTGGATGCTGGCCTTGGCGCCCTCGGCGTGAATGCCGTCGGTCAGTTTCTTGAGATCTTCCTTGATCTCGTCGTGGATATAGAGCTGGCCGTCGAAACTGACGCCGCTGCGGTCTACCGCACAGTAGGCTACGGTGGTCATGCCGATGCCGCCACGGGCGACACTGGTGTGGTAATCATAGAGCATCTGGCTCGGCTTGTTGCCGGGGCACATGTTCTCAAAGGCTGCGCTGCGGACCGTACGGTTGCGAAGGGTGACGGGACCCAGTTTGTAAGGAGTAAAAAGTTCAGACATAATTATTTAGTACACAAAAGGGAAGACCCTCTTCAGCCTGCGCTGGGGGAATTCTTCCGCAAATTCCTTTTCGTAACGGTGGTAGATGGAATTCGCCCTGGGGACGAGATTCGCGTACGTAAACCAGAAGAAGATAAGGCCGGCCCAGCTCCAGGTCAGGATCGTCCAGCCGAACCACTCGGTCAGTTCGCCGAAATAGTTGGCAGAAGTGACGTAATTGTACATCCCACCCTTCGGGAGATAATGCCGGGTATCGCCGGGCTTCCGGAGATTACGGATGATGTTGTCGCTCTGGCGGTTGATGAACATGCCGAGGAAGAAGACCACGGCGCCGATGATAAAGCGGGGATCATACAGCCACTGCATCACGTAGAGGCCGCTGTAATGCGGATCTGCGGGTGCCAGGCGGAAAAGCCACCACCCCTGGATATAGCCGTTGATGAGGTTGAACGCGATGCTCATCGCCATGATCGAAAGCGGCATCCGGCTGTTGCCCTTCATCCGGAGCGGAAACACGAAACTCCGGTGGAAATAATGCAGTTCAAAAAACAGGAAGAACAGCAGGTAGGGCAGCTGGAAACGGACTTCGGAGGTGATCCAGAAATACAGGACCACAAAGAAGACCGGGCATTCCATCAGGCACCAGCCGATCTTGTTGGGGAGGGTCGGCCCCCATTTGGAAGAAATCATCTTCCCGTATCCGGCGTCCACGAAATACAGCGAGACAAACACGATCACGCCGAGGACGGCCATGGAAATCAATACGATATCGAACGGGCTCATAACTTGAATCTTGCTTCTGAATTGAAAATCTTACAAATTTATAAATAATTTATGGAAATATATTCTTTTTCAGTTACATTTGTATTCTTAAAGCATCTAAAACCGCTAAAAATGAAAAGAATCCTTCTATGGGCGGCCGCCCTTCTCGCCATTGCGACGGGCTGTAACCGCTACCAGACCGTCAAGGACGACCCGATGCAGTCCAAGATCTGCACCCTCGACAACGGACTCAAAATCTACATGACCGTCAACAAGGACGAACCCCGCATCCAGACTTATATCGCCGTCAAGGTGGGCGGCAAGAACGACCCGGCCGACAACACCGGCCTCGCCCATTATCTGGAGCATATGATGTTCAAGGGAAGCGAGCTGTTCGGAACCTCCGATTACGAGGCCGAGAAGCCGATGCTCGCCGCAGTCGACAGCCTTTTTGAGGTATACCGCACCAAGACGGACCCCTCCGAGCGGGCCGCCATCTATCACGAAATCGACTCCATCAGCTACGAGGCATCCAAGATCGCCATTCCGAACGAGTACGACAAACTGATGTCGATCATCGGCTCCGACGGCAGCAACGCCTTCACATCCAATGACGTGACCTGCTATACGGAGGATATTCCCGCCAACCAGGTCGAAGCCTGGGCGAAGATTGAGGCGGACCGCTTCAAGAACTGCGTGTTCCGCGGATTCCACACCGAGCTCGAGGCCGTGTACGAGGAGAAGAACATGGGGCTCGTGGACGACCAGGAAAAAGCGCTGGACGCCCTCGATTCGATGCTGTTCCGCCGCCACCCTTACGGCACCCAGACCGTGATCGGCACGCAGGACCATCTCAAGAATCCTTCACTCCGCACCATCCGCAGCCACAAGGACACCTACTACGTCCCCAACAACGTCGCCATCTGCCTCTCGGGTGACTTCGATCCCGACGAAATGGTCTCCATCATCAAGAAATACTTCGGTGACTGGCAGCCCAATCCGTCGCTCCCCGCATGGGAGATCACCCCGGAAGAGCCCGCTGCGGAACCGATGGTCAAGGATGTCGTCGGCGAAGAAGCCGAATTCGTGATGATGGGCTGGCGCACGCCCGGCGACAAGACGACCGACAGCGAAATCGCCGATATCGCCGGATCGCTGCTCTTCAACGGCATGGCCGGCCTGATCGACCTCAACGTCAACCAGCGCCAGAAAGTGCTGCAAAGCTATGTATTCCCTTACGGAAGGGTTGATTACGGTACCTTTATCGCCCTCGGCATGCCGAAGGCCGGACAGAGCCTCGCCGAAGTGAAGGACATCCTCCTCGCCGAGGTCGAGAAACTCGCCAAAGGTGAATTCAGCGACGAACTGCTCCGCTCCGTCCTCAACAACAAGCGCCTCGAGCAGATGCAGTCCCTCGAGTCGAACCGCAGCCGCGCCATGAAGTTCGTAGACGCCTTCATCAGCGACACGCCCTGGGAGGTCTTCGCCAAGAAGGATGAGCGTCTCGCCGCCGTGACGAAGGATGACGTCGTCGCCTGGGCATCGGAATACCTGACGGCAGAGAAGATGGCCGTCGTATACAAGCACATCGGCAAAGACAACTCCATCAAGAAGATCGAGGCCCCGAAGATTACGCCGATCGTGACCAACCGAGAGATGCAGAGCGACTTCCTCAAGGAGATCGCCGCCGCGGAAGTGAAGCCGATCGAGCCCGTCTTCCTCGACTACGAAAAGGATATGCGGAAAGCCACTTTCGAAGGACTCCCCTTCCTTTATAAGAAGAACATCAAGAACGAGATCGCTTCGATCACCTACCGCTTCAACCGCGGTTCGGCGGACGATCCGGCCCTGTCCCTCGCGGCCGATTACATCCAGTATCTGGGCACGGAGAACAAGACGGCCGAGGACATCGCTTCCGAGATGTACGGCCTCGCCTGCGACTTCAGCATCCGCGTGGGCGCCAATGCCACGACCGTCCGTATCAGCGGTCTTTCCGAGAACATCTGCCAGGCCGCGGGCACCGTGGAAGACCTGATCCGCGGCGCCGTGGGCGATGAAGACATTCTCGCTTCCCTCAAGGCCGACCTCATCAAGGGACGCGCCGACGACAAGCTCAACATGCAGGCCTGCAATTCCGCCCTGCGGAGATATGTCACCTACGGGCCGGAGCTCATCAGGAAGACCACCCTTACCAACGAGGCGGTGATGGCCCTTACCTCGGACGAACTGCTCGCCAAGGCCAAGTCGCTGCTCGACTGCTATCACAGGATCCTGTATTACGGACCGAGGGAATTCCAGCTTGCCGAGCACGATATCGATGTCTGCCACGGCGTCTATGATGACACGCCGGTCGAATCCGAACGTGCCGTGACCCTCCTTACGCCGGAGGCTGCCGTCTACGTCGCGCCTTACAAGTCACGTCAGTTCAATTATATGCAGTACTCCTGCCGGGGCGAAAAGCTCTCCGTGGAGGATGACGCCGCCATCGCGCTGTTCAACGAGTACTTCGGCGGCGGGATGAATGCCATCGTCTTCCAGGAGATGCGCGAATCCCGCGCCCTTGCCTACAGCGCCGGCGCCTGGCTGGGCGAGCCGTCCTGGAAGAATGACAACTACACCTTCCGGGCGATGATCGGTTCCCAGAACGACAAGTTGCAGAAGGCCGTCGAGGCGTTTGACTCCATCATCGAGGAAATGCCCGTGGCCGACGCCAACCTGGAGATTGCCCGCGGAGCCATCGAGACCCGCCTCCGCACCGAGCGCCACAATGGCGAATCCGTGCTGTACCAGTATATTGCAGATGAAGAACTCGGCGTTACCGAGAACCGCGATAAGCTGATCTTTGAGAAGATCGGCTCGCTTACGATGGATGACCTGCTCGCCGCACATGCGAAATGGATCAAGGGACGCACCTATGTATATGCCCTGACCGGCGACCCGGCCGACATGGACATGGATTACCTCCGGACGCTCGGTCCGGTGAAGGTGCTTACGCTGGAGGAAATCTTCGGATTTTAGCGGTTTCTTTCACAAATTCGCTGTTTTTTGAAAACAGCCTTCGGAAAATGCGCCGGTTGAAAGAAAAACCGGCGCATTTTTTTATGTTTTTTACAATAAGTTCCGGCGGATCGGCATACCTTTGCATAAACCAAATGAACTGTCGATTATGAAGAACTTTTTACGCCCGGCGGCCGCGGCCGTCCTTCTCCTAACAGCGGTTTCCTGCGAAGATTTCCTGTCCTCCGGCGAGAAAAACGGCGGCAAGGCCGGCACGCTTGCCTGGCAATTCGACCCGGTCACCAAGGCGGCCGAAGCCTTCCCCGACACCAACCAGTTTCTCCTCAGCATCGCAGATGCACAGGGGAATTCCGTCTACGACGGCAGATACGGCGATTCTCCGGAGGTCATTACCGTCCGGGAGGGAAGTTATACCATCGCCGTGCGCTCCACCGACTTCAGCGCGCCCCGGTTCGAAGCACCCCTGTATGGCGATACGCGGGTGGCGATTGTCAAGGCGGGCGCCACGACAAGGGTCTCACTCGCCTGCACGATGCTCAACAGCGGACTCCGGCTTAAGGTATCGCCGTCCTTCTTCCAGGCCTATCCCGCCGGTGCGCTGACACTGTCTTCCGCGGACGGTGAACTCGGATATGATTATGACGAGGAACGGATTGCATATTTCCTGCCCGGCGACGTAACGCTGCTGCTCCGCAACGGGGAGGCCAGCACGCCGCTGTTTGTCCGGAGGCTGGAGGCACGGGAGGTCCTGACCGTGGGGCTTACGGTGCCGGAAGACGGCTCGTCGCCAGGGATGACGGGGGCCGGTGTCAGTATTTCCGTCGACACGGCAAAGGTCTGGCAGAGCGAGGTGTGGAACCAGGAGCAGGGCAGCCCCGGCAGCAGCAAGGAATCCGCGATGGATGTCACCCGGGCCCGTGCGGCGGCCGGAGCGACCGGGGTCTGGGTCTATGGTTACATTGTCGGCGGCGATCTCTCGTCCACGGGCAGCCGGATGAATACCGGGCCTGCCTTCGAAAAGGACACCCATCTGGCGATCGCCGTCCGGTCGTCGGTGACCGACAAGGCTTCCTGCCTGAGTGTCGAACTCCCGAAAGGCGCCGTCCGCGACGCCCTGAACCTCAAGGACCACCCGGAGATGCTGGGACGGCAGGTTTTCCTGAAAGGCGACCTTGTCACCGCCTATTTCGGCATTCCCGGGCTCAAGAATGTGAAAGAATTCTCCGAATAATTTGCATCTTTCCGGAACATTCCCTACCTTTGTAGTCCTCACCAAAATTAGCGCAAAATTTTCGGTGAAAATTTTGCGGAATTAGCTCAGTTGGTAGAGCGCGCGCTTCCCAAGCCCGAGGTCGCGGGTCCGAATCCCGTATTCCGCTCAAAAATCAAAAGACAGGTGTCGCTGACAACCTGTCTTTTTTTATGGATATAAAACGAGGCGGTTGCATCACTGCGACCGCCCCGCCACTTAACCTAAACTTAAACTATGAAAAACTTCATTGCAAAAGTATAAAAAACTTTTCATTTCGCAAGCGCTTACTTGCGAATTTTTGCATATTTCAACAAAAGGAGCTTGGTCCCGTACTTGTCAAAATGGACTTTCGCCTTCAGCTCGGGGATGGTGCCGGTAATCTCAAGGATGTCGCCGAAACCGAAACGATCGTGCTCGACCCTGTCGCCGACGCTGAGCTGACTCATGGGCGTAGGGACGAAATTTTCGATCTTGGGCGGAAGCGGGCGCGATGCAGGCGAAGGGCCGGCAGCAGGACGTGACGGACCGGGCGAAGGCGGCGGGAAGGCGCTGCGTCCCGAGGGTTTCTCTTCCTTCCATGCATACCGTTTCGATGATCCGAAATGGAACGTGCCGCCGAAGCGGGGCTCCTCATCAGGCTCATCCTGCGCGCCCAGCCTGCTCAGGAACAGGCCCGGGCGGTCATAATACCGGGATTCCACATCCTTGAGGAAGCGGCTCGGGGCGTTGCTCTCATGCTTGCCGTTGCGCATCCGGGATACGGCAAAAGATACGGTAACCACCTTCTTGGCCCGTGTCAGGGCTACATAGAAGAGCCGCCTTTCTTCCTCCATCTCCCGTTCGCTGAGGAGCGTGCCGCCGGAGGGGAAGAGATTCTCCTCCATTCCGGCGATGAAGACGTAAGGGAATTCCAGGCCCTTGGCCGTATGGACCGTCATCAGGGCAATCTTGTTGTCGGCATCTTCGTCGTCCACGTCGGCGTTGCTGAGAAGGGCGGTGGATTCGAGGAACGCGCCGAGCGGGATGACGGGAAGTTCCTCATCCGGAATGTCTTCAGCCTCCCGTTCGGCGAGCAGTTCGGTCCGGATCTCCTCCCGGCGCTGCTCGCAGAAGACGGCGACGCTGTTGAGAAGCTCCTCGACATTGGCGTAGCGCGCCTGGCCTTCGACCGAGTTATCGTTCTTATAGAGCGCCAGGTAGCCGGACTCCCTTGCGAGCGTTTCCGCCATCTGGTACGCGTCTGTCGCCGCAACCGTCTGCGAAGCGCCGCCCATCATGTCGCAGAACTGACGGATCCGGGTGACATCCGAAGGCCTGAGCCCGTAGGCATCCAGGCCCTCCTGATAGGCTGCCCGGAACGGTGATATATTCAGCGCACGGGCCGCCGCAAGGAGTTTGTCCACGGACGTCTTGCCGATTCCCCGGGCGGGTACATTGACGATGCGCTTGAAAGACTCCTCGTCATCCGGATTGACGGCCAGCTTGCAGTAAGCCATCATATCCTTGACCTCCGCCCGTTCGAAGAACGAATTCCCGGACCAGACTTTATAAGGAAGATTGCGGCGGCGGAGCGCCTCCTCGATGGAGCGCGACTGGGCGTTGGTGCGGTAAAGCACCGCGAAATCCTGGTACTGGGCATGGTCGGAGCGCATCCGGGAGAGGATGTCCTCCGTAATAAGCGTCGCCTCCTCCCCTTCTGTATAGGCACGTTCGACGTGGATCTTCTCCCCTTCCTCCGCCATCGAGAGGCAGTCTTTCTTTGGAATGCGTTCGGAATTCTTCCGGATCAGGGAATTGGAGGCGTCGACGATCGTCCGGGTCGAGCGATAGTTGCTCCGGAGCTCGAATTTCTGATATTCCGGATAATCCTTGGCGAAATTGAGGATATTCTGGATCAGGGCGCCCCGGAAGGCATAGATAGACTGTGAATCGTCGCCGACGACGCAGATGTTGCGATGCTCCTGCGCCAGCCGCTTGAGAATGACGTACTGGGCAAAGTTGGTATCCTGATACTCGTCCACCAGGATATACCTGAACCTTCCGCGAATCGATGCCAGCGCATCCGGATGGTCGCGGAGGAGGATGTTCATGTTGAGGAGGATGTCGTCGAAGTCCATCACGTTGGCCGTCCTGCAGAGAGCGGCATAGCGCTGATAGACCTTCCAGGTCTCCGGTTTTCTGGCCTGACGGTCCTTGGTCTGGATATTGGGGTTGGCGGCATAGGCCTCCGGCGTCACGAGGTTGTTCTTGGCAAGGGAAATCCGGGCGAGGACGTCGCGCGGCTTGTAGGTTTCGCCCAGGCCCAGCTCCTTGATGCAGGCCTTGACGGCACTCAGCTGGTCGCTCTGGTCATAGATCGTAAAATCGGCCCCATAGCCGAGCCGGTCGCAGAACTCCCGGAGGAAACGGATAAAGACCGAATGGAACGTCCCCATCCAGATACGTCGGGCCTTATAGTCCCCCACCATCAGGGCGATCCGTTCCTTCATCTCGGCCGCCGCCTTCTTGGTGAAAGTCAGCGAGAGAATCTGGTCGGGATACACACCTTTTTGGATCATATATGCGATCCGGGTGGTCAGCACCCGGGTCTTCCCGGAGCCCGCTCCCGCCACGACGAGCACCGGGCCGTCCATGCACTGCACGGCGGCTTTCTGCTCGTCGTTGAGATTCTCCATCATCATACGCATCTTTTCCTCCATAATGGCTACAAAATTACTAAAAAATTAGTATCTTCGCATGGTTTTTTTACGGCTAATTTTTTTACATCTAAATATGTCCAACAGCATCGATTTAAAGAAGGGTCTCGACATTCCGCTGAAGGGTGCCGCGGCCCGGAAAGTCATCGGGACAGCCAAGGGGGACGTCGTCGCCGTATGTCCGGAAGACTTTGCCGGCTTCGCCCCGCGGCTGCTCGTGCGGGAAGGAGACCGGGTGCTCGCAGGATCGCCTGTCCTTGCGGATAAAAGCAATCCCGACATCCTCCTCACCGCGCCTGTCAGCGGGACGGTCCATGCGGTCGTACGGGGCGAGAAGCGGAAACTCCTCGCCGTCACGATCGACCCCGACCCGACATGCCAATATGTCGAATTCGGCCCGCTGGATCCTGCCGCGGCCGGTCCGGACGCCGTCCGGGACCTGCTCCTGAAGAGCGGTCTTTTCGCCGCCATCATCCAGCGCCCCTACGGCATCATCGCCGACCCGTCCCTGAAACCCAAGGCCATCTTCATCTCCTCATTCAGTACCGCCCCGCTCGCGGCGGATTCCGACTTCGCGCTCGGCGGCGAGGCCGATGATGTACAGGCCGGTATCCGGGCGCTGAGCTGTCTTACCGACGGCGGCGTCCATCTCTCGGTCTCGGCCGGCAACTACGCCAAATCCCCGTTCCATAAGCTGGAGGGAGCCATCCTCCACACCGTGAGCGGCAAGCATCCCGCCGGCAACGTCGGCGTTCAGATCAGCCACATCTCCCCCATCAAGAAGGGACAGACGGTCTGGACCGTTCCGATCGTGCTGGTCGCCGCCATCGGCCGCCTGATGCGGACCGGCAAGCTCGACCTCCTGCGCAAAGTCGCCGTCACGGGGCCCGCCGCGGAAGATCCCGCCTATGTGGAGGCTCTCCCCGGCACGCCGGTCAGCGCACTGGCCGCCATCGGAGAAGGCGTCCGCGTGATCAGCGGTGACGTCCTCTCCGGCAAGGCCGTCGGCCGCGACGGCTACCTCGGCTTCTTCGACAACCAGATCACCCTGCTCCGGGAAGGTCCCGAACGGGAGATTCTCGGCTGGGCCAAGCCCTTCCGCCCGAAGATCTTCAGTGCGTCGAAGTGCTATTTCTCCTGGCTCACGCCCGGGAAGAAATACGACCTCGACACCAATGTGCACGGCGGTCCCCGCGCCTTTGTGGAGACCAAGTGCTTCGCAGATGTGACGCCGATGGACATCTTCCCCATCTATCTTATCAAGGCCTGCCTCGCGGGCGATATCGAGAAGATGGAGCAGTTCGGCATCTACGAAGTCCTTCCCGAGGACCTCGCGCTCTGCGACTACGTCGACCCTTCCAAGAACGAGATCCAGGCCATTATCCAAAGCGGTATCGACCTGATGATCAAAGAAATGGCATAAGCTATGGCAGAAGAGAAAAAACCTGGCCTTTTCGAAAAAGGCGGCAAGCTGTATTGGCTGCATTCTTCGATTGACGCTTTTGACACCTTCCTCCGCGTCCCCGGGACCGTCACGTCCAGGGGTGCCCATATCCGCGATGCGGTCGACCTCAAGCGGGTGATGATCCTCGTTGTCATCGCCCTCGTACCGGCCGCGCTGATGGGCATGTACAATGTCGGATTCCAGTCCGCCCTGGCAACGGGTGCGGCCTGGGGCTTCTGGAAGATGTTCTGGTACGGATTCCTCCGTGTCCTCCCGCTGTTCCTGGTCTCTTACATCGTCGGCCTCGGCATCGAGTTCGCCGATGCCCAGATCAAGGGTGAGGAGGTCAATGAAGGCTATCTTGTCACCGGCTTCCTCATTCCGCTGATCGTCCCCGTCGACCTCCCGCTCTGGATGCTCGCCCTCGCCGTCGCATTCGCCGTCATCTTCGGCAAATGCGTCTTCGGCGGCACCGGCATGAATATCTGGAACCCCGCGCTCCTCGCCCGGGCCTTCCTGTTCTTCTCCTACCCTTCCAAGATGTCCGGCTCCGAAGTCTGGGTACACCTTCCGAAGGGCCAGGCGGCCGTGGATGCCTTTACGGGCGCGACGCCGCTCGCTCTCACCGACGAGGCCGGCCGTCATACCGTAGACGCCCTGAACGCCGCAGGCTGGGACTGGTGGAGCCTCTTTAACGGCCTCGTCCCCGGATCTGTCGGCGAGACCTCCGTCATCGCCATCCTCCTCGGCGCCGTCATCCTCGTCTGGACGGGCGTTGCCAGCTGGAAGATCATGGTATCCGCGGTGGCCGGCGGCCTGCTGATCGGCTGGCTCGGACAGCTCACCGGCGCGACCGACCTCCCCTGCTGGTATCAGCTGCTGCTCGGCGGATTCGCCTTCGGCACCGTCTTCATGGCCACCGATCCCGTCACCTCCGCCCAGACGGAGAAAGGCAAATGGATCTACGGCTTCCTCGTGGGCGCCCTCGCCGTGACGGTCCGCTTCTGGAACCCCGGCTATGCCGAGGGCATGATGCTCGCCATCCTTCTGATGAACACCTTCGCCCCGCTGATCGACCACTGTGTCGTCTCGGCGGCGACCAGGCGCAGGAACGGCAAAACGCAAACCGCATAATCTATTGAAGGTATGAATACGAACAGTAATTTCTATACAGTCATTTACACGGCGGTCATCGTCGTGGTGGTTGCGGCGGTCCTCGCGTTTGTCAGCCAGTCGCTCAAGTCGCGGCAGGAAGCCAACGAGAAGGCCGACACCATCTCCCAGATGATGACGGCGGCCGGTTTCGGCACCAAGGCGGAATTCCAGAAGATGGGCAATACCGCCGTCCTCGCCCGCTATGCGGAAGAGATCGGCACCGCCGGCATCTTCAACATCGAAGGCGAGAAGGTCGAGGACCTTCCGCTCGACAAAGTCTACAGCCCTGCCGAGCTCAAGAAACAGAACTATCTCCTGAAGGGAGACCGGGCCGCCGCCCGGATTCCCGTCTTCGCCTTCAAGAACGGCATCACCGTGGTCCCCGTCTATGGAGCGGGCCTCTGGGGGCCGGTCTGGGGCTACATTGCCTTTGAGACGGCCGCCGACGGCGGCGCCGTCATCAAGGGCGCCTACTTCGATCACGAGAGCGAGACCGCCGGCCTCGGCGCCCGGATCAAGGACGACCCGGCCTTCCAGGCCGAATTCCAGGGCGAACGCCCCGACTTCGGGTCCGACAAAGTCTTCGAAATCGTCAAGGGCGGCTCTCCCAAGGAGGACGGCAAAGAAGTGGCCGACAACAAGATCGACGCGATTACCGGAGCCACGATGACTTCCAAGGGTCTCGAGGAAGCGATCGATATCTGGCTGAGCGCCTATGCAAAACATTTCCTGGCCGCACCTGTCTCCGCCGAGCCGGAGCCGGCAGCCGCAGAACCTATTGCAGCGGAGGAATAAGGTATGAATGCTAAAATCAAAGAAACCCTGCTGAACCCCATTTTCAAGGGGAATCCCATCACCGTCCTCGTCCTGGGCATCTGCTCTTCCCTGGCGGTGACCGTCACCCTGAAGGGCGCTCTCGTGATGAGCCTTTCGGTCATCGTCGTGACGGGCATTTCGAGCCTGATCCTCTCGCTCCTCAGGAACTCCATTCCGAGCCGCGTCCGCATCATCGTCCAGCTCGTCGTCGTCGCGATGATGGTGATCCTCGTCGACCAGGTGCTCAAGTCCTTTGAAGCGACTTACGCCATCGACAAACAGCTCAGCGTCTACATCGGCCTCATCATCACCAACTGCATCGTGATGGGCCGCATCGAAGCGTTCGCCCT
>CAMUZW010000042.1 GCA_947165305.1 uncultured Bacteroidales bacterium
GAAAATGCCCTGAAACAGAGCGGACGTCCGTCAGACCGGGACGTCGGGCCGGAGAATGTCAAATAATCAGAAAAAACGCTGGTTAAATTATCGTATTTTGTCCACGGATTATTAAATTTGTAGAAAAATGTTTAAACTATGAAAAAGATTCTTGAAGTACTCCAGGATGGAGAGAAATTGGTGTTTGAAACAGATGTAAAACCTACGGAGGAAGAACTCTTTGAGGTTGCCTCCCGCGCGATGGTAACTATGGCATTTGATCTTTGGGGAGGAAATGAAGGAGTTGTTCTGGCCGTAATCCGGGCCCTGGCAGTTGCGGATTTATCCCTTTGTGTCAATCGGGAACAGATCATCCGGTCTCTGGACGAAGAATCCCTGGCCATGGCAAATTCTTTCTCTGAGGCGCAGCGAGAATTCGAGAAAGCGGGAGGGAAGGTGATGACATTCTACCCGGAGCGACATTCATCAAAACTTCCGAACTGATGGCATCGCTGTATTGGTTAATCAGCACCAATCATCTTTTTGACAGATTATGGTTCCGGGATGATGAGGATTATTCCGCCGCTATGAATCTGGTCGCAGTCGCTTCTTTCCGGACAGGGATTAAGATTCTCTCCTTTATCTTGATGTCCAACCATCTTCACTTCGTGGTCATGGGTGACAAGGATAAGGCCTATGCGTTCATTACCGGCCTGAAAAACTTGTACAGCCGATATTACCGGAAAAAATACTGTGTTAAAGAATTTCTGCGTGATAATCCTGTGGATATAAAGCCCATACATCCAAATGGTGAAGAATTGGAAAGGGCGATAGCCTATGTTCAGATGAATTGTGTCGCAGCCAATATCTGTCTTCATCCCACTTTGTATCCATGGGGAACAGGGCGCTCTTTTTTCAACACGCATACAACGAAGGAGCAATCTTCACAGAGGGTCCTGGGCGCCTTCTCCCGGACAAGGCAGAAGAAGATGTTGCATAGTCATATGCTGTTGCCGCAGAACTTTTGTATCTCAAATGGGTATATCGATCCCGAATCGTATGTGGATTGCAGGCAGGTGGAGCGTATCTTCAAGACACCCGGCCGGATGCAATTCTTCCTTTTCAATTCGTCTAAGGCGAAAGTCCGTCTTTTGGATACGGAACCGGCACTTCCCTCTTTCCGGGATCAAAGTCTCCTTGCCGTTATTCCCGATCTATGCAGGAGTCTCTTCCGGAAAGAAGCGGTTCAGGAATTGAGTGAGACGCAGAAGGCGGAGTTCTTTAAACAACTTCGTCGCAGGCTGGGGGCGGATGTGGCTCAGATGGCTCGTGTCACCGGCATCACCCCCACGGAGGTGTCCAATTATCTGGATCAGTTCTGAAGTTCTCTATAAGCGGTGCTGACGTCCCGAAAAATGGGACATCGGGCCGGAAAATGCCCTGAAACAGGGCGGACGTCCGTCAAACCGGGACGTCGGGCCGGAGAGGGGGAAGTAGCCGACGGACCGGGCCGGGAATCATGGGAGTTGCAGAATATTTATTATCTTTGCACGATTGAATTGAAAAAGAGCCTGCAAGGTGAAGCGAATTGCCATACAAGGTTACCCCGGCTGTTTCCACGAGGAGGCATCGAGGTTATTCTATGAGGCCGGGGAGAGAACGGCCGGAGCGGAGGCGTCGGTCATTGATATAATCCCCTGCGACACCTTCGACGGGCTGTACAGTGCCCTGGAGGAGGGGCGGGCCGATGCGGCCGTGATGGCCGTGGAGAATACCGTTTCCGGCGGCCTGGTTCGAAATTTTGAACTGCTCAGGAACCATCCCTGGAAGATTAAAGGGGAAATCTACCTGCGCATCCAGCAGAACCTCCTCGCCCTGCCGGGACAGCGCCCGGAGGATATCCGGGAGGTCCGGACCCACTATATGGCCATCAACCAGACCCGTGATTTCTTCGAGCGGGAATGCCCCTGGATCAAGGTGGTCGAAAGCGAGGATACGGCCAAGAGCGCGGCAGAGGTGGCCCGGGAAGGGCTGAAGGGCGTCGGGGCCGTCGCCTCTCTCTTCGCGGCGAAGATGTACGGACTTGACGTGCTCCGGGAGAGCATCGAGACCTATAAGCAGAATTTCACCCGTTTCGTCATCCTGGACGAGGGAATGGACATTCCGAAAGAACGTATCGACAAGGCCTCTCTCTGCTTTACCCTGCCCCATACGCCCGGCTCCCTGTCGCATATCCTTACGATCCTCTCGTTCTACGGGATGAATCTGACCCGTATCCAGTCGCTGCCGATACCCGGCCGCAGCTGGCAGTATTTCTTCTATGCGGATATCTGCTTCGAGACGTACGACCGCTACCTTCAGGCGCTGTCCGCCGTCCGTCCCCTGGTGGAGGACCTTCAAATTCTTGGTGAGTATAAGACTGTATTATGATCATAGAACCTGCCCATAGAACCGCCTCTGTGCGGGAATACTATTTCTCCAGAAAGAACCGTGAACTCGCCGCCCTGGCAAAGACCCGGGAGGACGGAATCGTCAACCTCGGCATCGGCGCCCCCGACCAGGTGCCGCCTCGCTCCGCGATGGAAACCCTCTCCCGGACCTGCCTCCTGCCGGATGTGCACAGATATCAGAATTACACCGGCATCCCCGAACTCCGCGAGGCGTTCGCGGCCTGGTACAAGCGGTACTATGGCGTGACGCTGGACCCTGTCAGTGAGATCCAGCCTCTGGTGGGCTCCAAGGAGGGCATCCTGCTGATTTCCCTGGCCTATCTCAACAAGGGCGACAAAGTCCTGGTGCCGGATCCGGGTTATCCGACCTATAATTCCTCGGCGATGCTCGCGGAGGCGGAGATGGTGACCTATCCCCTCAAGCGCGAAAACGGCTGGCGGCCCGACCTGGACGCCCTTCGGAAGATGGACCTCACCGGCGTCAAACTGATGTGGGTCAATTATCCAAATATGCCCACCGGCGCCCTGGCGACGCCGGAACTGTATCAAGAGCTGGTGGACTTCGGCCTCGAAAAGAAGATTCTTATCGTCAACGACAATCCCTACAGCTTCATCCTGACCGAACCGCTGTCGATCTTCTCCGCACGGGGCGCCCGGGAGTGCTGCCTGGAGCTGAATTCGCTCAGCAAGGCGCACAATATGTCGGGCTGGCGTATCGGGATGGTGGCCGGAGCGGCCGAATATGTCTCTGAGATCCTCAAGGTCAAGAGCCAGATGGACTCGGGCCAGTTCCGTCCGATGCAGCTCGCCGCCGTCGCCGCCCTCAATGAAGGGCCGGACTGGTTCGAGCGGCTCAACGCCGAATACCGCCGCCGGAAGGAAGCGGCCGGGAAGCTGTTCGATCTGCTCGGCATCGAGTGGGACCGTGACGGAGGGTCGCTCTTTATCTGGGGGTACATTCCCGAGGACTGCGCCCTGGCGGCGGAAGGCCCCGGCGCCACCCGCGGCGAGCGGCTGAGCGATGCGTTGCTGTACGGCTGCGGCGTGTTTATGACTCCCGGCGTCGTCTTCGGCAAAGGCGGCGCAGACTACATCCGAGCTTCCCTTTGCGCAGATGTCCCCCGTCTGGAGGAAGCCTATCTGAGAATAAAGCGCTTGGACCGGCGTACGTCGTCTCCGGCGTAGAAATCCACGAAAACTTTGTTTCCGTCCACCGTCAGTTTGTAGGAACCGGCGGTATCGGACAGACTGTAGGCACGGATACCTTCGCGGTATTCGGCGAAAAGGGCTTCGTTTTTCGGGGTCCTGAGCTTCGGGTTTTCTGCGTATAGCAGGGTACAATATTCATCCTTCCCCTTGGCAATCTCCTTGTAAACGCCCCGGGAAGGGTAGGACCAGACGCTGGACATCGTCATCTGGGTAATCCGTCCGCCGTCGCCGTACCAGTCAAGGAACTCGGTGGTGTGGACGTGGCCGCACAGGACGATGGCATTTCTCTCGGCCAGCAGTCTGCGGACATGGCGACGGTCGTCCGGGCGGGGATCCTTGCGGCCGCCGAGGAGGAACCACCAGAAATATTTGGCGTCATCGTAGGGGAAGACCGGGCTGTGTACCAGTACGAAGGTATGCCGGGCGTCGGCCGCTTCGGAGAGCATCCGCTCGATTGCGGGAACGTCCGGTTTGGTAAAGTCGATGACGATGAAGGCGTCGGGCCCCTGGCGGAAGAGGTAATTGTTGCCGGTGATCTCCATCCCCAGTTCCTGCGACATTCTTCCGGACATGTATTCAACGTACGCCTGAGCCGCGACGGCGTCATTGTTGCCCCGGACGTCGTGGTTGCCGACGACGGAGACGAACGGCAGGTCCGGGGCCAGGTCAGCCTTGAACAGGTTCATCGCATCTTCCAGGAAACGTTTGTGGGCTTCGGCACTTACCGTGTCGCCCTGGATCAGGTCGCCCATCTGGAAAATGTAACGCGTGTCATCGTCCACCAGGCAGGCCGCCCGCCTGACGAGGCCCTGGCAGCGCCCTGACCACATTTTGCCGTTCCGGGCGAATTCCTTGCGGTGGGCCGCCTCCCGTTTGGGATTATCCGGAAGGGTATAGCCGGCGTGATAGCGCTCGGGGTCGGCGTCATCGTAATGGGTGTCGCCCAGGATGACAATGTTGTAGCGTCCGTCTTTGGTTTTCTTTGCCACTGCTTCGGGAATGCCGGACGGGAGTGAAAGCCCGATGAGGCCGGTTGCCGAATATTTGAGGAAGGTTCTTCTGTCCATAGATAACAAAGATAGTTCATTTTCGGCAGAAAGTGTTATCTTTGTGCGCTAAAATATACAGAAATGAACTTGACGAGTGTACATGAATGGGGGTTCTTCACCCTTCCCCGGCCGATGGTCATCGCCGGCCCTTGCAGTGCAGAGAGCGAAGAGCAGGTCCTGGAAACGGCCCGCGGGCTGAATGCGTTCGGCATCCACGTCTTCCGTGCCGGCGTCTGGAAACCCCGCACTCATCCGGGGTCCTTCGAAGGGGCCGGGACACCCGCCCTCAAATGGCTGCAGAAAGTCAAGAGTGAATTCGGCATGAAGGTCGCGACCGAGGTCGCCGGTGCCAGACACGTCTATGAGTGCCTCAAATACGGCGTAGATATGGTATGGGTCGGCGCCCGTACGACGGCGAATCCTTTCCTCGTGCAGGAGATTGCCGACGCCCTGGAAGACACGGATATTCCCGTCCTCGTCAAAAACCCCGTCAACCCGGATCTCGATCTCTGGATCGGCGCGCTGGAGCGTCTCAACCGCGCCGGCGTCACCAAACTCGGTGTCATTCACCGGGGTTTCTCCACCTCGCAGAAGATCGCTTACCGCAACGACCCCATCTGGAAGATCGCCATCGAACTCCGCACCCGTTTCCCGGAACTGCCTTTCTTCGCGGATCCGTCGCATATGGGCGGGAGCCGCGCGTACCTGCAAGAAATATCTCAGCGGGCACTGGATCTCGGCCTGGAAGGCTTGATGATCGAATCCCACTGCGACCCGTCCTGTGCGCTGAGTGATGCGAAGCAGCAGCTGACACCCCCTGAGCTCAAGACGATGCTGGAGTCCCTGATCGTAAGGGATAACGATACCGATGACGATGCCTATCGCAGCGGTATCGACGCCTTGCGTTCCCGGATCGATGTCATCGACGAAGGCCTGCTGGCCGCCCTGGCTTCCCGTCTCGAGGTCAGCAAGAAGATCGGCGCTTATAAGAAAGAGCACAACATCGCCATCATCCAGGCTTCCCGGTGGGATTCTATCCTGGAGAAAATGATTGCGGAAGGCGAGAAGCTCGGCCTGTCAAGGGATTTCATCATTACGGTCTTCAACGCCATTCATGACGAATCCGTCCGGGTGCAGAAACTGTAGGATCCGTTCAAACAGAGCCATAAACAAACGAATCCCCTCCGTCGCTGGAGGGGATTCGTTTATATTGAGCCTTCTCTGACCGAATCCTTAGAAGATGTCGGGTTCTTTCTGCTCAGGCTGCTCGGGCTGTTCGCTCCGACGCTCGGGCTTCGGACCACGGCGCTCGTCGCGGCGGCCTTCACGGCGCTCTCCGCGACCTTCGCGGCGGTCACCACCCCTGCGGTCGTCACGGCGGCCTTCCTTGCGGTCACCGCCCTTGCGGTCGCCGCGGGGACGGCGCTCCGGCTCGACGTAGCCTTCCGGCTTCTCCTGGAGGGCACGCATCGACAGGCGCATCTTGCCGGTCTTGGCGTCGATCTCGAGGAGCTTGACGTCGACCTCGTCACCGACCTTCAGCAGGTCTTCGACCTTCTCGGTCTTGGTCCAGGCCATCTCGCTGATGTGGAGGAGGCCTTCCTTACCGGGCAGTATCTCGATGAAGGCACCGAACTCGAGGATGCTCACGACTTTGCCGTGATAGACGGTCCCGACTTCGGGAACGGCGCAGATGTCCTTGATGCGCTGCAGTGCGGCATCCATCGCGTTCTTGTCGACACCGAAGATATCGACCACGCCCTTCGTGGTGCCGTCGCCGAGGCCGGCGTCGACTTCCTCGATGGTGATGGTGGTGCCTGTCTCCTTCTGGAGGCCCTGGATGGTCTCGCCGCCCTTGCCGATGACCGCGCCGATAAACTCGGACGGGATCTCGATCTGAACCATGCGGGGAACGTGCGGCTTGTAGTCTTCGCGGGGCTCGCTGATGGTCTTGAGCATTTCGCCCATGATGTGCATGCGTCCCTGACGGGCCTGCTCAAGGGCTTTCTCGAGGACCTCATAGCTGAGGCCGTCGACCTTGATGTCCATCTGGGTGGCGGTGATACCGTCCTTAGTACCGGTCACCTTGAAGTCCATGTCGCCGAGGTGGTCCTCGTCGCCGAGGATGTCGGTGAGGATGGCGTAACGGTCATTCGGGCGCTCGGCATCGGTAATCAGACCCATGGCAACACCTGCGACGGGCTTGGAGATCTTGACACCGGCATCCATGAGGGCGAGGCAGCCGCCGCAGACGGAAGCCATCGAAGAGGAACCGTTGGACTCGAGGATATCGGAAACGACGCGCACGGCGTACGGGAATTCCGGGGCGGTGGGGATGACGGGCTTGAGGGCGCGCATCGCCAGGTTGCCATGACCGATCTCGCGACGGCCGACACTGCGCTGAGGCTTGGCCTCACCGGTGGCGAACGGCGGGAAATTGTAGTGCAGGACGAACTGCTGGTCTTCCTGGATCAGGACCTCGTCCATCTCTTTCATATCGAGCTTGGTGCCGAGGGTCACGCTCGCGAGGGACTGGGTCTCGCCGCGGGTGAAGATGGCGCTGCCGTGTGCTCCGGGCAGGTAATCGACCTCGCACCAGATCGGGCGGACCTCATTGGTCGCACGGCCGTCGAGGCGCTTGCCTTCGTCGAGGATGAGGTTGCGCATCGCTTCCTTCTCCACGTCGTGGTAGTAGCGGGCGACCATCGCGCCTTTGGCTTCCTGGTCCTCTTCGCTGAGGGTGGCGAGGAATTCGGCCTGGATGGCCTCGAATCCTTCCTCACGCTCGTGCTTGGGCTTGGCGCTGCCGGCGAGTGCATAGCACTTGTCGTAGCAGAATTCGCGGACCGCCTTGCGGAGGTCTTCGTCGTTCTCGTCGTGCGGATAGTCACGCTTGTTGACGTCGGTGCCGAGCTCTGCCATCAGTTCCTTCTGGACGCGGCAGTGCTTCTTGATTTCCTCGTGGGCGACCTTGATGGCCTCGAGCATGTCGTGCTCGGTGACTTCCTTCATCTCGCCTTCCACCATCATGATGTTCTCTTCGGTGGCGGCGACCATGAGGTCGAGGTCAGCCTTCTCGCCGTCGGCGAAGCCGGGGTTGATGACCCACTGGCCGTCAACGCGGGCGACACGTACTTCGGAGATCGGGCCGCCGAAGGGCAGGTCGCTCGTCGCGAGGGCGGCGGAGGCGGCCAGGCCGGCGAGGGCGTCGGGCTGGACGTCCTTCTCGGCGGAGATCAGCATTACATTCACGAACACTTCGAGGTGGAAGTCATCCGGCCACAGGGGGCGGATCGGACGGTCCACCAGGCGGGCGATCAGGACCTCGTAATCGGAAGGCCTGGATTCCCTTTTGAGGAAGCCGCCGGGAAAACGTCCGGCAGCATAATATTTCTCACGATAATCAACGGTGAGGGGCATGAAGTCGGTCCCCTCTTTTACTTCTTTGGCGCAGGTGACGGTAGCGAGGAGCATGGTGTTCCCCATCTTCACGACCGCGCTGCCGGCGGCCTGCTTGGCCAGTTTACCGGTCTCGATCTCAATCACCCGTCCGTCGGGCAGAGTGATGTTCTTTTTGATAATGTTCATACTTTTCTATTACGTCTTTACTTCGTCATTCCGGCCCAGTGCCGTGAATGTTTTTTTCATCGAAAAAGGGGGCAGGATGCCTGGCATCCGAGCCCCCGATTTTTTCCTTATGTGCGTTTATCGACGGAGACCCAGCTCCTTGACGATAGCCCTGTATCTCTCGATGTCGATCTTCTGGAGGTAGTTCAGAAGCTGACGCCTCTTACTGACCAGGCGAAGAAGGGAACGGCGGGTAGCGACGTCCTTTTTGTTCTTCTTCACGTGCTCGGTGAGGTGAGCGATACGGTAGGAAAATAAAGCAACTTGACTCTCAGGTGAGCCGGTGTCCTTATTAGACTTCCCGTACTTCGCGAAAATCTCTTGCTTTTTGTCTGCCTGTAAATATTCGGCCATTTCGCAAAAAATTTTGGTTAATAACTACATCTTGCTCTACGCGCTTCGCGTAAAAAGCGTGCAAAGATAGACATTTTTTTCGAGATAACAAATCTTTTTACAGAAGGATGAATAATCCGGCGGCGACGGCGGCACCGAGGAGCGGGCCGGCGACGGGCACCCAGCTGTAAGCCCAGCCGCTGTCTTTCTTGACAGTGAGCTGGTGGACGAGTCTCGGACCCAGGTCACGGGCCGGGTTGAGGGCGTAACCGGTCGTTCCGCCGAGCGACATACCGATGGCCATGATGAGACCCGTGATCGGGAAGACGCTCTCCTGCGAACCCATGGCGAGGATGACGAAGACCAGCACGAAGGTGGCGATCAGCTCGCACAGCAGGTTCTGGCTCTTGTGGTCAATGGCAGGCATCGTGCAGAACACGCCGAGGACATCGCCCTCGTGGGCCTTGAAGTGGTCACGGTAGTAGATGTAGACCAGCAGGGCTCCGAGGAATCCGCCCAGCATCTGGGCCAGGATGTACCCGAAGACCTCGTTCCAGGCGAAACTGCCGGCGATGGCGAGGCCGAGGGTGACGGCGGGGTTAAGGTGGGCGCCGCTGACGGGACCGGCGATCAGCACGCCGGTCATCACGGCGAGACCCCAGGCCAGGGTGATGACCACCCAGCCGCCGTTCTGTCCTTTCGTATACTTCAGGGTATTGCCGGCGCATACACCGTCGCCGAGCAGGATCATGATCATCGTGGCGATGAACTCATAAAGACATTTAACTGTAAATACCATAGTGTTATTATTTTTGTGTCAATGTTCTTCGAACTGCGTCGGCCCAGCCGGCCTTCAGCGCTTCGACTGTTCCGGGTGCGGCGGAGGGGGTAAAGGCGCGCTCCACGCTCCACTGGCGGCGGATCTCGTCGATGCCGCTCCAGTAGCCGACGGCGAGGCCGGCCAGGTAGCAGGCGCCCATCGCCGTGGTCTCGGTGACCTTCGGACGGATGACCGAGGTGCCGAGGATATCGGCCTGGAACTGCATCAGGAGGTTGTTCCGCGAGGCGCCGCCGTCGACCTTGAGTTCGGCGAGCTTCACCGAGGCGTCGCGCTCCATCGCGCCGACGATGTCCATCGTCTGGAAAGCGATGCCCTCAAGGGCGGCCCGGGCGATGTGGGCGGCCGTGGCGCCGCGGGTCAGGCCCGTGATGGTTCCGTGGGCATACTGGTCCCAGTAGGGGGCGCCGAGTCCCGTGAGGGCGGGCACGAAGTAGACACCGCCGTTGTCGGGAACCGTCTCCGCCAGGGCTTCAACTTCTGAAGAAGAACGGATGATGCCGAGCGAATCCCTGAGCCACTGCACGACGCTGCCGGCCACGAAGATCGAGCCTTCAAGGGCATAATTGACCTTGTCGCCGATTTTCCAGGCGATGGTCGTGAGGAGGTTGTTCTTCGACAGGACGGGCTTCTCGCCGGTATTCATCAGGAGGAAGCAGCCGGTGCCGTAGGTGTTCTTGACCGAGCCGGGCTCCGTGCACATCTGCCCGAAGAGGGCGGCCTGCTGGTCGCCCGCGATACCGGCGATGGGTACTTCGTGGGCGAAGATCGTGGTCTTCGTGTGGCCGTACACTTCGCTGGAGGAGCGGACGGACGGCATCATCGATAGCGGAATGCCGAGCAGTTCGAGCAATTCGGCATCCCACTGCAGGGTGCTGATGTTGAAGAGCATGGTGCGCGACGCGTTGCTGACGTCGGTGACGTGGACTTCGCCGCGGGTGAGATTCCATACCAGCCAGGTGTCGACCGTACCGAAGCGGAGTTCGCCCCGCTCCGCCCGTTCGCGTGCGCCGGGCACGTTGTCGAGGATCCATTTGATCTTGGTGCCGCTGAAGTAGGCATCGATGATCAGACCGGTCTTCTCCCGGATTTTCTGCGTGAGGCCGGCGGCCTTGAGTTCGTCGCAGTATCCTGCTGTGCGGCGGTCCTGCCAGACGATGGCATTGTAGACCGGCTCGCCGGTCGCGGCGTCCCAGACGATGGTGGTTTCCCGCTGGTTGGTGATACCGATGGCGGCGATGTCGAGGCCGTTGATTCCCAATGAAGTGATGGCCTCGGCGATGACGGCGGCCTCTGAAGACCAGATGTCGCTGGGGTTATGCTCTACCCAGCCGGGCTGGGGAAAGTGCTGGGTGAATTCTTTCTGCGCGGTCGCGCAGACGTTCCCGTCGTGGTCGAAGACGATGGCCCGGGAACTGCTGGTACCCTGGTCGAGGGCGAGGATGTATTTGCTCATATGATTTTGGTTATTAGTGTCGCTGAGGTGCAGTCTTCGACGAGGACGTCCACATACTCGCCGGGCTTCTGCCCGCCGTCCGGGAAGACGCACATTTTGTTGTCGGACGAACGGCCGCAGAGTTGCCCTCCCCGTTTGGAAGGGCCTTCCACCAGCACCTTGAGCTGCCGGCCGATCATTGCACGGTAGCGGTCGAGGCTGCGGCGGTTCTGGAGTTCGATGATTTCGTTCAGGCGCCGGGTCTTGACTTCCGGCGGTACGTCGTCGGGGTATTTTCGTGCGGCCAGCGTTCCCGGCCGCTCGGAATACTGGAACATGAAGGCCCAGTCAAAGCCGACTTCTTCCATCAGCGACAGGGTGTCCTGATGGTCTTCCTCCGTCTCGGAGCAGAAGCCGGCGATGACGTCCGTCGTGATGCCGCATTCGGGCATCAGGGACCGGATCTTCGCCACCCGCTCCAGATAGCCCTCGCGGGTGTTGCGGCGGCGCATCTTCTCGAGGATGCGGTCGCTGCCGCTCTGGAACGGCAGATGGATGTGCTTGCAGATATTCTCCCGAGCGGCCATCGTCTCGAGGACCTCGTCGGTCAGGTCATAGGGGTTGGAAGTGGCGAACCGCACGCGCAGCAGCGGATCGATGTCGGCCACCATTGCGAGTAGGCGGGCGAAGGAAATGTCATTCCACCGGTAGGAATCCACATTCTGCCCGAGCAGCGTCACCTCGCGGTAGCCGCGCCGGAAGACGTCGCAGGCTTCCCGGACAATGCTGTGGGCGTCCCGGGACCGTTCCGCTCCGCGGGTATACGGCACTACGCAATAGGAACACACGTTGTTGCAGCCCCGCATGATGGAGATGAAGGCCGAAACGCCGGCCTTGTCGAGGCGGACCGGCTCGATGTCGGCATAAGTCTCTTCCCGGGACAGTTGGACATTGATCTGGGGCGTGCCGGAAGCGGCGGCCGACAGCATGGCGGGGAGATTCCGGTAAGCGTCCGGACCGGCTACGATATCGACTTTTCCGGTGGCGAGGAGCTCTTCCTTGAGCCGTTCGGCCATGCAGCCGAGAATGCCGACGAGGACACCGGGACGTCCTCTGCGGGCCTGGTTGAAGACTTCTATCCTGCCCCGGATCCGCTGCTCGGCGTTGTCCCGGACCGAGCAGGTGTTGGCCATCACGACGTCCGCCTCCTCCATTTTCTCCGTCCGCTGGTATCCCTCCTTCCCGAGAATCGAGAAGATGACCTCCGTATCCGCGACGTTCATCTGGCACCCGTAGGTTTCGATGTATACTTTGTTCATAAGCGAAGACAAATATATCAAAAATTTCGCATTTTTCGGAGAAGTTCGTTATCTTTGTAAAACTATGCGCCGGATTAAACTCATAACTGCCATCGTATTGTGCGTCTTCGCGACGGGGTGCCGTGCACTCCGGAACGTCGACAAGATCGCCGTGACTTCGGTCGGCGTCCAGTCCGTCAACCCGACCTCCTCCCGCAGTGCGGAAGCCACGCTGCTGCTGGAGATCGACAACCCTTCGCTGTCGTTTACGGCCTCCGATATCAACGGTACCGTCAAATACAAAGGCAAGCAGATGGGCTCCTTTACGGCCGGCACGCTTCCGGTCATCGGACGCACCCGTCAGGTGTACGAACTTCCCTGTACGGCACGACTTTCGGAGGGAGCATCTTTACTCGAGGTCATGCGCATCATGTCGAAGGGTGACTATGAAGGTGCTACCGTAGATGTTGACGTGCATGTGAATCTCGGCAAACTGGGCAAGACGCTCAAGTTCCGGGACCTGGACCTGAACGAATTGATGAAATGAAAAAGATACTGATCATACTTCTGCTCTCGCTGGCCTCCCTGCAGGCCTTCGCACAGCAGGCGGAGGAGGCAAAGGAAGCCCCCAAGTTTACCGTTATCCAGTCCGAGACCATCAAGAAGGCCTTCGACCGGTATGTCGCTTCCGGCGTCAACGAAGCCCGGTATGTCTTCCGGATCCGCGTCTATTTCAGCAGTGACCAGGACGCCCGCGCCACCTCCGAGGCCATCGCCCGCTCGCTCCGCACGGCTTATCCCGACACCGGTATCTACCGGACCTATGACAGCCCCAATTTCACCGTCAAGGTAGGGGACTTCTACAACCGTGACGATGCGGCCAAGCTCTGCAAGAAGCTCAAGGTCAAGTATCCTTCCGCCTACATCATCAAGGAAGAAAAGAAGATAGTGGAATGAGCTCGCTCAAACAGGGACTCGAACTCAAGCAGACCCAGAAGCTTTCTCCCCTGCAGATCCAGACGATCAAGCTGATCGAACTGCCTGTCCAGGAACTGGAGCAGCGCGTCCGCGACGAGATCAACGACAACCCTGTCCTTGACGGGGAGGCCATGCAGTCGCGGGAAGATAAAGACGTCTCCATCTCCGAGATGCAGGACGAACGCAGCGGAGAGGGTAGCGCGGAAGAGGCTTATTCGCCGTACTCCGACGACGACAGCATCCCTTCCTACAACCTTCACATCAACAACTGGGGCAAGGACGAGCGTCCCGAATATAACACCTTCTCCGTCAAGCAGAGCTTCACACAGAGCCTGATGGAGCAGCTCGGATTCCGCCGGCTCAGCGAGCACGAGCGGATGGTCGCGTCCTTTATCATCGGCAGCCTGGACGACGACGGCTACCTGCGGCGGGATTTCGAATCGCTTGTGGACGACATGGCCTTCCGCGCCGGTCTGTCTTCTACGCCCGAGGAGGTGGAGAAGATGCTGAAAGTGGTGCAAGAGTTCGAGCCCGTCGGCGTCGGGGCCCGCAACCTGCGGGAATGCCTGATCCTCCAGCTCGAAGACCGCAAGTCGACGCCCGCCGTCGAGAACGCCCTCCGGATCCTGACAGACCATTTCGAGGACTTCTCCGGCCGGCATTTCCAGCGGATCATGACGCGCCTGCATATCAGCGAAGACGAAATGAAGGCGGCGATGAAGGAGATCCAGAAACTCAATCCTTCGCCGGGCGGCCAGATCGACGACTCCTACAACGACCAGGCCCAGCAGATCGTTCCGGACTTCCGGCTGGACTACGATGCCGGCGAACTGATCCTGTCGATGCCGCGCTTCTCGGTTCCGGAGCTCCGCATCAACCGCAAATACGCCACCATCCTCGAGAATTCGAAATATTCCACCGACCGCTCCCAGAAGGAAGCCGCGACCTTCGTCAAGCAGAAGCTCGATTCGGCCAAATGGTTCATCGAGGCGCTCCGCCAGCGGCAGAACACCCTCTACAGCACGATGTCGGCCATCCTGGCGTACCAGCACGATTACTTTATCGACGGAGACGAGACCCATCTCAAGCCGATGGTCCTGAAGGATATCGCCGAGCGGACGGGCTTTGATATCTCGACGATTTCGCGGGTGGTCAACAGCAAGTACATAGAGACCCACTTCGGCGTGTTCCAGCTCAAGTATTTCTTCTCGGAAGGCCTTGAGAATAGCGAGGGCGAAGAAGTTTCCACGCGCGAGATCAAGAAAGTACTCCGCGAGTGCGTCGACAAGGAAGACAAGCACAATCCGCTCACCGACGACGAACTCGTGGCCGTGCTGGCTGATCACGGCTATAAGGTCGCCCGCCGGACCATAGCCAAATACCGCGCCCAGCTGGATATCCCCAAGGCGCGGCTCAGAAGGGAATTATAAGAATCTTTTAGAGTTTTTTACCGTAGGCCAGGTCGCCGGCGTCGCCGAGACCGGGGATGATGTAGCTGTGCGCTGACAGTTCCTCGTCGATGGCGGCCGTCCACAGCGTGATGTTGCCGGGCAGGTGCTTCTTGAGGTATTCTACGGCATAGACGCTGGAGATCGGGCAGACGAAATGTGTCTCGAGCGGCGTACCGCCGACTTCGCAGATCTTTTCATAGGCGACCTCGATGGAGGCGCCGGTGGCCAGCATGGTGTCGGCGAGGATCAGGACCTTGCCCTCGGTCTGGGGGCAGGTGCAGTATTCGATATTGATATGAAAGTCATTCCCTTTGTCGTACTTGCGATAGGCGGCGATGAATGCATTGCCGGCCTTGTCGAAGACGTCAAGGATGCCCTGGTGGAGGGGAAGTCCGGCCCGGAGAATGGTGGACACCACGATCCCGCTGTCGTAGGTGGAGATATCCGCGATTCCGAGCGGGGTGGTAACCTGCTTGACGGAAT
Source organism: uncultured Bacteroidales bacterium (assembly GCA_947165305.1). Classification (GTDB taxonomy): domain Bacteria; phylum Bacteroidota; class Bacteroidia; order Bacteroidales; family UBA932; genus Cryptobacteroides. The sequence continues at coordinate 15,131 of CAMUZW010000042.1, forward strand.
ACTGCAAGGTCTTGCTGATCTCGTAAGCGAAGATGTTGCCGATCCGCTCAAGATTGGTACGGAAACGGATGAAGTCTTTCTGGATGTTGATGTCCCGGAGTTCTGCGATGAAGGTGTTGAGGACGGAGTTCGTCTCGCCGAGGTTGATGACTTTCATGAATTCGAATACTTAAAATTATCCGAAAGGCAAATGTAAACATTTTTCCGTGAACTTCAAAATTCCGGCGAACGCTGCCGGTCGAGGAAGCGGAAAGAGGCCGCCTCGGCGAGGTGGCGGGGAAGGATGGGGCCCGGGACGGGCGCCCGGGCATCCCGGAGGCCGTCCGTGACGGCTTCGAGGTCGGCGATGGTGCGGGCGATGCGAAGGATGCGGGTGTAGGCCCGGGCCGAAAGGTTCATCGTGCGGATCATCTTTTCCAGCAGGTCCCGGCATTCCTTATCCAGCGGGCAGTATCGTTTAAGGTCTTTGCTGCCCATCTCGGCGTTGGTGAAGATGCCTTCTCCGGCGAACCGGGCCTCCTGCAGCCGCCGGGCCGCCGCGACCCGCGCCGCCACGACGGCGGAGCTCTCCGCCCGCTCCCCGCCCACCAGGCGGGAGGCGTCGACCGGGTGGAGCCAGAGATGCAGGTCGATACGGTCCATCAAAGGCCCCGACAGCTTGGAGAGATAGGCCTCCCGCTGGGCAGGGCGGCAGCTGCAGCGGCCCTTCTCGCCATAGTATCCGCAGGGACAGGGATTGGAGGCGGCCACGAGCATGAAGGAGGACGGGTACGCTACCTTGGCCTTCAGGCGGGAAATGGTCACCTTGCGGTCTTCAAGCGGCCCCCGGAGCGCCTCCAGGATGCTCTTGGGCGTCTGGGCGTATTCGTCACAAAACAGAATGCCGCCCGTCGCGAGGGAGACCTCGCCGGGCTGGATGTTCTCCCCGCTCCCGCCCCCGAGGATGGCTGCCATCGAAGAACTGTGATGCGGGGCCCGGAACGGCCGCTCCCGGATCAGGCCGACGCCCTGATGGCGCCCCGCGACCGAGTAAATCTTGCTGGTGATGAGGGCCTCTTCGATGCTCATCGGAGGCAGGATCCCCGCCATGGCCTTCGCCAGCGTACTCTTCCCGGAGCCCGGCGGCCCGACCATAATGATATTGTGTCCGCCGGCGGCCGCGATCTCGACGCCCCGTTTGGCGCCCTCCTGGCCGATGATGTCGGCGAAATCGGGGCAGGTAACCGGCCTTTGCCCGGCAGGGCGCCGGGTCTGTTCCGAATTCCGGACCAACAGATCCCGGCAGTCTTCCCTCCCTTCCAGGATGCGGAGTACATCGGCAAGGTCCCGGACGCCATATACATCCGTCCCTTCCAGTTCGTAGGCTTCCAGGGCGGATTCAACCGGCAGGATGCATCCTTTATACCCCTCTTTGACGGCGAGTTCCACGACGGGCAGCGCGCCCGGGATATACCGGATATTCCCGTCCAGGCTGAGCTCTCCGAGAATCAGATACGATTCCAGGTGCTCGCAGTGCGCCTGCTCGGAAGCGGCGAGGATACCCAGGGCGATCGGGAGATCGTAGCCGCTGCCGCTCTTGTGCATATCGGCCGGCGCCATGTTGATGACGATTTTCTTGCCGGGAATATGGAAGTTCCGGGAGGTCAGGGCGGTCACCGTCCGGAGCAGGCTCTCCTTGACCGCCGCATCGGCGAGGCCGACCAGGTGTATCCCGATCCCGCCGGTGATCTCCACCTCGACGGTAACGTCCACGGCCTCGATTCCGATGCACTTTGCACTGTGTATATAGACCAGCATATCCGAAGTTTTTCTCCGCCAAGATGGGAAGAATCT
>CAMUZW010000043.1 GCA_947165305.1 uncultured Bacteroidales bacterium
GCGCTGTACAAGGCGCTTGAGCAGGCCGGTATCCGGCCGTATATCTGTTCGGCTTCGGCGGAGTGGCTCGTGGAAATCTTCGCCTGCGATCCGGAAATCGGTTTCGGCCTCAGCCCGGACCAGGTCTTCGGAATCCGTCTCGCCAAGGATGCCGACGGCGGCTATGTATATGATCCGACCTATGTCCAGCCCTTCAAAGAGGGGAAAGTGTCCTGTATCGACAGCCTGATCGCTCCGCAGCATGGCGGGCGGCAGCCGGTACTGGTGGCCGGCGACAGTTCCGGCGACATCGCGATGCTGACAGCATACCCCGATATGAAAGTCGGTCTCATCATGAACCGTTTCCGCGGCGGCGAAATCGAAGCGCTGGCCGACCGCCACGACGGCCGCTACTTCTCCCAGCCCGTCTTCATTCCGGAGTTACCCTCTATCTCTACAAATCTAAATGGTCAGTAACGTTATGGCGCAAAAAGTTGTTATCTACTGTTCATCCAGTTCGACGATTCCGGCCAGGTACAATAAAGGGGCCGAGGAAGTGATCGCCGGACTCTGCGGGAAGGGGTATGGCATCGTTTCGGGCGGATCCTTCCGCGGGACGATGGGCGTCGTTTCCGACACGGTGGTCCGGTGCGGCGGCTACCACAAGGGTGTCCTGCCCCGGTTCATGAAGCCGCTGGTCTATGACTCCCTGTCGGAGACGGTGTGGACGGAAACGATGGCGGACCGGAAGGAGGAAATGCGCCGCGATACCATTGCGGCCATCGCTCTGCCCGGCGGGACCGGCACGCTGGACGAACTGATCGAGACCCAGGTCCTGAAGAAACTGGGCCGCTATCACGGCCGGGTCATCGTCCTCAATCTGGACGGATTCTTCAATCCCTTCTTCGCGCTGCTCGACCACTATGTCGCATCGGGGATGCTCACCCCGGAGGACCGGAATCTCATCGAATCCTTCGATTCGCCTCAGGACCTGCTGGCTTCTTTCTGAAAAGGGCTAAGCACAAAAGGAGCCGACTCCAATGAGCCGGCTCCCCTGCATGCAAAATAAAACGCTTAGTCAGCCAGGGAGAAGCGCTTGAAGGCAAGCACCTTGGCCTCCTTGTCGGCAGCCGCGAGGGCAGCCTTGACGGAGATCTTGTCGTCGGAGAGCTGATACTCCTGCTCGACGAGCGTGCTTTCCTTGAGGAACTTCTGGATACGGCCGTTGGCGATGTTCTGGATCATCTGCTCCGGGAGGGAAGCCGCTTTGGCGGCGCCGACCTCGGCGATGATCTGACGGGCCTGGGCGGCCTGCTCGGCGGTGAGCCAACCCTTGGCGGTGTTGGACTCGATGTGGTCCTCGCTGTCGACGTGGGCGGGGTTGATACCGACCTTCTTGAGGGCGGCGTCAATCGCCTTCTGGACAAGCTCGTCACGCGTCTTCTGGACGGCGACGGTGCGCTCGGACTCGAGCACCTCGGCGGGAACGGACTCGGCGTCCACCGCGACGGGGTTCATCGAAGCAACCTGCATGGCGATACCGCGGGCGATCTCGGCGGGGACGTTCTTGTTGAAGGAAACGATCGCACCAAGTTTGCCGTTGAAGTGGACGTATTCCGCGACGAACGGAGCCTCGAGGGCGCCGTAGAACGCGAGAACGTGCTTCTCACCGGTCTTGCCGGCCTGGTTGGTAATGTCCTCGTCAATCGAGTAACCGTCGGCGAGCTTTACGGCCTTGAGGGCCTCTGCGTCTGCGGGGAACGCAGCGATGGCAGCGTCAGCGATATCACCGGCGAGTTTCTTGAAGTCGGGCGTGGCGGCCACGAAGTCGGTTTCGCAGCCGAGGCAGATAAGGACTGCCTTGCCGCCTTCGATGCGGGAAAGAACCGCACCCTGGGTGGTCTCGTTGTCACCCCGTTTGGACAGGGTAGACTTACCCTTCTCGCGAAGGATCTCGATGGCACGCTTGAAGTCGCCTTCCGCTTCGGTAAGGGCGTTCTTGCAGTCCATCATACCCGCAGAAGTCATCTCGCGGAGTTTCTTGATATCTGCTAATGAAATAGCCATAACTTTAGTTGTGTTTTATTTTGTTATACAATTACTCAGCCTCTGCGGGAGCGGCTTCCGCTGCGGGGGCCTCGGCAGCCTCAGCCTCGGGCTCCACCTTGACGGCGGCACCCTTGCGGGCGCGCAGTTTGCGGGCGGGAGCGGCCGGAGCGTCAGAAGCCTGCGCTTCTTCAGCGTCGGATTTCTCCTTCTCGAGCTTGCGCTCTTCGAGACCTTCCTGAATGGCCTTGCAAAGGGCATCGAGGATTACCTCAACGCTCCGCGTGGCATCGTCATTCGCCGGAATCACATAATCAATCTGTGTAGGATCGCAGCAAGTGTCAACCATTGCGATTACCGGGATATTCAGGCGGGCGGCCTCTTTGACGGCGTTGGCCTCTTTCTGGATGTCAACGATAAACAGAGCGGACGGCAGGCGGCTCATGTCCTTGATGGAACCGAGGTTCTTCTCAAGTTTGGCCCTCTGGCGGTCGATCTGGAGACGTTCTCTCTTGGCGAGTTTGTCGAAGGTACCATCTTCTTTCATCTTGTCGATGGTGTTCATCTTCTTGACGGCTTTGCGGATGGTGGGGAAGTTGGTGAGCATACCGCCCGGCCATCTTTCCGTCACGGAAGGCATATTGACGGACAGAGCCTTCTCTGCCACGACTTCTTTAGCCTGTTTCTTGGTGGCCACGAAGAGGATCTTGCGTCCGCTGCGGGCAAGTTCCTTCATCATTTCAGCGGCCTCGTCGATCTTGGCGACGGTCTTGTGCAGGTCGATGATGTGGATGCCGTTCTTCTGGTCGAAGATGTACGGCGCCATCTTAGGGTTCCACTTACGGGCGAGATGTCCGAAGTGTGCACCTGCATCAAGCAGTTCCTGGAATGTAGTTCTAGACATTTTGTTTTGTTTGTTTTTGTTTTTCTCTTTTCATCAATCCCGCAAGCAGTGGGATTCCCAATCTTCGGGATTTTCCGCAGTCCCGGCAATCTTCAAGCAGCTTCAGAAGATTCACATCTTCCAGAAAGGTCAGAAGATTTGGTTAACCGGACTGTGCTGTTGTAAATCAGTTCCTTCAAATAGCGATTAACGCTTGCTGAACTGGAAGCGGCGACGTGCTCCGGGCTGACCAGGTTTCTTGCGCTCCACCTCACGGGCATCGCGGGTGAGGAAGCCGGCGGCCTTCAGGGCGGGACGGTAAGCTTCGGCATCGATCTCGCAGAGAACGCGGGCGATTCCGAGCCTTACAGCCTCAGCCTGACCTTTGGTACCGCCTCCTGCGAGGGTAACCTTGATGTCAAACTGTCCGGCCGTTCCGGTCACTTCGAAAGGCTGGTTGACAATGTACTGGAGAGATGCATCCTTGAAGTAGTCTGCAAGCTCCCTGTCATTGATCACGATATTGCCTTTACCGGGGGCGGCATAAACACGAGCAACTGCTGATTTACGTCTTCCAAGGGCGTGTTTCTGTTCCATTGGCTCTGTTTAAATTTCGTTTAACTTGATGGTTTTGGGATTCTGGGCCTGGTGCGGATGCTCGGGACCTGCGTAAACGTAGAGGTTTCCGAGGATCTTGTCACCAAGACGGGTCTTGGGGAGCATGCCTTTGACAGCTCTCCGGACGAGTTCGGCAGGTCTCGTAGCGAGGATCTCCTTCGGGGTCGAGAAACGCTGGCCGCCCGGATAACCGGTGTAGCGCGTGTAAACCCTGTCGGTCATCTTCTTTCCAAGGAGGCGTACTTTCTCGGCGTTGACGACGATGACGTTGTCACCGCAGTCGACGTGAGGCGTGAAGCCCGGCTTGTTCTTACCACGGAGGATAAGCGCAATCCTGGAAGCCAGACGGCCAAGGATGAGATCGGTCGCGTCAATGACCACCCACTCTTTCTTCACGGTTGCCGCGTTGAGCGATACCGTTTTGTAGCTTTGTGTGTCCATTGTCTTGATCTTTAATGGTTTATAACTTAAAAATGCGATCCCTACACTTTATAGGGGTCGCAAAGGTACGAAGAAAATCCCAAATTCGCAAACTTTTTTTCGGTTGATCCCGCTGGCGGCCTGGGCGCCCACCTTGGGATAGGCGGCACCTACATAAGTCCGACTCTCATACCGCAAAGATAACCGCGCTTATCAGCCGATTAAATTAAATAGACAGCACGGAGAGGACGTCGATGAGTTCGCGGGCGATGGGCTTGTCCCACTTCACCGCGCGGCTGATGGGGACGTAGACGATCTCATCGTTGCGGATGCCGACCATCACGTTGCGCTGCCCTTCCTTAAGGGCCTCGATGGAGGCGTAACCGAGCCGCGAGGCCAGGATGCGGTCGTAGGCAGTCGGCATACCGCCACGCTGGAGGTGGCCGAGGATGGTGACGCGCACGTCATACTGCGGATACTCCTTCCTGACGCGGTCGGCGTAGTAAAGCGCACCGCCGGTACCGTCCTTCTGGCTCTCGGAGACGATGACGATCGAGCTGTTCTTGCTCTTGCGGACACCCCGGCCGATGAATTCCGCCAGCTGGTCGACGTCGGTCTGGCCTTCGGGAATGATGGCCGCCTCAGCGCCGGCCGCGATGGCGCTGTTCTGCGCCAGGAATCCCGCGTCGCGGCCCATTACTTCGACAAAGAAGATGCGGTCGTGGCTGTTGGCGGTGTCACGGATCTTGTCGACGCAGTCCATGATGGTATTGAGCGCCGTATCGTAACCGATGGTGGAGTCGGTGCCGTACAGGTCGTTGTCGATGGTTCCCGGCAGGCCGATGACAGGGATGTCATGCTCGCTGGCCAGCTCCTGTGCTCCGGAAAGAGAACCGTTGCCGCCGATGACTACCAGCGCGTCGATATGGTGCTTGCGGATATTGGCAAACGCCTTCTCCCGCCCTTCCTGCGTGAGGAATTCCTTGCTGCGGGCCGTCTTGAGGATGGTACCGCCCCGCTGGATGGTATTGCTCACAGAGGAGGAAGTGAATTCGACGATTTCGTCATCGATCAGTCCCTGCCACCCGCGGTAGATGGCCATTACCCGCCATCCGTTGTAGATAGCCGAGCGGGTCACGGCACGAATGGCCGCATTCATCCCGGGCGCATCCCCGCCCGAGGTCAGGATTCCGATGGTTTTAATCTCTCTCATAGGCTCGTAATATTTCAGTCTGCGAATATAGCATTTTTTTGTTCATCTTGTGAATATTGCTTATTTTTGTATAGTTGTATTAACCATTTAATCCATATTGACTATGGAGTACTTAGACCTTTATCAGACCATCGAAGAAATCGAGGGAGCGCGGATTTTCGACGCCGGCGGCCCCGTATGCTTCGTGGATCCCGTCAATCCCAGCTATGGCAAGTTCGCCATCACGGACGAGGCGCTCTATTTCTTCTTCAATGATGCGCTCAACGAGGAGTATACGGAGGAATCCCGCCAGAAGTACTATCGCCCGCGCGTGATTAAGTTGAAGGAAATCGCCGCCATCAGCAAGGGCATCGGATTCCTCAAGCCGTTTACCATCATCGAAACGAACGGGCTCAAGACCAAATTCGGCACCTGGAAGAAGAAAGAACTCTTTGCGCTCATCGGTAAGTAGCTGATGAAGATCGGAGGGGTAGATCTGGGCGGGCGGCCAGTGTTGCTCGCCCCGATGGAAGATGTAACCGACGCATCGTTCCGCATCCTGTGCAGGGAAGCGGGCGCCGCCATGGTCTATACCGAATTCATTTCCTCGGACGGCCTGATCCGCGATGCCCGCAAGGCCATCGCCAAGATGGTCACCTCCGACGAGGAAGCCCCGGTCGCCATCCAGATCTACGGCAGCATCCCCGAGGCGATGGTGGACGCCGCCCGGATGGCGGACCGCGCCGCGGAAATCGCCGGCGGACACGGGGCCGACATCGTCGATATCAATTTCGGATGCCCGGTATCGAAGATCGCCGGACGGGGTGCGGGAAGCGGAATGATGAAGGAGCCCGACAAGATGGTCGCCATCACAAAAGCCGTCGTGGAGGCCGTCGGCAAGCCCGTCACCGTCAAGACGCGACTGGGTTGGGACGACAACTCCAAAATCATCGTCGAACTCGCCGAGCGCCTGCAGGACGCGGGCATCGCGGCGCTCACCATCCACGGCCGCACCCGCTGCCAGATGTACAAGGGCGAAGCCGACTGGACACTCATCGGCGAAGTCAAGAACAATCCCCGGATGCACATTCCGATCATCGGCAACGGCGATATCAATTCCGCCGAAAAGGCCCGCGAGGCCTTCGACCGCTACGGCGTCGACGGCATTATGGTGGGCCGCGCTTCTTTCGGCCGGCCCTGGATCTTCTCCGAAATCCGCACGCTGCTCGACACCGGCACGCCGATGCCCGCCCCGGGCGTGCGGGAGCGCGTCGCCCTCGCCAAGCGCCACCTCGACCTCTCGCTCTCGCTCAAGGGCCCCGTTACGGGCGTCTTCGAGATGCGCCGCCACCTGAGCTGCTACTTCAAGGGGCTGCGCGACTTCAAGGAAACCCGCATCAAGCTCGTCACCTCCACCGATCCCGCCGAAATCCGCGCCACCCTGGACTACATCGCCGACCGCTGGGGCGACGACCCCGGAGTGGAAGAAACTTCAGTATACGGAATCTAGTATTTTTGGTTATCTTTGTGAGATAATTTCGCGAAACGATGATCGACAAAATACTGCTGTTCCCCTACTGGCTGACACTCAGGTTGAGAAACCTTTTCTACGACAAGGGCTGGAAGAAATCCGTCAAGGCGGAAGTCCCGACCGTCTGCGTCGGCAACATCACTGTCGGCGGCACCGGAAAGACCCCGCACACGGAAATGATTCTCCGCACCCTGCTCCAGAGCGACCGCTGGGGATACAGCAACATCGCCGTCCTGTCCAGAGGATACAAACGGACCACCAAAGGCTTCCAGAAAGTACCCTGGAACGCCGCCGAAGCCGACATGTACGGCGACGAGCCCGTCCAGATCGCCGGCAAGCTTCCGATCGTCACCGTCGCCGTGGATGCCGACCGCGTGGAAGGCTGCCATTTCCTGTGTCATCCCGACGAACTCGAAACTTCCAAAAAGGCCCGCCGCTGCAAGGATAAGGTCATTCCGAAGGCCGATATCATTGTCCTCGACGACGCCTTCCAGCACCGGGCCCTGAAGGCCGACATCAACATCGTCCTCGTCGACTACAACCGTCCGCTGCAGAAAGACAAGCTGCTGCCGCTGGGCCGCCTGAGGGACCTCCCCGGGCGGGTAAAGGACGCCGATATCCTGATTGTCACGAAATGCCCGTCCTTCCTGGACGAATGGGAAAAGGGGAAATGGGCCGAGAGCCTGCATGTCTCCGACTACAGCCCCGTCACCTGCAAGGGCCGCTCCGCCGGCGGGAAGGAACAGACCCTCCTTTTCACCACCGTCGAGTACAAGCCGATGGAGCCCGTCTTCGAAGAAGCGGATTCCCGGTTCACCTATGCCAAACGGCTGATCCTGTTTACCGGCATCGCCAAAGACAACGTCCTGCGGAGTTACCTGTCAGACAGCTACAAGATTATCAAACGCTTCTCCTATCCGGACCATCACCGGTTCACGAAAGGAGACCTGCGGGCGCTCGGCAAGGCCATCAAAGCCAACCCGACCGCGCTCATCTGCACGACGGAAAAAGACGCCGCCCGCCTCAAAGGCAATCCCAAGACGACGCTGGAGATCAAGAAACGCCTGTTCCAGGTCCCCATCGAAGTTCAGTTCCTTACTCCGGAAGAGAAGGAAATCTTCGAATCCACGCTGCTGGGAATGCTATAATTCCGGCTTCTCCCCGACATACATCCGGCAGAGACCGGAGGTAAAAGTGACGTAGCGGACACCGTAGAAGCCGGCCGCCCTCAGTTCGTCGCAAAAATGCTCCGGTGCAGGGAAGGCGTTGACCGAAGCCGCCAGATACTTATAGGCCTCGGGGTCTCCGGAGACCCTTCCGCCGATCCAGGGCATGATCCGCGAGAAATACAGATTATAGAACCTTTTGAAGCCCGTCCGCTGCGGAACGGAGAGCTCCAGGATGACGGCTTTCCCGCCCGGGCGGAGCACCCGGAGGAACTCTTCGAGCCCGCGGGCCCGGTGCTCGAAGTTGCGCACGCCGAAAGCGCAGGTGACGGCATCGAAAGTCCCGTCGGCGTAGGGAAGATGCTCGGCATCGGCAACTTCCGTCTTGATATTGAACGCCACGCCGGCCTTGGCCGCCTTCCGGCCGACCAGCGCAAGCATCTTCTTGGAGATATCCACGCCCGTGACCCGTCCGCCCCTGGGTGCGGCACCCGCCAGGGCGACGGCAAGATCCCCCGTCCCGCAGGCTACGTCCAGGATCTGCCGGGGCGCGGCATCCCGCATTACCTCGGCGACGGCCTTGCGGCGCCACCGCCTGTCCATATTCAGCGAAAACAGGTGATTCAGCGAATCGTAGTCTCCTGCGATGGAGTCGAACATGCTTGTGATGAATTGTTTGTCTGCCATGGCGAAATATTTTAAGGCACCGGGTCATAGCCGCTTCCGCCCCAGGGATGACAGCGGAGAATCCGCTTCAGCGCAAGCCAGAATCCTTTGAACGGACCATATTTGCGGAATGCCTCGAGGGCGTATTGCGAACAGGTCGGCGTATAGCGGCAACTGTTGGGAAGATACGGGGATATGCAGATCTGGTAGAACCGGATCAGTCCTACGAAAGGGGCGTTGACCACCTTGCGGAATGTCTCTCTAGCCTTTCCCATGCTCGGCGATCTGTCGGAAGATACTGCCGGCCGCTTCGAAGAGTTCGGCAAATGGCCGGATTTCGGTGGAAGTATAAATCAGCATCAGGTCGATGCCGGCGGGGAGCAGTTCCTTTTGCAGGCGATAGCTCTCCCGCAGGCGGCGCTTGATGAGATTCCGTTTGACGGCCCGTTTAAAAAGGCGCTTCGGGACGGAAACCATCATCCGCGACGGCGCATCGTCGTCACGCTTCACAAAGCAGCAGCGAAGACCGGGGACGGTGAGATATTTCCCGGAACGCATCAGGGCCGCGATCGTCGTCCGGCCTCTGAGCCGTTCCGCCTTGGGAAGGGTATGCTTCTCCCCGGCAGGCATTAGCGGAGACTCTCCAGATAAAGCTCTACGGCTTTGGCGACGGAAGGGGCCTCGGGCGTAGGCGCCTTGACGTCGATCCGGATGCCGGCCTCCTCCATCGCTTTCACGACACCCTTGCCATAGGAAACAAAACGGATATTCCCCTGCTCGAAGCCCGGGAAGTTGTCGTACAGGCTCTTGACGTCGGCCGGGTTGAAGAAGACGATCATGTCGTATCCCGCGAGATCGACATCCTTCATGTCCTGGCTAACGCTCTTGACGAAGACACCGGTATGGTAGTTGAGTTTCCGGGCATCGAAAAGACGGGTAAGCGCATCGCTCGAAGATGTATCGGACTGGGTGATGAGGAACGTCTCGTCCTTGTGCTTGGTCCCGATAAGGGCGACGACGCTCTCCGGTGTCCCGTCACCGTAGAAGATCTTGCGTTTGCGGTATACGATATGCTTCTGCAGGTACATCGCCACCAGCTCGGTGGTGCAGAAATACTTCATCGTCTCGGGAATCTTTACCTTGAGCTCTTCCGCTATGGTGAAGAACGCATCAATGGCATGCCGTGACGAAAAAACGATGGCCGTATGGTCGAGCAGCGCGATCCGCTGGGCACGGAATTCCCGGACGGGAAGCGGCTCTACGCGAAAGAAGGGACGGAAATCGAATTCCACGCCGAACTTTTCAGTGACGCCCTGATACGGGGTCATGACCCGCGGCATCTTTTGAGAAATCAGTATCTTTTTAATATCCATTCGCCTTAAACAATGAGGGCCGAAGCGACATAGAGTCCGGTCGGCAACAATTCAAGGCCGCAAAGATACAAAAAAACTGACAAAGGAGAGCAAGACTGACTCAAAATTTGAGCCTTTCGGAAAAGATGAACCAAATAAACCACAGCGATTTCGCCCGTCAGAACCCAGATTCCGGTAGCGGTGGGGGCATGGAAAATCGACAGGATCCAGGCCGTCGGAAGGACCAGAAGATTCATCAGGATAAAGAAGGTGTAAGAGGCTTTCCGGGCCATCTGGTAGCTGTCCGGACGCCGGCGTCCCGGGAAGAGCAGGTAAAACAGCACCATCCTGAGGAACACATAGGCAAGGAAGACGCCGAAGACCAACAGGAAATGGACGTCCCCGTCAATCTCCCGGAGGAAAGGCGGATTGAAGAGGCTGAACCGGTCCAGAATATAGGTAAACGGGATGACCAGCATCATCGCGATGATGTTCCGGTCGCGGCTCCGGCGCACGTTCCCCTCCAGTTCGGCGGCGGCCCGGGAACGGCGAAGATTGGCAAGCAGATATGGCAGGACGTTGAGCACGTTGTCGAGAAGGAGGATCGACAGCAGGGTAAACACGACGACCATCGCCGTAGCGAGGAACGGCGTGCTGCCGGCGGATTCCACCGGCGGTGCGGCCTCCGTGGCAAGATGGAGCGTTCCCTGCCGGAACGCCTCCCCGATGGGTCTGGCCAGTACAATCATCTAATTCCCCCTTTTGGCATTATAGCCCCACTCCTTCAGGAGGGCGGTCACCTTGTCGCGAAGGTCGCCCTGGACGGTAATCTCGCCGTCCTTGGCGCTCCCGCCGACACCGCACTTGACCTTGAGCTGACGGCCGAGTTCCTTGAGGTCCTCTTCCTTGCCGATGAAGCCCGTCACGAGCGTCACCTGCTTGCCGCCGCGGTTCCGCCGGTCGATCCCGACGATGAGCCGCTGCTTCGCAGGCGGAAGCGTCTCCGCTTCAGGAAGAGATTCTTCCTGATATTTGAAGTCAGGGTTGGTGGAGAATACCACGCCGAGACGGTTTTTCCAATCATTATCCATCACTGCGCAGGTGTTTGGTACAAGTATCGGACGGCATATTGATTGGTCTTATCGCCATCGGAAACGACGTGATAGCCATCCGTCCGGAAATAGAGATGATAAGCTTTGTCCGGGTTGTTTGCCAGCGCCGTTCCACTCCAATACCATTCTACACCGGTGGAAGGACTCATCGGCAGGAAGATAAACCGGGTGTCACCGCTTATCACCCAACCCGGGATACCGTGAACAGATACCTGGGACCAGGCGAGAGACGATATCATTTGTTGTTGCAACGTTGAGGACGGCAGCAACTTGTTCGTTCCGACCAATGCCTTCGCGGCATTATAATCCAGCCGTAAACCGGTTTCTTCCGGCACATTTGCCCCTTCGTTACAGGTATACCACGTCCCATAACTATTCGTGGTCCCGCTGGCGGTCTTGGAGAGCGTTACGGTCTTTGAAGGCCCCACCGGTTCCCACTTGGCATCACCATTGGCGGGAAGCTTGCGGGAATCACGGTGCTCCAGCGGCGTCGCACTGGGGATAAAGTAGTCGGTACGCGTGCCATCCGACACTTTGGTCTTGGCAAAATAGTAAGTTCCTTTATAGGCATAATTATCATCGAGCACGCCGCTGAACAAGTATCCCTTTTTATAGACATAACCCGGCAAGTCAGTCCCGGGAGCCAGCGCCTGAAGATTCAGCGTAAGATCCGCATCAGGAAGTACGGAGACAATCTTCACGGGCTTGACGGCATCCGTAGACAACCTATATGCCCCATCTTCCACGGCATTATTATCTGCGACATAAAACTGGACATATCCCTCATTTCCCACCTTGGGGACGCTCATCTTGAAATTGCCGGAAACCGTATTGTTCTGGACTGTATACGACATCTTGTCCGTCAGAAAATACGATCTGTACGCCGTGCTGAATACAAAATCGTCATAATCGCCATAACTGATGCTCGCACCGTTGCCGAAAGGAAGGTACACAGCCCGCATCGTACCGGTATCTCCCTCCCGGATGTCCAGAGAATTCTTCTTCGTGTAGCTCCATCCCTTCCCGGTGGTGTATTTCATCTCCAGGTAAGAGGGGGCATCCACATCTCCGGATCCCTCAGTCATGTGAAAAAACACAAAGATCACATCCCCGTCTTCCCATCCGGTCTTGACTACTTTGGTCGGTGCAGAGGCCGGTGCTGAAGAATCACCAGGATAAGTGGCATCCAACAAGAAGATTATTTCGAGAGACGGGCCAGGTTCCGGGGACGGTTTCTCCTTCCCGCAAGAGAATGCAAAAAATGCAAAGAGCAGATAATAGAGAAACTTTTTCATTTTTACCAATCCTCCTCCGGTTTCATTCCGTTGAATTCAGGCCCCGAGTCCATAACTGTTTCTATCCGGAGGTCTACGATCTCCGAAACAGGGGCAATGTATGTCTCACCTGATATCATGTCAAATATCCTTTTCCTGATAGGTAAACACGGTCTGTCCTATCTGGAAGGATGTACCGTGATAAAGCTTATGATACCGGTCGACCTTGAGCGGCCGGCCGCCGACCGTAACGCCTTCCTCCAATGCCAGCAGCCGCAACGCGCCCTTCTTCATCGTGATCTCGGCCTGCACCGGCGCAACGTGGCTTTGCAGGTCCCAGGTCAGCTGGAGAGAGCAATCCACCGACTTGCCGATTGAAACGACGGCATTCGGATTGGCCCGGAACCATTTGTACAGGGCGACATCCATCGTCTTGACGGCACCGGAAACATGCAGAAAATAATGTTCAGATCTCGGCGCGACCGACGCGACGGAAAGTACGATTCCGATGGCATAAATCATGATGCTGAACAACAGGAGTACCCGGAAGTCCACACCGATCAGCATATAGCACGAATACCAAAGGTACATTGACACGAGCGACACGCCAAGCGCGATGAAGAAGATGGACTTCTTGAGCCGCACGCCCGTCCCGAGCGTGGCAAACCATGCGATGAGGAATCCAGAAAGCACCCACGGGATCAGATTCAGCACGAAGCTGACCGATTCCAGATGCAGGGCGATACAGGTCATGCTGACAAGGAGATAAAGGATGGCCGAAACTGCCCCGGCGAGAAGCCCGCGCAGCAGGCTGTCCATCCAGGTCAGGAAACGTTTACGCCGGATGGACATGAGCCCGATGCCCATCGTCAGGAAAAATCCGACGAAGAAGCCGTATGACGGCAACTGGTTCAGATGGGTCCCGTTCTCGTCCTCCATGATATTCTCAACAGGCATCAGATATTCCAGAACGTGTTTGGACGTATAATTTGTCCAGAACGACAGGGCCACCCACGCAAGGACGGACACGAAGACGGCCATCAACAGCCATTTCATATAATACGGCGCATTCCGTTTGTCGAAGAGATGGTCCCGGTTGTAGAAATGGGAGCCCTCCTTGCAATGGCGTCCATATTCAGGACAATGATACTCATTCTCATCCCAGCAGGACTTGTGCATGGTATGCGCACATTTCACGACAACCTCGTCCCCTTCTTTGAACGGTTCCTTGCAAAGGTAGCAGGACTCGGCAACGGCCGTATCGCCGACGACCATGTCGCGTCCCGTATGACGGACGACATGCTTGCGGAGGAACAGCCGGTAGCTGACAAAGGGCACCACAAA
Organism: uncultured Bacteroidales bacterium; assembly: GCA_947165305.1. Classification (GTDB taxonomy): domain Bacteria; phylum Bacteroidota; class Bacteroidia; order Bacteroidales; family UBA932; genus Cryptobacteroides. The sequence continues at coordinate 13,584 of CAMUZW010000043.1, forward strand.
CTGAAGGATGAAGTACAGCAGGAGGATGAGTACGATGCCGATGCTGATGCCTGCCAGAAGGATCTCACCGAGTGAATCCCCGTTCACGATAATCGGTTTATAGAGTGTGCCTTCCCGGATGGAAGCCGTGGCCGAAGCTACCAGGCGGTTGTCTTTGACGCTGTAGAAGAGGATTTTGAGCTGGTTGTTGTCGCCGCGATAGACCTTCCGGTCCGGATTGACGAAGTCGAAGCGGTTGGACGTGATGGCATCCGCGGCAGGGCCCAGCATCTTGCTCTCGAGTTTTACCCAGCTGAACTGCGGAAGAAATGCTCCGCCGGAAGACGCACAAAGAGACTTCAGGACATCCGTCGCATCTGCATCTTCCCCGTTATCGACGCCCTTCCCGAAGTGGACGCTGCAGATCCGCAGGCTGTCCGGAAGGTCCATCTTCAGGAGCTGGCCGGCCATCTTGAAATGATCCGGATCAAAGGGTACGTCGTTGTCATCATAGACGTTTCCGTCCGAGAATACAATGAGGCTCATCTTGTCGGCATCGGCCCAGGGGTCTTTTCCATCCGCCATCTCATTGATCTTAGACGCGAGCGACCGGTACAGATATTTCTTAGGGGAAGATTGTTTGAAATAGTTCTGCAGGATATAATCCGACAGCGGCTCCGTCTTGGAAACGGAAGCCCCCGACATGAAGGCGATGTAAAGATTGTGCTGGTCAAGGACGGTCGCCATCTCCTCGACGGCCATGCGCTCGGCGTCAATCTGCTCCTGCGACAGGGAGAGATCCACCAGAACAAGCGCCTTGAAACCTAGCTCAGCAATCTGGTCGCTCTCGGTATTCCAGGCTTTAACCAGCCTCGGGCATACCTGGCGGCTCATCTTGACGCCGTCGTCATACTCCTCGAGCGCAATCCGCACAGAAGTGGAATCCGTCAGCGAATAAGGTCCGATGTCATCGACGATACCGGTCCACACCGAGAAAGTCTTGTGATCCGGCGCGAACACGACATCCTTGACGACCATTTTCTCCTGCCGGGTCGTCCCGCCCTTGCCATCGGGCAATCCGACGGTCTCGAACAGGTCGGCGGGATCTCCTACCCCGAGGTGAGACACAAAGTCCGACTGACAGCCGCAGAAACTCAGCACGGCGGCGGAGGCCAGCAGGTATTGAACGATTCTTTTCATATTTAACATCATTGTCTTGGCAACTATATGGTCGGAAATTCATCCGTTCCGTTCAGTTTCAACGCTTCCTTGTACTGCTTCATCTGCTCCCGCGCGGCCTTGGCAGCCTTGATCCGGGTACGCAGCATCGCGACGAACATCAGCAGGACAGCCACCGCGGCCAGCGAAAGGAGATAGTCTTTGAGCCGCTGGATGAGCGGTTTGTAACTCATCGCCTGGATCGTATCAGACTTGTGTTTCAAACCGGCAAATGTGTCTTCCAGCATCTCCATGCGGGCCTGGGAAACCAGATGAAAATCTCCGGCCACCCTGGCCTTGTCGAATCTTTCCTGCACGGAGGCGAACAGCAGTTCTTCTTTCTTTTTCTCGCGTTCCAGAAGTTGTGCCGTCTTAGAGGAGAGGGAAAGTTCGAACGCTTTCTTGCCCAGTGCATTATAGGTAGTATCAAGACTCTCCATATAGGTCTGGGCTTCCATAAAATCCTGCAGCGACTGCGCCATCTGCTTACGGATCTCGAGCGAATCGGTCGCCTCCTGCTTCAGGAGTTCGAATTGTTCTACACAGCCCATCAGCGCTTCGTCCTGGGCGATGACCGCCTGCTGTACGGGCATATAATTGTTCCAGCGGATCTCCAGCGCCTTTCGATTCGTCTCTACGTTTTTGAGGCGGGTTTCCAGCGTCCGGATGTATCCGGCCGTCAACTGGACGTCCGGCGATACCGGCAGGCGGGCGATGGAAGCGTCTCGAATCCGGTCCATTTCATCGAGGTATTGCTCCAGACGGGCCTGGATCTCCAGGCGCGTCAAATTGTCCAGTCCCGAGGGTGCATCCTGGGCATGGAGCATTCCCGGAAGCATCGCGAGCCCCAGTACCAGAAGATATACCATCCGTCTCATACGCATCTTCTATTGCCCGCAGGTCTTTTTAAAATACGCTTCGGCCTGTCTGTACACCCGCACGGCATTCTTTTCTTCGGCCGTCTTGGGAGCATGCCGCTCAATCATCGACGACATATCTTTCACAATCTCCTTGCACTGACTCACCAGGTCGGCCTTCTCAAGGGCATCCCGGCTCACCAGATAACGCGCAACCGACTTGTCGAGCTGGCGCGCCTGCGAATAGATCAGTTTGGTATCGAGCCCTTTCCCGCCTTCTCCGGGAGTGTAGTCTCCGGTCACATCAGGGACACGGACCGTACAGGAATAGCTGGCAATGGAGTCAACATACTGGTTATACCGTTCCGTAGCGTCCTGGATATCCGGGCAAGGGGAGAGATTCTTCCGTTTTGGGAACTGCGTAAGCAGTACGGACTGCGTCTCGGCAAAGACTTTCAGCATTTCCTGCGAAGATACCGTTCCTCCGGCAAATTTACCTTTGAAGCCCTCATACGCCGACTTGACTTCCCCATAGGCTTTGCGGGCCGAGACAATTTCCTCGTCCAGGCCCAGGCAGGGATTCCGGAGAATCCGTACCTGATACTTTGTATTGAGGTCCCTGCCCCGTGACAGTACATAGCTGTCCGGTTTGCCCGGGAGGTCGAGGAGATATACATCGCGGAGGGTCACGCTCACCGCGCTCCGCTTCCCGATGATTTCGAAGTCCTGGGAGATGTAGTCATTGACCATCTTATAATCGGTCGGAACCCTCTGCAGGCCGTCATACTCGACCCAGCGTCGGAAAACATATTGTTTCCGGGGCTTCGGAAGCGCTTTCACGAGTTGTCTTGACAAGGTAAACCTACTCCCCTTCACAGCCTCCGACAAATACGGAAGGCGCTCCGGAATCAGGCAATTGTGCCGGACCACCGCCTTGTAACGGGCAGGCTCCTGAAACACGAACAGGGTCCTGTACGAGAGTACGTTCACCGAAAGCGTGTTCTTCTCCTCGTCAAAGACGAATTTGACCATGACGTCGGTGTCCTTCGAATCCTCGGAGAGCGCGATATGATCGGTATAGGGCTCACCGCTGCTCACCGTAATTTCCTTGACGGTCTGGGCCTTTGCCGGACCTGCCAC
>CAMUZW010000044.1 GCA_947165305.1 uncultured Bacteroidales bacterium
GCCCAGACCGCCGAGGCCAACATCAATGCCGGCCTTGCCGCCGCCCGCCAGATCGCCGATTTCTTCGCCACCGGTAACACCCGCTTCCAGGTCAATAAATAAAAATTGTATAAGTATTTATGGTACGTGTTAAACCGTTTGCGGCAATCAGGCCGCCCAAGGGCATCGTGACGGAAGTCGCGGCGCCGCCGTATGATGTACTGAATTCCGCCGAGGCCAAGGCGATGGCGGGGGAGAAGTCCCTGCTGCATATCACCAAACCGGAGATTGACTTCGACCCTATTGCCGACGAACACTCACAGCCTGTCTATGACAAGGCCGTCGAGAATTTCAAGCTTTGGAAAGAGCGTGGCTGGCTGGTCCGCGAAGATCGCGAGAAATACTATGTCTATGCCCAGACGATGGGCACCCGGACCCAGTTCGGGCTTGTGCTCTGCGCGCACACGGACGACTATGCCGAGGGGCGCATCAAGAAGCACGAACTCACCCGCAAAGACAAAGAGGATGACCGGATGATCCACGTCCGCATCCAGAACGCCAACATCGAGCCCGTTTTCTTCGCCTACAAGGACAACGCGGAGCTGGCCGGGATCATCGCGGCGGCGTCCGCCGGGGAGCCGGAATACCGTTTTGTCGACGAGAACGGCTTCGGACACACTTTCTGGGTGATCGAGGACGATGCCGTCAACGCCCGCATCACGGAGATCTTCACGACGCAGGTGGACGCCTTTTATGTGGCGGACGGCCATCATAGGACAGCGGCGGCGGCCCGGGTCGGCGCCGAAAAACGTGCTGCGAATCCGAACCATACCGGTGAGGAAGAGTACAACTGGTTCATGGCCGTATGCTTCCCGGAGTCGCAGCTCAAGATCATCGACTACAACCGCGTGGTGAAGGATCTGAACGGCCTTACCCGGGAAGGGCTCCTGAAGGCCCTGGAAGCGGATTTTGAGGTGAAGGAGATTCCGGGTCAGGATATCGCGCCGAAGCGGCTGCATCAGTTCTCGATGTATCTGGGCGGGAAGTGGTATAGTCTGGATACCCGGCCGGGCCGCTATGACGACGGCGACCCGATCGGGGTGCTGGACGTGACCGTGCTGTCGAACCTCGTGCTCGACAAGATACTCGGCATCAAGGACCTCCGGACCGACAAACGCATCGACTTCGTGGGCGGTATCCGTGGCCTCGGAGAACTTTCCCGCCGGGTGGACAGCGGCGAAATGGCCGTCGCCTTCGCGCTCTATCCCGTCTCGATGCAGCAGCTCATCGACATCGCCGACACCGGCAACATCATGCCGCCCAAGACCACCTGGTTCGAGCCGAAACTCCGTTCCGGCCTGGCCATCCACTCGCTGGACTAGCGGTCGTCGGCACATAAATGAACGTACCCCCTCAGATAGCTGTGGGGGTACGTACGTTTTTGGCCTTTTTCGTACGTAACCTCACATAAAGAGAGGGGGGTACGTACGGTGGAGGGTCCGACTAGAACGGAAGGTCATCCTCGGCAGGCTCCGCGGCGGGCATGTCGTCCAGGCCGGGAGGCGGGGCGACGGGTGCGGGACCGGCAGGGGCGCCGGCGTAAGCGGGCGCGGCGGGTGCTGCGGGAGCACCCTGTCCGGCTGCAGAGATCCGCCAGACGCGGAGGTCGTTATACCACTTGCCGTTGTATTCGCGGCCGCGGATGTTGAACGCCACCTTCACGGTGTCGCCGACCTGGAACTGGCCGAGGTCTTTGACCTTGTCGCTGCCCCATGCGGTGAAGCAGACGGATGTCGGGAAGTTCCCGTCCTGATATTCCAGGACGAAATCCTGTCTTTCCCAAAGTCCCCGTGCAGACTGTCCACTCTGCACGGGGAGCTTTTGGGAGATTCTGCCTTCAATCTCCAAGTTTGCCATGGGGATTATTTTTTCTTCTTGGTGTCCTTGGCGGGCTCTTCCTTCGGGACGAAGGTGCCGACCTTGGTAACCTCGATGTCGAAGATCAGGGTCTCGTTCGGGCCGATCGGGCTGCCATAGCGGCGGTTGTCCTGCTCGCCGTAACCGAGTTCCGCGGGGATGTAAAGGATGGCCTTGCCACCTTCACCGAGGAGCTTGATGCCCTCGCTGAAGCCCTTGACAACGCGGCTGACCTGGAACTGGGCGGGATTGCCTTCGCGGCTCTGGTCGAAGACCTTGCCGTCGATGAGGGTACCTTTGTAGTTGACCCAAACGGTATCCTGGTCGTTCACGGCCTTCTTGTCGTTACCGGGCTCGAGGATCTTGTACTGGAGACCGCTCTCGGAAACCTCGATGCTGTCCTTGGCCTTGTTGGCCTCGAGGAAAGCGTCGCCTTTCTCCTTGTTGAGGGCCTTGGTGTATTCGCTGCGCTTGCCCATGAAGGACTGCATGACGGCGTCGATCTGGTCGGGAGCGATGCGGAACTGCTTGCCGAAGGTGGAGTCACGCGGGTCGCCCTCGGCCTTTACCATGTCCTTGATACCTTTGAGGAACTGGCTGTAATTGAGCTGGCCGAAATCGTTGCCTTTGATCCACTGGCCGATATTGGTGCCAAGGAGGTAGCTGGCGGAGTCAATCTGGGATGCGGAAGGGAGGAGGGCCTTGGTCTCGGCGCTGCCTTCGACTTTCTGTCCGGTGCAGGCGGCGGCAAGAACGATGGCCGCTGCGGCTGCGAGAATGGATTTGAATTTCATTGCGTATAAATTTAAATTTTAATAAGTTCAAGCGAACAGCCAACAAAGATACTAATTTTTCGTGATATTTCAACTTTTTGGGGTTTCACTCAAAATAATTTGGCGAAGCCGGAATAATTCCGTAAATTAGAGGGTAATTTGGTTTTCAGCATGGATCGCGAATCCGACATCTTACATTCCAAATTGAAGGAATTCTTCGGTTTCGATGCCTTCAAAGGGGATCAGGAAGAGATTATCAAGCACCTCGTCTCGGGCCGCAACGCCTTTGTCCTGATGCCCACCGGAGGCGGGAAATCCCTCTGTTATCAGCTCCCTGCGCTGGTGATGAAGGGAACGGCTATCGTCATATCCCCCCTGATCGCCCTGATGAAGAACCAGGTGGACGCCATCCGCGGATTCGTTTCCGGCAATGACGGTATCGCCCACTTCCTCAATTCGTCGCTCAGCCGGGTCCAGATCGCCGAGGTACGGGACGACCTCCTCAGCGGCGTCACCAAGTTGCTTTACGTGGCCCCCGAGTCCCTGACAAAGGAGGATAACATCGCCCTGCTCAAAGAAATCCCCATCTCTTTCTATGCCGTGGATGAGGCGCACTGTATCTCGGAATGGGGGCACGACTTCCGTCCGGAATACCGCCGGATCCGCGCCATCATCGAAGAGATCCAGCCCGCCCCGGTCATCGCCCTGACCGCGACGGCCACCCTCAAGGTGCAGAGCGACATCCTCAAGAATCTCCGCATCCAGGACGCACGGGTCTTCAAGTCGTCCTTCAACCGGCCCAACCTCTATTACGAGATCCGCGACAAGGTCGACCCCGAGAAAGATATCATCAAATTTATCCGTCAGCATCCCGGCAAGTCCGGCATCATTTACTGCCTGAGCCGCAAGAAGGTCGAGCAGCTGGCCCAGCTCCTCTCCATCAACGGCATCAAGGCGCGTCCTTACCATGCCGGCCTTGACGCCAGGACCCGCACCGAGAACCAGGACCTCTTCCTGATGGAGGAGATCGACGTTATCGTTGCGACCATTGCCTTCGGCATGGGTATCGACAAGCCCGACGTCCGTTTTGTCATCCATTACGACATCCCGAAGAGCCTGGAAGGCTATTATCAGGAGACGGGAAGGGCCGGGCGCGACGGACGGGAAGGCCTCTGCATCACCTATTACAGCTATAAGGACATCCTCAAGTTGGAGAAATTCATGCAGGGCAAGCCCGTCGCCGAGCAGGAGATCGGCCGGCAGCTGCTGGGTGAGACCGAGGCGTACGCCGAATCCAGCCAGTGCCGCAGGAAACTGCTGCTCAACTATTTCGGCGAGGACTACCCGCAGGACAACTGCGGCTCGTGCGACAACTGCCTCCATCCGAAGACCCACTTCGACGGGCGCGAGGAGATGCGCCTCGTTATCGAACTGGTGGATTCGCTCCCGGAGCACTTCAAACTGGAGCACATCGCCGGCATCCTGGCCGGCGAACCCAATGCGCTCATCAAGTCTTATCACCACGACCGGCTGCCCCAGTACGGGGCGGGCAAGGACCATTCCCTCAAATTCTGGTCGATGGTGGTCCGCCAGGGCCTGATCCGCCACCTGCTCGAGAAAGAGATCGAGACGTACGGGCTGATTTCCGTCACCCGCGAAGGGCGGCGCTTCCTGAACAACCCTTACGAGGTGATGCTGGTGGAGGACCGCACGTTCTCCGACGGCGTCGACGATGACGACGATGACGACCCGATGGCCTCCGGAGCGGCAGTGCGCGGCGGTGGCGGCGGCGACCCGGTGCTGCTCGCCATGCTCAAGGACCTCCGGAAGGATGTCGCCCGCAAGCGCGGGCTCCAGCCGTGGATCATCTTCTCAGACCCCTCGCTGGAGGATATGTCCATCCTCTATCCGATGACGCTCAAGGAGCTCCGGGGCTGCCAGGGGGTAGGGGAAGGCAAGGCCAAAAAGTTCGGCCAGGAGTTCGTCGACCTGATTGCCAAATACGTGGAAGAGAATGAGATCGAGCGTCCGGACGACTTTGTCGTCAAGTCGATCGCCTCTCCTTCTTCCAACAAAGTGTACATCATCCAGAGCATCGACCGGCGGCTTCCGCTGGACGACATCGCCGCGGCGAAGGGCCTGGACATGGACGAGCTGATGACGGATATCGAGGCCATCGTATCTTCCGGCACCAAACTCAACCTGAACTACTACATTTCCCAGACGATGGATCCGGAGATCGTCCAGGAAATTTACGATTATTTCCGGGAGGAGGCCGTTTCCGACTCCCTTTCCGACGCCATCGAGGCGCTGGGTCCGGATTATGATGAAATGGAAATCCGCCTTGTCCGGATCAAATTCCTCTGCGAGGTGGCTAATTAATGGATTGAAACATGTTGTTTTTTGGATATAAAACCAAGACGGAGCGGATCATCCGCGACATTATCTTTATCGCCCTCGGCGTACTGTTCCTGTTCTTCCCGAACTCCTGGTTCTCGGGTGCTGCCTTCCTTGTCGGCGTCCGGATTCTCGGTGTCATCCTTCTTCTGCTGGGTGCACTCGAGGTCGTCGTCCTGCTGGGCGCGATGTCGGTGACCGGGGTCGGTTTCGTGCCGTTCCTGCTGGCCGTGGGTACGGTACTCTTTGGCTTTGCCATGTTGTTTGCCGACGGAGACAACCATTACTTGTTTATCAAACTGGTTTCAGGCATAGCCCTGCTCTGGTACGGCGTCACCGACCTCATTTCGGGCTGGAAGATCAACAAAGCCATCGATGAATATGAGATCCGCCGTACGAAAGAGGCGCCCCGGCAGTCGGCTCCGGAGGAGTTCACCGTCTCGGATCCGTCTTCGGTCAAGGAGGTCGAATACCGTAAGGAGGATTAGACCTTGATTCCGAACGAGACCGTCAACCAGATTACCGAGGCCGCCCGTATCGAAGAGGTGGTCGGGGATTTCGTGACCCTCAAGCGGCGGGGGAGCGGGTATGTCGCCTGCTGTCCGTTCCATAATGAGAAGACTCCCTCCTTCCATGTCTCGCCGACCCGCGGTATCTACAAGTGTTTCGGCTGCGGGAAGGCCGGTTCCGCCGTCGGCTTCCTGATGGAATACGAGCATCTGAGCTATGTGGAGGCACTGCGGTATCTGGCTAAAAAGTACCATATCGAGATTCAGGAAACGGAGGAGACCGCCGAGGAAATCGCCAAGCGGCAGCGCAGCGAAAGTCTGCACCTGGCGGCGGAATTCGCCCAGAAATTCTTCGTCGACAGCCTCCAGCAGGAGGAAGGCCGTGCCATCGGGCTCAGCTATTTCCATTCCCGAGGACTCGATGATGCGACCATCGTCAAATACGGACTCGGCTGGTCGCCGCGCAGCCGTCACGCCCTGCTGGACGCCGCCCATGCGGAAGGATACAAAGACGAGTATCTTTTTGATGCCGGCCTGTGCCTCAAGCGGGACGACGGCACCCTCTATGACCGTTTCTGGGACAGGGTCATGTTCCCGTTCCATACGGTGAGCGGTCGCGTGGTCGGTTTCGGCGGCCGGACCCTCAAGAAAGACCACGGGGGAATGAAATATGTCAATTCTCCCGAGAGCGAGCTCTACGTCAAGAACCAGATTCTCTACGGCCTTTATTTCGCCAAGAACGAGATTTCCAAAACCGGGAAATGCTATCTCGTGGAAGGCTATCTGGACGTGCTTTCCATGCACCAGCTCGGGATCACCAACGTCGTGGCGTCCAGCGGGACGTCGCTTACCGACGGCCAGGTCCACCTGCTGCGCCGTTTCACGGAAAATGTCACCATCATGTACGACGGTGACAGCGCCGGCATCCACGCCGCCCTCCGCGGCATCAACATGATTCTCCGGGAGGGCATGAATGTCAAGATCGTGCTGCTTCCGGACGGGGAAGACCCGGATTCGTATGCGCAGCATCATACGCTGGAGGAGGTCAAGGATTATATCGCAGAGCATGAGCAGGATTTCATCAGCTTCAAGTGCGACCTCCTGCTGGAAGATGCTGCCGGGGATCCGCTCAAGAAGGCGGAACTGATCAATGACATCGCCGATACGATTGCCGAGATCCCGGACCCCATCAAGCGCTCGGTCTATGCGGATGTCGTATCCGTCAAGTTCCGCGTCGACCAGGACCTCATCTTTGCCCGGATCGGCCGGACGCGCCGTGCCCGCCAGAATGAGAAGCAGGGACTCCGCCCGGGGCCGGCCCCGGCGCCGTCCGAGGAGGGCCCGCGGGAGGAAACGCCTCAGCCGCAGCAGGCAGAGATCCGGGACGAAAACTCCATCCTGGCCCCGTGTGAGAAGGAATTGCTGAGCTTTATCCTCAGCTACGGCCGTCATCACCTGGCCTTTGAGACCGATTCCGAATTCTATTCGCCGGAAGGCAGCCAGACCGTGGCGGAGTTTATCGACGACGCCCTTGCCTCGGACCAGACGGAATTCGCCAATGCGGACCTCCGGGAGACATACGAGGCCTACTTCGACCTGTATGACCGGGAGATGGACCAGGATACCATCATCATGCATCTCCTGTCGGGTGAGAACCGCCGCGTCGCCGACATTGTCGCGGAGCTCTCGCAGGAGCATTATCTCCTCACGGTCGATAACTTCAGGAAGGCCCTCGCCACCAGGGAATCCTGGCTCGTCGCCTATGTCCCCCGCGCCATCCTGGCCTATCAGGACCGCAGGATGGATGCCAAGCTGGTGGAACTCAAACGCAAACTGAAAGGGGCTGAACCCAATGACCAGGTCCGGATTCTGGACGAAATCGGCAAGGTCAACACCCTCAAACGAAAGATCAAAATCAAATTAGGAAGAGAAAAATGAATTTTAAACGGACTTTGGTAACCTGTGCGCTGCCCTATGCGAACGGACCTGTGCATATCGGACATCTCGCCGGCGTCTATGTGCCGGCGGACATTTATGTGAGATACCTCCGGATGCGGGGTGAGGATGTCCTGTACGTCTGCGGTTCCGACGAGCACGGCGTTCCCATCACCATCAAGGCTAAGAAACGTGGCGTCACCCCCCAGGACGTGGTGGACGAGTACCATAATATCATCAAGAAGTCCTTCACGGACCTCGGTATCAACTTCGACATCTATTCCCGCACGACCTCCGCGGTGCACGCGAAGACGGCTTCGGCCTTCTTCCGCAAGCTCTACGACGAAGGGAAGTTCGTCACGAAGGAGTCCGAGCAGTATTATGACGAGGAAGCGAAGACCTTCCTCGCCGACCGCTATATCACCGGCACCTGCCCCAAGTGCGGCAACCCGAATGCCTATGGCGACCAGTGCGAGAAGTGCGGCAGCACGCTCAGCCCCGAGGAACTTATCGATCCGAAGTCGGCCCTGAGCGGAAGTGCGCCCGTCAAGAAGAAGACCAAACACTGGTATCTTCCGCTCGACCAGTACGAGCCCTGGCTCCGCGACTGGATCCTGGAGCAGCATAAGGAGTGGCGTTCCAATGTATACGGCCAGTGCAAGAGCTGGCTCGACGGCGGCCTGCAGCCCCGTGCCGTTTCCCGCGACCTCGACTGGGGCATCCCGCTCCCGATCGACGATGCCGAAGGGAAGGTGCTCTATGTCTGGTTCGACGCCCCGATCGGATATATTTCCAATACCCGGGAGCTGCTTCCCCAGAGCTGGGAGAAATGGTGGAAAGATCCCGAGACCCGCCTGGTGCACTTCATCGGCAAGGACAACATCGTCTTCCACTGCATCGTCTTCCCGTCGATGTGCAAAGGGGAGGGCGAATATATCCTGACGGACAATGTCCCGGCCAACGAATTCCTCAATCTGGAGGGCGACAAGATTTCCACTTCCCGCAACTGGGCCGTATGGCTTAACGAATATGTGGACCGCTTCCAGGGCCAGGAGGACGTCCTCCGTTACGTTCTCTGCGCCAATGCTCCGGAAACCAAGGACAACGACTTCACCTGGAAGGACTTCCAGCAGCGCAACAACAGCGAGCTGGTGGCCATCTTCGGCAATTTTGTCAACCGGGCCGCGGTGCTGACCGGGAAATATTTCGGCGGCAAGGTTCCCGGCAACCGCAAGCCGGAGCCGGTGGATGCGGAGACGCTCGCGCAGATCCTTCCCTGCCGCGAGCAGCTTGAGAAGAATCTGGAGACCTTCCACTTCCGCGAGGCGCTCAAGGCGGCGATGGAGATCGCCCGCATCGGCAACAAGTACATCTCCGACACCGAGCCCTGGAAGGTCGCCAAGACCGACATGGACCGTACGGCGTCCATCCTCCGGACCTGCCTCCAGATCTGTGCGGACCTTGCCATCGCTTTCGAGCCGTTCACGCCGTTCAGCGCGGAGAAACTCCGCGGAATGCTCCGGATCGGCCTCGAGGCCGGGCACGACTACCGCGCCGGCGAAGTGGATCCCGCCCTCGCGGGTGTCAAAGGCACTGCCGGCGAGAACCTCTACACCCCCGGTGACGGCAAGGCGCTGCATACGGACGGGAAGATTCCGGAACAAGTCCGGAATGACGGGCAGTCGGTCCGGAATGACGATCTCACCCTCTCCTGGGACGATCTCGGGAAGACCGACATCCTCCCCGAAGGCCATGAACTCGGCGAAGTAAGCCTCCTCTTCCAGAAGATCGACGATGAGGTCGTCGCGCGCGAAATCGGTATCCTCCAGGCTACCAAGGCGGCGAATGAGGCGGCTGCAAAAGCTGCCGAAGCGGCGGAGGCGGCCAAAAAGGTCGAGCCGCAGAAGGAAGAAGTGACCTTCGACGATTTCGGCCGGATGGATATCCGGACGGCGACCGTCCTCGCCGCCGAACGGGTTCCCAAGACCGACAAACTCCTGAAACTCAGCATCGATACGGGCATAGACACCCGCACCATCGTCTCCGGTATCGCGGAGTATTATTCCCCCGAAGAGATGGTCGGCAAGCAGATCTGCATCCTCGCGAACCTCGCTCCCCGCGTCATCCGCGGCATCGAGTCCCGCGGGATGATCCTGATGGCAAAGCAGGGTGACGGCAAGATGCGCATTGTCTCGCCCGAGGAGAAACTAACCAACGGGGCAGTTATCGGATGACCATTACCTTCAACAAAGACCTGACCGCGCTCAACACGTTCCGGATGGGCGTGAGTGCCGCGGCGTACGCGGAATACAATTCCGTGGATGAACTCAAGGAAATCCTGGAGAATCGTGAACTGCCCGGGCCGATGCTGCCCGTCGGCGGCGGGAGCAATCTCCTGTTTACCGGAGATTTCACGGGCACGGTCCTGCATTCCTGCATCAAAGGCCTGATTCTCAAACGGGACAACAACGGCATATCCGTGCAGGTCGGCGCCGGGGAGAATTGGGACCAGTTCTGCCTGTGGGCGGCGACCGAAGGCCTCTGGGGGCCGGAGAACCTTTCGCTGATTCCCGGCGAAGTCGGGGCGGCGGCCGTCCAGAATATCGGTGCCTACGGCGTTGAGGTGAAGGATATCATCTCCGGCGTGGATGTGCTCGATACGCTCGATCATACTACCGGCACCATCGATGTGGAAGAATGTGGCTATGGCTACCGGGAATCGCATTTCAAGGGGGACTGGAAGGGCCGGTTCATCGTGACCTCCGTAACCTTCCGCCTGACGGACGGGTATGCACCCCGTCTGGATTACGGCCACGTCCGGGAAGCGATGCAGAAAGCTTACGGCGACAAGCCCCTCATCCCGCTGATGATCCGCGACGAAATCATCCGGATCCGCCGGACCAAGCTCCCGGCCGTGGAAGAACTCGGCAGCGCCGGCAGCTTCTTCAAGAATCCGTACGTGACGCAGGAAGAATACGAGGACATCGCGGACATCTATCCGGAGGTGCCCCATTTCCCGCTTCCCGACGGCCGCGTCAAGATTCCTGCCGCCTGGCTGATTGAAAAGGCCGGCCTCAAGGGCTACGTGAAGGGCAACGCGGCGGTTTATGCCAAGCAGCCGCTGGTCATTGTCAATCACACCGGCAAGGCTTCGCCCCGCGAAATCCTTTCCCTGGAGCGTAAAATCATCCGGACGGTCAAATCCCGTTTCGGCATCACCTTAAGTCCTGAAGTAGAACACATTTAAATATTCTTATGGCATCATTTTCTATTGAGGGCGGACACCCGTTGAGCGGAAGCATTACGCCGCAGGGCGCCAAGAACGAGGCGCTGGAGGTCATCAGCGCCGTGCTGCTGACCAAGGACGAAATCCGGATGTCCAACGTTCCGGAAATCCTCGACGTGAAGAACCTCATCGGCCTTCTGGAGGGGATCGGCGTCAAGGTCACCCGTCTGGAGAAAGGAGAGTACATCTTCCGGGCGGATGACCTCAACGAGGAGTACCTCGACAGCCGCGATTTCGTGAAGCGGTGCTCGATGCTCCGCGGCTCCGTGATGCTTGCAGGACCGCTCCTGGCCCGTTTCGGTCATGTCTATTTCCCCAAGCCCGGCGGCGACAAGATCGGCCGGCGGAGGGTCGATACCCATATCCTCGGCCTGATGAATCTCGGGGCGAACCTCTCCTATGATGAGACCCGCAAGGCCTATTTCCTTCAGCTCAAGGACGGCCGTCCGCTCAAGGGTACCTATATGCTCTTGGATGAGGCTTCCGTGACAGGAACGGCCAATATCCTGATGGCGGCCACGCTGGCGGAAGGGCAGACGACCATCTACAACGCCGCCTGCGAGCCTTATATCCAGCAGCTGACCCGGATGCTCCGCTCGATGGGTGCGGTGATCGACGGGCTCGGATCCAATCTCCTGACAGTCCACGGCGTGAAGGCGCTTCATGGCGCTTCGCACGTTATTCTCCCCGACATGATCGAGGTCGGTTCTTTCATCGGGATGGCGGCGATGAACCAGAGCGCCATTACCATCCGGAACGTCTCCTACGAGAATCTCGGTATCATCCCGCAGGCCTTCCGCCGGCTGGGTATCAAGCTCGAGCAGCGGGGCGACGACATCTTCGTCCCGGCCCAGGATACCTACCAGATTGAATCCTTCCTCGACGGCTCAATTATGACGATAGCCGATGCGCCGTGGCCGGGCCTGACCCCCGACCTTCTCAGCGTCATCCTGGTCGTGGCGACCCAGTGCAAGGGGTCGGTGCTGATCCATCAGAAGATGTTCGAGAGCCGCCTGTTCTTTGTGGATAAACTGATCGATATGGGTGCGCAGATCATCCTCTGCGACCCGCACCGGGCCGTGGTCATCGGCCACGACCACCAGTTCCGTCTTCGCGCCAACAACATGCTCTCTCCGGATATCCGCGCCGGTATCGCCCTGCTGATTGCGGCGATGTCGGCCAAGGGTACCAGCGTCATCGGCAACATCGACCAGATCGACCGCGGTTACGAGAATATCGACCAGCGGCTCAATGCCCTGGGTGCGGCCATTTCTCGATTATAAGGGTTTAGACATTGATTTTCAAGTATTTTTTCCTATTTTTGCCGGTATGAAGAAAATATTTGCACTGACATTGATGGCGGCGGCCTTGATGCTGCTGCCTTCGCAGCGCGTTTCCGCGCAGTATTTCGACCACCTTGCCCTCGGCATCACGGTGGGTGTCGACGGTTTCGGCCTTGAACTTGCCGCGCCGCTCGGAGGCCAGTTCCAGGTCCGTGCCGGTTATTCAATGCTGCCTCCCATGTGGAAGCCCCATAAGGAGTTTAACTTCGAGGAGACGGCGGAGCACACCCAGAAACTCGTCGACATCGAGGCGATCACCAAACTGGGCGGAGCTAATCTCATGTTTGACTGGCATCCTGCCGGAGCGGGATTCTTCATTACGGCAGGTATGTACGCGGGTAGCTCCAAGATCCTCACGGTCCGCAACCGGACGCCCTTCCTGGACGAAGAGGATTGGGGGACCGAAGGTATCATGGTCGGCAATACGATGGTGACGACCGATGAGAAAGGTATCGCCCAGGGATCCCTGCACGTATGGCCGGTCCGTCCCTATGTCGGAATCGGTTACGGCAATGCCATCAAGGCTACCAAGCGGGTAGGGTTCAACGTTGAGCTCGGTACCTGCTTCACGGGTGGATACAAAGTAATGGTTACGGGTGAGAATACGGAGACCTTTGAGAAAGGAACCGTCCGCGTCACCAGCGCAGATGTCAACAACGAAGACAAGGGCATCCTCGACAAGATGGGCAAGTTCCCGGTGCTGCCCCTGCTGAAATTCGGGCTGTTTATAAGATTATTCTAAACATATATGGGCATGAAAAAGATTCTCGGTATTTTTGCCGTCGCTGCGATGATGCTTGTCGCGTGCGACAAAGATTCAGAAGGAGGAAAGTCCTCCGACTACAACTACAGCAAGCCGAAGCTCTCCGCTCCGGCCAATCCGAACAACAACTTCACCTTTGTAGTCGATCAGGCCCAATCCGTGACCGGACTGAAGAATCCTGACGGTGCGGATGACTGCCTGCTGACGATTGCATTCCCTCCGGGATCCTCCGGTGTCGCTGAATTTGAGAAGGGCGGCGCGAAGGAACTTCAGTTCTCGGTCGAAGAACCGACCAAGGCTGATACAAAAAGGATCAAGTCGGGCACGGTTTTCCGGGTCAAGAACTGGAAGAATGGCATCTCAAGTTTTACGATCTATATCGGCAGTCTGAAATCTTCCGGAGAGGAAGCCACTCTGGTTGCGGAAGTCAACGGTAATGATATCCTTCTTCAGGGAACGATCCTGCCCGAGCCGGCGTATACGCCTTTCCGTCAGGATGTCTGCCGCAACTGGGAGATAGAAGAGACCATCATCTCCGTGAAGGGTGACGAAATCCCTGCGGAATTAGGTGTCGGCCGGAAATTCACGGGCTGCAAGCTGGATGAGATCAGCAAGCATCTGGTCGACAAGGGTGTCAAGATCAATACCCTTGGCAGCGAGTACAATGTCAGCAAGATTATGATCTCCCCGTCCGGCAAGTTCGCCATTTTCTTCTCCGGGAAAGACCCGTACTATGGTGACTACACGCTCAAGGGAACGGATTTCTCGTATAATTTCAAGATTTTCGAGGAAGATAACCCGATTCTCGCCGGCTCAGCCAGGGGAAAACTCTCGGTTTCCAACGGCTATGGCCGCCTGGAGGTCAATGCTGACCTGAAGGACAACAGCGGGAAGAGCTATTCCATCAATATCATCTTCAAGATGAAATCGGAAGCCGTCTCTTTCTAGAGGAAGACCAGCGAAGATAATGTCCCTTCACCGAACAGGCGGAGGGACATTTTCTGTATGTCTTCGGCCGTGACGGACTCGACGGCCGCCTTGTTCTCGGCGAAGGAAAAGACCCGGCCGAAGGAGAGCAGGCTCTTGCCCATGGAAAGGCACTGCGCCTCGCCGTTGTCGGAGGCGATGGCGAGCTGGCCGAGCAGCTGCTTGCGGGCGGCGCGCATCCGGGCCTCGGAGAGCGGCTTTTTCTGAAGTTTGCCGAGCTCCCGGCCGATGCAGTCCAGGCATCGCTGCAGGTTGGGCTTGTCGCAGCCGAAGGCGATGGTGAAGATGCCGGTGTCGCTATACTGGGTGTAGCTGCATTCGACGTTGTAAACCCAGCCGTTCTTCTCGCGCAGGATACTGCCGAGGATTGAATTGGATGCCGGTCCGCCGAGCAGGTTCATGAGCAGGGCTGCCGTGATGCGGTCTTTCCCGTCATAGAGCGAGGGTGCCGGGCCGCCGACGATGGCGTTGACCTCATGGTTGCGCCGGTTCACCGTCTCGTTGAAGACCTGTGTCGGGACGGGGGACGGGTGGCCGGTTGTCCTTTCGTCTTTCCCGGTCTGCCTCTCGTCCTTCCCGGTCTTGTACCGGGAATCCGCCATTCTCCGGACCTTCCGTTCCAGCACCTTTTCTTCGATGTCCGCCACGACGGTAAGCGCCATGTTCCCGGGAACGAAGAAGGTATGGTAAAAGCGTCGGAGTTCTTCCGGCGTAATCTTGGAGACGCTCTGCCGCGTGCCGAGAATCCTTCCGCCGAGCGGATGCCCCTTGAAGAGCATTTCGTCGAAAGTGTCGTAGATGTCTTCCGCGGGATTATCCTTGTAGGAGATGATCTCGTCAATCACGACGCCGCGTTCGGTCTCGACCTCGTCGTCCGGGAAAGTTGCCTCGGTCGCCAGCTCGAGGATGAGGTCCAGCGCCTTGTCAAGATCCTCTTTGAGGACGGTGGCGTGCAGGACGATTTCTTCCTTGGTGGTATAGGCGTTGAGCTCGCCGCCCAGGCGGTCGAGCCGCGAAGAGATGGAAGCGGCCGTCCTCCGGCGGGTCCCTTTGAAGAGGGTATGCTCGAGGAAATGGGCGATTCCTCCGTGGAATCCTTCCTCGTTCCTGGTGCCGCACCGGATGTGCAGCGCACAATAAGCTACGGCCTTGCCGGCTCTGCGAACTGCGTAGGTCATCATTGCGCCATCTTCGCGATTTTGCAGACCTCGCTGCGCGTAAAGCCGGTTCCGGTCTTTCCGGAGATGCGGTGCCTGTCAAAGTAATACAAAGTGTGGTTCTCCGCATCGATGAGCATCTTGTAGCACCTGGAAGTCGACGACGGCTGCTCCGGGGCGACCGTGTAACTGACGACGGTCCCTTCCCGGGAAGCGATCATCGCATCGTCAGCATCATCGTCCTCGACGCAGCGGAGCCCGAGGTCCTCTCTGTCCAGCGCAGTCACCTCCAGGCTGAGGTCGCTTTCGGCAAAAAGAACGGTGCGGCCCTTGACCTTGCGCAGGTTGGCATTGTAGAGCCGGAGGCCTTTGTAGCCCTTCGCATCGCTCTCCTGCGCCTTGAGCGTAAAGTCCTGGATAATGTCGAGGAGGGCCGGAAGCATTGCGATCTCCCGTCCTGTCCCGCCGGGAATGCCGAAGGGAACGGAAACGACCTCGAACATGCCGTCGATGCCTTCCTCCGCCTCCGGACCGCCCTTGACGAGGGTGAGGAAGTCGATGCCGGGCTCAATCTCTCCTTCGAACTGTCCGGTGGTGATGACGAGGAAGTAATAGTCGCTTTTTTTCCTGAGCTGACCAAATTCCTCCAGGGAGCAGAATTCAAAGGGGTTGATATGCCAGTGCGCGACGACATCCTGCCGGAAGGCGCCGTCCTTGAAGTCATTCCCGGTCATCACGACCTTGGTAATCTTCTGCTGCAGATCCTGCAGCTTGTATTTCTTGGTCTCGACTTTGCCCTGGGCCGAAGCGGTCCACGCACCGGCTGCCAGCAGCATGCCCGCTGCCAGTATCTTTAAGAACTGTTTCCCAATCATCTTCATACGTGGTTGCAAAGATACGAAAACTTTTTGTTGGGTTGCGGGTTTTGGTAAAAATGGTTATATTTGTAAGCTATGAGTCAGTATATCGTATCTGCCAGAAAGTACCGGCCGGATTCGTTCGAATCGCTGATCGGCCAGGACAATATCGCCCGGACGCTGTCCAACTCCATCAAACGGGGACAGCTTGCGCACGCGTATCTCTTCTGCGGCCCGCGGGGCGTCGGGAAGACCACGACGGCGCGTATCTTCGCCAAGATGATCAACTGCACAGACCCCGGCCCCAACATGGAGCCGTGCGGCAAGTGCGAGTCCTGCGAGTCGTTCCGGGAAGGGCGCTCCTATTGCATCCACGAGCTCGATGCCGCATCCAACAACAGCGTCGACGACATTAAGGCACTGCTGGACCAGGTGCAGGTCCCGCCGCCCGTCGGGAAATACAGCGTCTATATCATCGACGAGGTGCATATGCTGTCCCAGTCCGCCTTCAACGCCTTCCTCAAGACGCTGGAGGAGCCGCCGGCGCACGCCATCTTCATCCTGGCGACCACCGAGAAGCACAAGGTCCTTCCGACGATAC
>CAMUZW010000045.1 GCA_947165305.1 uncultured Bacteroidales bacterium
GGGCACATTCCACAGATAAGGGCAACCAGATGGTTGCGGAAATCAAGGCCGCCGGGGGAGAGGCGATGTTCCTTCCCACGGATGTGCTGTCCGAAGAGGCGCTGGAGCGGAACCTGGCCGATATCCTCGCCGCTTATGGTACTATCGACATTCTGCTGAATGCGGCCGGCGGCAATATGGGACCGGCCAACGTGCAGCCCGACCAGACCATCGAGGATCTCGACATCGAGGCGATGAAGAAGGTCTGCGAACTGAATATCTTCGGCACGGTGATTCCGACCAAGGTCTTCATCCGGCCGATGGTGGTGCAGAAGAAAGGCAGCATCATCAACTTCTGCTCGATGTCGTCGTTCCGTCCGCTCACGCGCGTGGCCGGCTACGGCATCGCCAAGGCGGGGATGGCCAGCTGGACGGAGTGGCTCGCCGCGGAACTGGCGATCAAATACGGAGAGGGCATCCGCGTGAACGGCATCGCCCCGGGATTCATCCTCAGCAACCAGAATCGCACGCTTCTGACCAATCCGGACGGCTCGCTGACCGACCGCTCCCGTAAAATCCTGGGCCATACCCCCTTCGGCCGCTTCCTGGAGGCGGACGAACTGGTCGGCGCCCTGCACTATCTCGCCTCCGATGCCTCCAAGGGCGTTACCGGCACCATCGCCGTGGTGGACGGCGGATTCAATAGCTTCAGCATATGATTTTAATGCGACAATCCTGGCGCTGGTACGGGCCTGATGATCCCGTTACGCTGGACAACATCCGCCAGGCCGGCGTGACCGACATCGTGAGCGCCCTGCACCACATTCCCAACGGGGAAGTGTGGCCTATCGAAGAAATCGAGAAACGCAAAGCCCAGTGCGCCGAAAAGGGACTGGTCTGGAGCGTCGTTGAGAGCGTTCCGGTCCACGAGCATATCAAGACGCGGGAAGGCCGCTATCTGGATTATATCGAGAATTACAAGCAGACCATCCGCAACCTGGCCGCCTGCGGCATCCACTGCATCACCTACAACTTTATGCCGGTGCTGGACTGGACGCGGACCGACCTTGCTTACGAGATGCCGGACGGGAGCCGCGCCCTGCGATTCGAGCGGGCGGCGTTCCTGGCCTTCGACCTGTTTATCCTGAAGCGTCCCGGTGCGGAAAAAGAGTATTCCGCCGAAGAGATTGCCCGGGCGAAAGTCCGCTATGAGGCGATGTCGCCCGATGAAATAGCCCTCATCACCCGCAACATGATCGCGGGACTACCCGGCAGCGAGGAAAGTTTCACGCTGGAGCAGTTCCAGGCGGCGCTCGACCGCTACAAAGGGATCGACGCCGAGACTCTGCGGGGCAATCTCATCTTCTTCCTGCAGCAGGTGTGCCCCATATGCGACGAGGTCGGCTCCCGGATGGTCATTCACCCGGACGACCCGCCGTATCCCATCCTCGGCCTGCCGCGCATCATGAGCACGGCGGAAGACTTCCGGAAACTCGTCGCCGCCGTTCCCAATCTTTCCAACGGCCTCAATCTCTGCACCGGCTCGCTCGGCGTCCGCGCCGACAACGACTGCCCCGCGATGATGCGTGAATTCGGCGACCGGGTGGACTTCGTTCATCTGAGAAGCACCAAGCGTGACGCCGACGGAAATTTCTACGAAGCCAACCTTCTGGAAGGCGATGTGCCCGTCTTCGAAATGATGAAGGCGATGCTGGAAGTGGAGCAGAAGCGCGGTTTCCGCATTTTCCTCCGCCCCGACCATGGCCACCAGATGTGCGACGACCTCAACCGCAAATCCAATCCGGGCTATTCCTGCTACGGCCGCCTGCGCTCCCTCGCCGAACTCCGCGGCATCGAGCACGCCCT
Organism: uncultured Bacteroidales bacterium; assembly: GCA_947165305.1. Classification (GTDB taxonomy): domain Bacteria; phylum Bacteroidota; class Bacteroidia; order Bacteroidales; family UBA932; genus Cryptobacteroides. The sequence goes on from CAMUZW010000045.1 coordinate 1,846, forward strand.
GTCCAAGACGCTTTGATCCAGGTTCGATTTTTGTTGTCTATAAACAACGAAAATTAGCTTTTTATTAAATTTATTGTTTGTGGACAATAAAAATTGATTATCTTTGTGTCCGATAAAAGGCAAAGTTTATGGAAGTGCTTACAAGAAGGCATTACGCGGATATCGTTGACTCCTGGCTGGGCAAAGGAAACATAATCGTGCTCGTCGGTTCCCGTCGGGTCGGGAAGAGTTATGTTCTCAAAGACTTCATCCAACGTCACAAGGATGACGAGAATATCAACATCATTTTTATCGATAAGGAGAAAAAAGCCTTCAACGGTATTCGGACAAAAGATGATCTGAACAGCTGGATAGAAGAACGCTTCATTAAAGACAGGCACAACTGCATCCTCATTGATGAAGTTCAGGAAATCAGGGAGTTCGAGGACAGTGTCTGCAACTGGTATACGGAAGAGAATACGGATGTCATTCTTACGGGCAGCAATTCCGATTTGCTCTCCGGAGAACTGGCAACCCGGTTGTCGGGCCGTTATGTAGAGGTCCGTATTCATCCGCTCACGTATGCCGAATTTCTCCAGTTCCATCAACTTCCGGACAGTGACGAGAGTCTGACGGCCTATCTCAATTACGGCGGTCTTCCCGGGCTGCGCCAGATCGGTATTGATAACGACGAGCAGGTATGGGCCTACCTTGCCAGCGTTTTCAATACCATTATCCTCAAGGATGTCATCGAACGTCACGACATCCGGAATATCCCTTTCCTGAACAATCTCATTGATTTCTATGCCGATACAACCGGGAAACTGACATCTGCCAATAGCATATCCAAGTATATGAAGTCTCAGCGGGAAGATGTTTCCTCTAACCTGATTCTCCTTTATCGCGGCTATTACGCTGAGGCTTTCCTTCTCGATATCGTGCAGCGTTATGATATTCACGGCAAGAAACTCTTCGAGTCCAATGAGAAGATTTATTGGGATGATGCAGGCCTCCGGAACCTCAGGGCCTCGGGCGCGTTGGATTCCTACATTGAGAAAGTCATCGAAAATGTCGTGTACAAGCATCTCCGCTTCCTGGGCTACGAGGTAAATGTGGGCGTCCTGAATGCCGGGGAAGTGGATTTCGTGTGTCGGAAACCAGAGGAAATCATATATGTTCAGGCAAGTTACATCATCGGAAGCGAGGATACCCGCCGGCGTGAATTCGGACCTCTGGAGAGAATCCGTGACAATCACCCGAAGTATGTCATCAGCGTGACTCCTCTTTTGACCCGGAGGAATGAAAACGGCATTACGCACCTGTCCCTGAGAAAATTCTTGAAAGAGGGGCTCTAAATCCAGATATTATGTCCCAGCAACTCACCATCAAACAGATAGCCGCCCTCTCCGGGGTCTCCGTGGGGACTGTGGACCGGGTGCTGCACAACCGCGGGCGGGTGTCCGAGGCGGCGATGGCCGCCGTCCAGGCCGTCCTGGAGAAGCAGAATTACAAATACAACCTCCATACTTCCGCCGTGGCGTTCAAGAAGACCGGCAAGACCTTCCGGATCGTCGTGTCCATCCCTTCTTCGGAGAAAGGGGAGTACTGGGACCTGGTCCGCAAGGGTTTCGACAAAGCGTTCCGCGAGTACGGCGACATCTCCATCAAGAGCGAATACGTCTTCTTCGACCAGTTCAATTCCCTGTCGTGCCGGGAGGCGTTCGGGCGGATCGCCACGATGAACTGCTCCGCCGTCATTCTGGGTACGACCTTCGTGGAAGAGACGCGGGAACTGTGCGGCCGTCTTGACGGGCGGCATATTCCCTATGTCTTCGTCGACGGAAAGGTGTCCGAGACCCATCCGGTTGCGTCCTATCTGGCCGACCAGGAAACCTGCGGGCGGCTGATGGCGCGCCTGATGGACGGATTTACGCCCGCCGGAAAGGAATTGGCGCTGCTGCTTCCGCGTCGCGTCGGAACGCAGATGTCCAACAACTCGGCCATCCGCCTCGCGGCGTTCAAGGCGTTTTTCGAGGAGCAAGGACGCGAAAGGACCCTGCGCGAGGTGAGTTTCCCGGCCGTCAGCCCCGACGAGGCACACGAAGAGATCCGCTCATTCCTGAAGGCGAATCCCGATGTCGGCGGCGTCGCCGTCGTCATCTCGACCGGCTACCTGATTTCCGATGCCGTGAAAGGGGAGTCCCGGCGTCCGGTCATCGGCGGCTTCGATGTGACATCCGGTAACGAGCGCTGCATCCGCGAGGGCTCCCTGGACTTCCTCATCAACCAGCACCCCGAGCACCAGGGCTTCAGCGCCGTCGAATCCCTGCTGCACTATCTCCTCTACGGCGTCCCGGATCACACCCTCCGGGAGCACCAGTCCATCGACATCGTCCTCCGCGAGAATCTCGACTACTGGACCGACGAGGTGTAGCGGGCGGAGAGGAAGGCGGAGGGGGACATTACAGGCAGGAGGGGACGTCCTGCTTTTAAACCTGCGGATATGCGGTAATCCTTTTCGTTGCGTGTGATAATGCAGTCGCATCCTCCTTCAGCGGCGCATACTGCCTGTAAGATATCCTCAAAATCTTTCCCTTCCATATACACTGCCTGCAGCAATTGCGCGTCATCCATGGGAAGCGTTTTGACGAGGGTTGACAGGTATTTCAGGTTGGCTACGGCGGTATTCTGCCCTACGGTCTTCTGATAGACGTAAGCAATATTGATCATCGTAAGGACAGAGACGAAGATTTCAAGACGTCCCTCGTCCTGCCATTGAAACAGCGTGGCGGAGTCTTCAAAACCGTCTCTTTCCAGAAGAATGTCCAGAAGAATGTTGGTGTCCAGGAATACTTTCATTTGGAGAGAAGATATTGAAGCCGGTCATCCTTTATCTCGGAGAGTTTGCCCTTATCGGGCCGTGCGGATCCGATAAGACGGCCGATCCCCGTGCTGATCTTTTCCTCCCGGCGGGGGCAGGCCTCTTCCAGCAGGTTCTCTATATATTTTTTCAGCGATATCCCCCTCTTCTCCGCCTCCAGGGAAAGGGAAATAAAGACATCACTTCTGATGTCAATAAGTTTTCTGTGCATTGTGCCGGCAGTATTCATATATATCTTTTTGCAAAAATATATATAAATGATGAGAGATACAAAAAAAGACGCACGGTCAATGCGTCTTTTTGTAAGGCGTAATGTAAAGGTACGTTTTTATCCTGAAAAAAATTGTAGAAAAATGTGTGCGCACACAAAAAAATAATTATATTTGCAATATGTAATTAGATTTAACAAAGTGTGTGCGCACACACTTTATAAGATAAAGTTTGTATAAGACTGAAGAAGAATAATTTAACAATATGAGTAAATTATCTGTTAGAATCGTCCTGGCCGCCGTTTCCCTGATGCTGTCGGGCCCGCTGCTTCGGGCACAGAATACGGTTACCGTCAGCGGTACTGTCTTCGACGGCGGAAGCGGAGACCCGCTTATCGGTGCCTCCGTACTTGTCGAAGGCACTACCCAGGGGACCGTAACTGACCTGGACGGCAGGTTTTCGTTCTCCGTTCCGAAAGGATCGAAACTGGTTGTGGGCTCCATAGGTTTTAAAGACTACTCATTCCTTGCTTCAGGGAATACGAAGGACATCAGGATTTCTCTTGAAGTTTCTTCGGAATTCCTCGAAGAGGTTGTAGTCGTAGGCTATGGTTCTGTAAAGAAGGAGAACCTTACAGGCGCCGTGGATCAGGTCAGCGCCGATGTGTTCGCCGGACGTCCTGTTGCCAACGCGACGCAAATGCTTCAAGGCGTCGTTCCGAACCTTAATATCGAACTCGTTGACGGAAAGCCCGGCCGGAGCGCGGATTACAATATCCGCGGCGCGACATCTGTCGGCGCAGGCGGCTCGGCGCTCATCCTCATCGACGGTGTTGAAGGCGATCCGACCCAGTTGAACCCCAACGATATCGAGAGTGTCTCCGTCCTTAAGGATGCCGCTTCTGCCGCCGTCTATGGCTCCCGGGCGCCTTATGGCGTTGTTCTTATCACGACCAAGAATCCTTCCGGTGAAGGGAGATTCAAGATCAACTACAACGGAAGTTTCTCCGTGATGGATCCCACGGCCGTCCCTGACGTGGTCACGGACGGCTTCGTCTATGCCAGCCTGTTCGCCGAAGGCTATTACAATGTGGCCGGCAAGTATCCTACGACGATGAACAAGGGACAGGATTTTTCCCGTACCTGGCTGGAGGATTTCCGTCAGCGCCAGCTCGCCGGCATCAGGCGCACGACAGAAATCGGCCCTGACGGACGATATGTCTATTATGGCAACGAGGACTATTATGATTTCCTCTACAAAGATTATACAGTGGCACAGAGCCACAATATCTCCGTCAGCGGAAGCGGCAAGGACTACGGATACTACCTCTCCGGACGTTTCTATAAGTACTATGGTCTTTTCAATCTTTCGACCGACAAGTACCATACGATGAACCTCCGCGCCAAGGTCTCGGTCAACATCCGCCCCTGGCTCAAGCTCTCGGAGAACGTCACGTTCAACAACGAGTTCTATCACATCCCCAGTACTTCCAACCAGCAGAGCTCCGGCAACTTCTGGACGGCGATAAACGCTGAGGGACACCCGTCTTCGCCGATTTTCAACCCGGATGGGACGATGACAAAATCCGGCGCATACGCCGTCGGCGGCCTCGTGACGGAGAACAACTACATCAACCGAACGGTCAAGAACTACAAGACCACGACGGCTCTCCGGGCCGAGTTCTTCAAGAAGACACTCCGGCTGAACGCCGACTTTACCTATTCGGACCGGGGCAGGTCCCAGCTCACCAAGCGTACGGTCGTCCCTTACAGCGAAGCACCGGGACAGATTACCTATCTCGGAACCCCCGGCCTTGACGATTACCTGCAGGAATACAACTCGCGCACAGACTACATTGCGGTCAATGCCTATGCCGAGTATGAAAACACCTGGAAGAAGAAACACTACTTCAAGGCGATGGCCGGCTACAATTACGAACGGGAGAAATGGAAGGCCGTGACCTCACGCCGCTACGACCTCCTCACTTACGACACTGACTCGATCAACCTCGCCGTCGGAGATGATATGAGTGTCTCCTCTTCGGAGAGCCGCTGGAGGGTGGCCGGTTTTATGTTCCGCCTCAATTACGCCTACGATGAGCGCTACCTGTTCGAGGTCAACGGGCGTTACGACGGTTCCTCCAAGTTTCCGACAAGCAGCCAGTGGGGCTTCTTCCCATCGGGTTCGGCCGCCTGGCGTATTTCCAAGGAACACTGGTTCAAAGTGGATCCCAAGTGGATAACGAGCCTTAAGGTACGCGGTTCGTTCGGTGAACTCGGGAACGGCTCCGTATCGACCTATGCCTTTATGGAGAAGTTCTCCTATAGCAATATGGGTAAAGGCGCAAGCGAATGGTGCCGCAGCCTCGACGGGGTAAGCGGCATGCGCTACACTTCCGTTCCGACCCAGATTCCCGACAACCTGACCTGGGAGACTTCCCAGACCGTGGATGTCGGTCTGGACCTGTCTATGTTCAAGGGCCGGCTCGATTTCACATTCGACTGGTATCAGCGCCGTACATATAATATGTATACAGTCGGTCCTACCCTGCCGGATACCTATGGAACGGACGCGCCGAAAGGCAACTATGCCGATATGCGCACGAGGGGATGGGAACTGTCCCTCTCATGGAACGACTCGGTAGAACTTCTCGGATCGCCGTTCTCCTACGGTTTCAAGGCGACCCTGGCCGACAGCCGGGCATTCATAACCAAATATTATAATCCCACACGTTCCATCTCGGATTATTATGTAGGTTATGAAATCGGCGATATCTGGGGTTGGAGGGTCGAGGGCCTGTTCCGGGACCAGGAGCAGATCAACACCTACTGGACCGACATCAACACCGGCCTGCCCATCCCTTATGAGCAGACGCGTATCCGTATGCACGATGACGGTATCACTTATCCCGGCGATGTCATCTTCTCGGACCTCAACCATAATAACAGGATTGACTCCGGTTCCAACACTGTCGATGACCCGGGCGACCAGACCATCATCGGCAACTCCTCCCCCCGTTTCCCGTATTCCTTCACCATCGACCTGAGCTGGCACGGCGTCTATGTGTCGGCCTTCTTCCAGGGCGTTGGCAAGCGGCAGTGGAGCCCGACCAAGGAGGGACCGTTCTGGGGCCAGTACTGCCGGCCTTATGCACAGGCTTACAAGTGGCAGCTGGACAACTGCTGGACTCCGGAAAATCCGGATGCCCTGCTTCCCCGATGGACCGGCTACTGCGGCGTTTCCTGGCAGGACAAGCGGATAGACCGCTACCTGATGGACGTCTCCTACATCCGCCTCAAGAACCTGCAGGTCGGTTACAACTTCCCGAAGAAACTCATCTCCAGGGCGAAGATGTCCGAACTCTCCATCTATTTCTCCGCCGAGAATCTCTGGACCTGGTCGCCAATGCACAAGTACACCAAAGACTTTGACGTCGTGACCGTCTGCTACGGCTCCGACAGTGACCTCGGCGGCGGACAGGGCGACGGTTACAACTACCCGACGATGCGAACCTTCAGTTTCGGGCTTAATATCGGTTTCTAAAATGAAGATGCTATGAAAAAGAGAATATCCTATTTCCTTGTCTTTCTCGTTTCAGGAGCATTCGCGCTGTCCTGCACCCTTGACGAACCGCTGATCTCGGAAGCCGACAGATCGACTGTCTTCAGCAGCGAGACGGGTATCAAGTCCTATTCCTATTCGCTGTATTCCATTCTACCGTCCCTGGACGATGTTTTCTACCAGGAATCCTCCCACGTGGACTACTGCGCAGCCAACAGCTATTGGGATTTCTATGTCGACGGGACCTACAATCCGGAGCAGGTGACTTCCTGGAGCTGGAGCGGCCTCCGCAGAATCAATTATTTCCTTGATGCACTCCAGAGCGAGGACTGCACCGTGAGCGAAGATGTCAAGGCGCACTACATCGCCCTCGGAAAATGGTTCAGGGCTTATTACTATTTCGGCAAACTCCGCTCCTATGGAGAAGTTCCCTGGTTCGAGCACCTCGTGAGCAGCACGGACGAGGCGACCCTCTACAAGGGGCGCGATCCCCGCGACGTGATCGTGGACAATATGCTGAAAGACCTTGACTACAGCTACGAGCACTTGAAGACGACTTCTTCTGTAGGCAACTCCCTCGTTTCCAAATACGCGGTGCTGGCCCTTAAAGCCCGTATCTGTCTCTATGAAGCCTCCTGGAAGAAGTATCACCACCTTCCCGACGTCCTATATACCGCGGAGGACCTCTACCGCCTTGCCGTATTGTCCGCCGAGGCGATCATGCGTTCGGGCGAGTTTTCCCTCCATACCGATCCCGGCTCCAAGGGCGCTTATCGCAGCCTCTGGTACAGCACGGAAATCCAGACCGACGAGGTGATCCTCGGACTTTGTACAGACCCCGACTACGGCGTGTTCAACTCCGCCAACCGGCACTTCTACTCCAACTATGGTAATGGCGACTGTATGTCCAGGGCCCTGGTGTTTGCGTACCTCAACACGGACGGTACCCCTTTCACCTCCAAGCCAAACTACGCGACGACCCTTTTCAAGGATGAGTTCAACAACAGGGATCTCCGCCTGAGGCAGACGCTCAAGAGCCCCGACTTTGAGATGTACGGTGCCGCCGCAGCCGACCTGGTTCCTGACATTATCCACCAGAATGCCGTTACGGGCTACCAGATCATTAAATTCTGCCTGGACGATATTAAATATCAGAAAGACTCCAAAGGCATCAATTCAATGCCCCTCATCCGCTATGCGGAAATTCTTCTGATTTATGCCGAGGCCAAGGCGGAACTCGGAATCTTTACCGCGGCCGACTGGACAAATACCGTCGGCAAGCTCCGCTCCAGGGCGGGCATCACCGGCGGGCTTACCGCCCTGCCGACGGCGGTGGATCCTTATCTGCAACAGACCTTCTATCCTTCGGTCACAAATCCCGTAATACTTGAGATCCGCCGGGAAAGGATGATAGAGCTTTTCTTCGAAGGCTTCCGTTCCTCTGACCTCGACCGATGGGCGGAAGGCCACCTCATCGAAGACCTCCCCTGGAGCGGTATCCATATCCCCGCCCTCGATACCCCGATCGATCTTCGCGGCAAGGGCAAGCAGGAGTTCTATTTCTCCAGTAAATCCATGGCGGAAATCCCTGCGGCCTACAGGGATATCTACGTTCCGATTCTACCGGAGGATTCTACCGAGCAGGGACTCCGCGCTCACGCCAATCCGGCCGGCGGCTTCGACCTTGAGTACGTCTATGCCGTCCCGCGCATCTGGCACGACGACGACCGTCAGTACCTCGAACCGATCCCGCCTCAGATCATCCGCGAGTACAGGGACAAGGGATATGTGTTAACCCAGAACCCCGGATGGGAATAAACGAGAAGACCTATGAGTACAAAACACATAAGTAAATCACTGATATTTGTAGCTGTGGCTGTGCTGGCGCTTTCGGCCTGCCACAAGAAGCTGGACTACGATTATTCCCGCTGGTATGTGGACCCTTATGCCGCCGAAGCCGGAAGGCCGGTCAGCGTAATGTCATTCAACGTAAGGGCCGCCCATATTGATGCGGATGAAAACAGCTGGGACAACCGCCGCCCTGCGGTAAAGGCGATGATCGGGGACAAAAGTCCGGTTCTCCTCGGCGTCCAGGAATGTGACTATCTCCAGAGGGATCACATCCTCGCCGATAATCCGCGCTACGGTGCCATCGGCGTCAACATCGGCGGCCCGACCGAAGAATGTGAAGAGGATCTCATATTCTATATCAAGGATTCCGTGGAGGTCCTCTCGAGCGGGACGTTCTATCTGACAGATACACCGGATATCCCCAGTAAAATGGGGCAGACCAACCACTACCGCGTCTGCACATGGGCCCGTGTAAAGCTGAAAGCCGACGGCAGACAGTTGTATCATTTCAACACGCACCTTGATACCAATGAATCCATTCAGGCCCCGGAGATGGATGTAATCTTCTCGAAGATCCAGTCCATCAATACCGACAATCTTCCCATTTTCCTTACAGCGGACTGGAACTGCGAAGAGAATTCCACCATCTTCTCCGTTATCAGGGGTGATGGTTTCAAGAGTGCCCGTCTGGAGGCCGCTGTCGGCGACTCTTACAGGACGTTCAACGGTTTCGGAAGATACGGCAACGGGCAGACCCTCGACCACTGCTGGTTCAAGGGTTTCGGAGGGGTCAACCGTTTCACCACGATCCGTGACAAATACGCCGGGGTGACGTACATCTCCGACCATTATCCCATCGAAATCGTCCTTAAATTCTGATGGCTATGAGAAAGTTAACTGCACTTATCATCCTCATCGTCGCGGCAATCTCCTGCAAGAAGGAGCCGGCCGTGGAAGTGACGGCTTCATTCACGACCAACAAGGATGTCTTCCAGGTCGGCGAGGAAATTCTTATTGAGAATACTTCGACGGTGAAGAATAACATCCTGGCCTTCTGTCAGTGGGAGTACGGCGACTTGTCTGGAACGGAGAAGGCGTACGGCCTTGACCTCGAAGGCGTATCCTTTTCTCAGCCGGGCCTCTATACCATCACCCTCACGGCCTATGCTGAACAGGGTGCCGGGCAGGACACCTATTCACATCAGGTGCTCGTCATTGATGAGAACGACATTCCCTGGGCCGACTTCAGCTGCCCCGCTCAGGCGCGTGTCGGAGAGGAGGTGGTCTTTGAAGACCGTTCGGTCGACAACATCGGCGGCATCAAGTCCTGGCGCTGGAATATAGGCGGGACAGAGTCGGTCATCGACTCTCCGGTCATCGTCTTCGACACGCCGTCCACAGGCGTCCCCGTGACGCTCACGGTAACGGACGCCTATGGCGCGAGCGATACTGTAACCAAGACAATAGACATAATCGAATAACCGGATATGAAAAGAATCATTCCACTTTTGATTTTCCTGCTGCCGGTGCTCTCCTGTAACAAGGCTGAGCCGGCTCCCGATGGGAAGGACATGGCCTTCGTCTCTATCCGTGCCTTCGAGACAAAGTCCCAGATCGGGACCAACACCCTTCCCGCCTGGAGCGAAGGTGACAGGATTTCCATTGTCGGAGATCTTTCCGACACCCCGGCCGAGTTCGTGCTTCGCAGCGGCGCCGGCTACAGCTCGGCTTCGTTCGAGGGGGTAAAACCGGAAGGAAATATGTTCATGGCATATTATCCCTCTTCTGCAAGGTGCGATGGCATCACCTGGCGCGGCCTTCTCTCCACGAGGATCCGCCACGCGATGCCGTCCCAGTTCATAGGGAGCCTTCCCCTGTGGGGACGCGGCAAGGACATTACCTCACTGGAGGTCAGTGCCGTCTGCGGCATCCTGCGCCTCGATCTCAAGGGTAGCGGGAAACTTGACCACATTATCCTGGAGGCCGGCCGGCCGATTTCCGGCGAGTATCTCGTCAGTTTAGCCGACGGAATCTTCGCCATCATCAACGGCTCCCATATCATCTGGGTGGACGCCCCGGAAACCGAGCTGATGCCGCTTAAGGCAACTCCGTTCTACTTTATCCTTCCCCCTGCACAATATGAGGACCTGAAAATCACCGTCGTCCCCGCCGAGGGGGCCGCGAAGGAATACATCCTCCCGGATGAGACAGAGATTGAGGCCGGTGTGTTCACCCGCATCTCTTCCGACGACCTTGAAGAAAACGACTAATAGATACAAAACAATATGAATCGCGTTTGTCAAGCAACACTGCTCGCGCTCACTGCCCTTTTTGCCGCAGTGTCCTGCGAAAAAAAGAATCAGCCGGAGAAACTGGCGGCGCCTTCCCCCGTTCTGGCGACAGCCGGGATCAACAACGCCACTTTCCTCTGGGAACATGTCAAAGGTGCCGAATCCTATCTGGTGGTCCTGGACGATGGTGAGCCGATTCCCGTCAAGGGTGTCAGCATTACGGTCGGCGACATGGAGCCCGCCTCCGAGCACACCCTCAAGATGAAATCGATTGCCCCGGAAGGGAGTTCCGAGTGGCTTGATTCCGATTTCTCCGACGCGCTCAGTTTCTCGACGGCCGGGAAGAAAAAACTTTCGATGCCCGACCTCAGCGCGTCCGGCATCCTCCCCAGCGGGTTCACCGTTTCCTGGCCCGTCGTGAGGAATGCGGCGAAATATGTATACAAGATTGATGACGGAGCGGAGACCCAGACCACTGAGAACAGTTTCACGGTGGATAACCTTGTCAACTCCACGCAGTACACCGTGAAGGTAAAGGCTGTCCCTTCCGAGGAAATGTCGGAGGTCGCGACCGAGAGCCTCTGGAGTTCGTTGGTGGTCACTACGGCTCCCCATTGCCCTCTCGCCGCCCCGGTCCTCCGGGCCGAAAGCATTCTCGGTGTGGAAATCACCATCGCCTGGGATGCCATCCACCACGCAGCGGCCTATATCTGTACCCTTAACGACGGCGAGCCGGTGACCGTAACGACAAACTTCGTAAAATTCGAGGGCTTGCAGCCGAGGACGGCGTACACCGTGAAGGTATACTCCAAGCCTGCGGAAGGTGACGTGAACTATTCCGAAAGTTCCGTTTCGACAATCTCCGTGACGACGAAAGACGCGCCTTCGGAAGATGATAAGAACGGAGACCTCCCCGATTTCGACGAAAAGCCCATTTTCTAAACAGGAACGATTATGAAAAAGTCATTATACATCGTCATCGCTGCCCTTGCCGCGGCATTCACGTTCTCCTGTAGCAAGGAACTCCCCGCACCTTCGGATAACGACGGGCTCGTGACATTTACCGCCACTACGGCCGATACCAAGACCGAACTTGCCGGCGGCCACACCGTCTGGTCTGCCAATGATCGGATCAAGGTGTTCTACGGCTCCGAGGGAGCCAGCGTAACCGCCTCCATCAAGACCGGTGAAGGCACTTCGCACGCGACCTATCAGGCTGCCGTCCCTTCCGGCGTGGACTACTACGCCGTCTATCCGGCTTCGGCGGAAGCTTCCCTCTCCGGAAGCACCGTCAGCGTGACCATTCCTTCGGAGCAGAACGGCGTATTCGGCGCCGGCCACACTGCCGTGGCGAAGGGTGTCGACAAGGTATTCTCCTTCACCAATGTCAACTCTTTCCTGAAAATAACCCTCCCCGAAGCCGGCTATACCCGTATCACGGTAAAAAGTCCTTCCGGCGGTGCGCTTGCGGGTCCCGTGAATGTCGCTTGCGGCAATGACATCGTGATTTCTCCCGGAAGCGGTGTACAGGACTTTGTGGAGATTGCCTCCGAATCCGGCTTCCCGGCCGGGGATGTCTTTATCAGCGTCATTCCCGGGGTGACCCACTCCGGCGGCCTGCTTCTTGGCTACTTCAAAAACGACGGATACATCGGCGGCTATTTTCTGGACAAAGAGATCACGACGGAACCCTCCGTTATCCACAGTTTCGGCGAATTCGGCGTGACTGGCGAGTACTTCGCCAGTGTTGAGGGCGCCGGCAACAAGACCGGCATCAATCCGGAGAACGCAATGGACGTCGCGGCGCTCAAGGACCTCCTGACTATGCCGGAAGATGCCGACAGGCTTGCGGCTAAGGCCGATGCGCTTGACTATGCGACCATCCACATGGCGGCCGGGACCTACGACTTCCAGGACTCCGTGGCTATCGCCTTCCCCGGCCTTTCGGACAGAATCAGGGTCGACATCACGGGCGTGACAGGGACAATTATAACCGGCCTTAACACCCACAGGCTCCTTAATATCGGCGCCAACGCCAATGTTTTCTTTACGGGCATCACCTTCGACAAGGGCCTCGGCAATGCATCCGGCAATTCCCCAATCAAGATCGAAGACGATGCGGAGGTGGTATTCACCCGGTGCACTTTCCAGAACTGCTCCAACAAGAAACCGGACAACAGTTACGCCACCGGCGGATGTATCTATGCGTGTGAAGATACGGAATTGTCGTTCGATGACTGCGAATTTTCGGGCAACAAGGCTTCCTATGCCTCAACGCTTCTTGTGAAGGGCAAGGCAACCATTAAGAACAGTTATTTCCACCATAATGATGGAACCTGGCCCGGAAGCGCACTCTATCTGGACAATGAAGACGCAAAGGTTGAAGTAACCGGCACCCGGATAGAGGACAACACCGTTACCGCCAATTCCGGCGAGAAACCGGACGGCGGGGCGATAATGGTCATGCACGGCAGCCTTACGATGACTGATTGCTCCATACTCAGGAATAGCATCCCCGGCCGCAGGGGCGGAGCGATGCGCGTACAGAACGATTCCTTTGCAAAACTCGTGAACTGTAAAGTCGGTGACAACACCGCCGACTGGGGCGGGGCCATCAATATCGCCAACGACGGAGTTGTCGAGATAGAGGGTGGCACCTATCAGGGAAACAACGCAAAGGGCGGCGGTTGCATTCTCACGTCCAATACGTCGAAACTCATCATCAAGGACGCCGTCTTCAAGGAGAATTATGTCAGGAGCAACGGCAACTACGGCGGCGCCATCCGCCACGAGAGCAATGGTCCCATAGCCATAAGCAATACTGTTTTTGAAGGCAACCATATAGATTATAATGGTGAGAACGAAGCATTTGGAGGAGCCGTTTCTATCGGATATGACCAAAACCAGGCGGAAGTGACGATTGAGGGATGCACCTTCAAGAACAATCACACCAAGTCCGGCGGCGGGACCGCGCTGTGCTACCAGTCCAGCGGAGATGGTGGAACAGGCTGGATGAAGGTGACGGACACCGTCTTCGAGGGCAACTACAACGAGTACACGGGCAGCAACAATAACAACTACGCCCGTCACGCCGGTGCCGTCCGCCTCGGCCACGATTCGACCGACAGCTTCTTTGACAACTGCACATTCATCAATAATTCCACCCAGACGGCCGAGACGGAGATCAAGAGTTGCTATGGGGGCGCAGTTACGTTCTATTCCGACGGTAACGGCTATTTCAACAACTGCCATTTCGAGGGAAACAGCGCGACCCG
>CAMUZW010000046.1 GCA_947165305.1 uncultured Bacteroidales bacterium
TGTTCCGGGGTGGAGAAGGAGAATCCGGCGCCGGCCTCCAGGAGTTCGACAAAGTGCGGATTCTGGTAATAGCGCGGCCCGACCGCGACGGGAAGTCCGTAGGCGGCGGGCTCGATGACGCTGTGCGGGCAGTCGGTGGTGAAGCCGGCCCCTACGTAGGCGGCGAATCCGTAGCGGTACAGGCGGGCGAGGTTGCCGACGCGGTCGACGATCAGCACGGGGATCTGCGCCAAATCGGCCTCGGAGGCCTCTGAATAGAGGACGCCCGGGACTTTGAGCATGCTTTGGATGGCGGCTATCTGCTCCGGGGCGGGTTCGTGCGGGACGATGAGGAATTTACCGTCCGGGTGGGCGTTGGCGAGCGAAGTGACGAGCAAGTCGTCTCCTCCGGGGAGGGTACTGCCTGCGACGAAGGCCTTCTTGCCGGCGGCCCAGCGCGTGACGAGTGGATCGTTCCAATCCGATTCGGCGACGGCCAGGACGCGGTCGAGCCGCGCGTCGCCGGTGTTGATCACGACCGGCGCGCCCATCCAGCGGACCAGTTCCGCCGCGGTTTCGTTCTGGGTAAAGACGGCCTTGTAGGTGGTCCTGTAGATGCGGCGGTAGCGCCATCCATACCATTTAAGGTAAGGAGAGTCGGGCCGGATGCGGACGGAGGTGATATAGGTGTCGATATGCCGGCGCCGAAGTCCTCTGAGGAAGAATTCCCAGTATTCCCCGAGGGTGAAAATGGCCTTGGCGGGGCGGACGGCGTCGAGGAAGGCCCGTGCGTTGCGGGGCGTGTCGAGCGGGAGATAGAAAACCCAGTCGACGACGTCCCAGTCCCGGAGCGGCTCGTAGCCGGAAGGGGAGAAGAAGGTCAGCAGGATCTTTCCGTCGGGGAACCGTGCACGGGTTTTTTCAATCAGCGGCCGCGCTTCTTCGAACTCCCCGTACGAGGCGGCATGGAACCAGATGATCCCCTCCGCCCCGGCGCACGCCTCCCGGATCCGCTTCAGCAGCCCTTTCCTGCCTGATATGAACTTTTTTAATTTCTCTCCCATATAATACTATTTGGAAACATCAGGGATATCCTTTTCAGAAACATGGCCGCCCATGGCCACTTGAATGGGAGGGGCCCACGCAGTGGGAGGGATGGAGGACCGAAGGTCCGGAAGTTTCAGAAAAGGATATCCCTGATGTTTTCATTGCAGATATTTCGCTGTAAATGTTTTTCCCTCCTTGATGAGGTCTTCCGGGGTGCCGGCGAAGACGACCTCGCCGCCCGCATCGCCGGCATCGGGACCGAGGTCGATGACCCAGTCGGCGCTGCGGATGACATCCGGGTTGTGCTCCACCACCACGATCGTATGCCCCTTCGCAAGGAGCGAATCAAAGGCCTTGAGAAGCTTCTCCACGTCGAAGAAATGGAGGCCGGTCGTAGGTTCGTCGAAGATGAACATGATCTTCTCCCGGGCATTGTCGCTCAGCGAGAGGAAATACGCCAGCTTGATACGCTGGCTCTCGCCGCCCGAGAGCGTACTCGAGGACTGGCCCAGTTTGATGTATCCGAGGCCGACGTCGACGAGCGGCTGGAGACGCCGGGCGATCTGCTTCGCAATATCTTCCGGCTGGGCTCCGAAGAAGGCGATGGCCTCTTCTACGCTCATGTCGAGGATGTCGTCGATATTCTTCCCCTTGTACCTGACCTCAAGGATTTCGGGCTTGAAGCGCTTGCCGCCGCAGGCTTCGCAGACCATGGTCACATCGGCCATGAACTGCATGCCGATCTTGACGAAACCGTCTCCCTGGCATTCCGGGCAGCGCCCGCCGTCCTGGTTGAAGGAGAAGAAAGACGGCGTGAAGCCGTTGATCTTCGCGGCCTGCTGGTCGCTCAGGAGCTTGCGGATGTCGTCGTAGACCTTCAGGTAGGTGACGGCATTGGAGCGGGAACTCTTGCCGATCGGGTTCTGGTCGACGTATTCGATCCGGGTGATGCGGTCCACGTTGCCCGCGAGGCCGCGGTGCATGCCGGGGAGCTCACCCGTCTCGTTGATCTTGCGGTTGAGGGCGGGGTAGAGGATGTCACCGACGAGGGACGACTTGCCGCTGCCGCTCACACCGCTCACCACGGTCAGCACGCCGAGCGGGAACTGGACGTCGATGTCCTTGAGATTGTGCTCCATCGCGCCCTTGACGGTGATGCTGTAGTGCCAGGAGCGCTTCTCGCGCCGGTAGCGCGGAATTTCACCGGACAGGTACTGCAGTGTCAGCGAGCCCGGGCTTGTCTTCTCCGTCATTCCCGGGCTTGTCCCGGGAATCTTCCCCTGGAAGACCACCCTTCCTCCGTGCTCGCCGGCGCCGGGGCCCATGTCGATGAGCATGTCCGCCGCGCGCATGATCTCCTCGTCGTGCTCCACGACAACCACGGTATTGCCGAGGTCGCGGAGCTGTCGGATGACCTTGATGAGCCTTTCGGTATCCCGCGGATGGAGCCCGATGGACGGCTCGTCGAGGATGTACATCGAACCGACCAGGCTGCTTCCGAGGGCGGTCACGAGGTTGACCCGCTGGCTCTCGCCGCCCGACAGCGTATTGCACGTCCGGTCCAGCATCAGATATCCCAGGCCCACATCCCGGATACAGCGCAGCCGGAAGCAGACTTCTCCGATCGCCTTGTCGGCGATGTCGTGCTCGTAAGGGGTCAGGTGAATGCCTTCGAACCAGTCCAAGAGCTCATCGATATTCATCCGGAGCAGGTCGTGGATGGTCTTGCCGTCGACCTTGACGTAGAGCGCCTCGGGCCGGAGCCGGCTTCCGCCGCAGCTGTGGCAGACCGTTCGGCCGCTGTAGCGGCTCAGCATATACTTGAACTGGATCTTGTATTTCTGCTTGTCGACCCAGCGGAAGAAGTCGTCGAGCCCCCACAGGCGCTCTTCTTCGGAAGGCGCATAGACGCCGTGCCAGATCTTGTCGGTCACTTCCTGCGGCAGTTTGCACCAGGGCTCGAAGATCGGGATGCCGTAGCGTTCCGCCTTCCGGATCAGGTCCTCCTTGAACCAGCCCATCTTCTCGCCCCGCCAGCAGGCGATCGCGCCGTCGTAGATGCTGAGGGTCTTGTCGGGGATCACGAGGTCTTCGCTGATACCGATGATCTTCCCCAGTCCGCCGCAGACCGGGCAGGCCCCGAGGGGGGAATTGAAACTGAAAAGGTATTCGTCGGGCTTGCGGAAAGTCATTCCGTCGAGCTCGAGCCGGTCGCAGAAGGTGCGGAGTTCAGAGGATCCGTCCACCGAGCGGGCGACGAGGACGGTGCCGCCTCCCTTCTGGAAGGCCGCTGCGACCGAATCGCGCAGCCGGGCGCGCAGGTCTTCGTCCGGATTGTCCACCTTCGCCCGGTCCACCAGCAGGCAGAGCCCCTTCGGGAATCCTTCGCCGGAGGCTTGCAGGACATCATCGATGTCTGTCTGCTGCATGGTGGCCGTGTCGTAGAGCCGGTTGTAGCCGTCGGCCTTGAGGCTGAGCAGCAATTCGATCTTGTCCTCACGCGCGTCCCAGCCGATGTCGGCGAGCAGCCAGACAGCGCCGCCCCGTCCGTCGAGGATGTATTCCATCACGTCGTTGGACGTATTGCAGCGCACTTCCTGTCCGCTGACGGGGGAGTACGTCCGCCCGATGCGGGCGAAGATCATCCGGAGATAGTCGTAAATCTCGGTCGTGGTCCCCACCGTGGAGCGCGGATTCCGGATGGCGACCTTCTGCTCGATGGCGATGGCCGGAGGAATGCCTTCGATGATGTCCACGTCCGGCTTCGACATCCTGCCGAGGAACTGCCGGGCGTAGGACGAAAGGCTCTGCGCGAAACGGCGCTGTCCTTCGGCAAAGAGGGTGTCGAACGCCAGCGAAGACTTGCCGGATCCGGAAATGCCCGTGATGACGACGAATTTCCCTCTGGGAATCTCGACGGTAATGTCTTTCAGGTTGTTGACCCGGGCACCCCGGATGATGATGCTCTCCCCGCTCACGCTCCCTCCGTCAGGCTATTTTTTGAAAAGGCTCGCAAATCCGAACATGTCGGGGTCGAACTTGGTGCCGCCGTCCCACCACATCATGCCGAATTCGTCGGCATTGTTGTATTCGCGGAATTCGACACAGAGGTCCCCTGCGGGGGTAATGCGGAAAATGATGCGGGCGCTGCCGATCTCCTCCGTGTCAGCTGAAAATGCCAGGTTGGCCTTCTCCAGCAGATAATAGGTATTCTGCTGAAAGGGCTCAGCCACTTCGGCGATGAACATGTTGCTTTCCTCCGTGGAATGGGCGCCCAACTTGATGCCTTTTGAGGTCATGTTGACCGGCGTCGAGAGGGTGACCTTGGATTTGCGGAAGAATTTGGTGAAGTCTCCGGTGTCGCCGGGGGTGAGGACGATGTCATTGCCTTCTTTGGCAAAGGTAAGCGTAAATCCCTCGTTATGCGTAGGCAGTTCATCCGGATCATCCTTAGATTCCATGAACCAGAGTTCCAGTTCCTCCAGGTCGTAGACGCTGTCGAAGGTCCAGGTGCCGATGAGTTTGTCGGGCGTCTGCAGCCCCTGTACGCGGAGCGCAATCTCCGGTACGTCACCGGGAATATAACGGACGGCCGCCGGGTCGACCGTCAGAACGGCCTCTTTGTCTCCGGAGAAATCCAGATTCTTGAGCTGGACGGATGCGGAGCCACTCTTATCTCCGGCCTTGACGATAACAGGGCATGCGATGATGTCCTCCGCGCCGGGGCCCGATGCGACGAGCGGAATCGTCAGGTCCTCGGTGGCCGAGAACTCCGATCCCGATGCTGTCCCGGTCAGTGAGAGCGAGACGGTGTAGGACTCCAGCACAACGGCGTCAGATGCTTTGAAAGAGTAGACCAGGCTTTCTTTCTCATCCAGAGAGATGACCGTAACGTATTTGGTACCGGCTGTATAGCCCGTAAACGAGGAGAAGCTCAGGGTGATGCTCTTCTCGGGCGTAAGCCCGTAGTCCGTGATGGTCAGACAGCCTTTCGTCTCCCCGGGCTGGATGGTGACCTCGCTGGCAGATATGCCATAATCTGAGCCTACATCGGCTGTGCCGGAGGTCAGGACCGGAATGGTAATCGCCTTGGAGGCCGGCTTGGAAAGATTGATGTCGATCTGGACCGAACTGTGGGAATAGATGGAATAGAAACTCTGCCCGAATTCGGCGACGGGGCGTTTGTCTTCTTTCTTGCAGGAGACAAGCAGCAGTGCAAAAACTGCAAGGATAGGGAGAATGCGTTTCATGGTTCGTTTGTTATATAATTGTCGTATTCTGCACGGATATCCGCCAGGGCGTCCCGGTCTTCCGCCGAAGGGATCTCACCCTTCGGCAGGACATACTGCGAGGAGGAACTGTCCGTCTTGGGCGGGAGCTTCTCGTAGCCGCAGCCGGTCGCAAGCAGTGCGAAGATAATAAAAATATAGATAAGCTTAGTCTTCATAGCCGGGATTTTGTTGCATGTCGGGATTGAGTTCACAGTCCTGTTTGTAAATCGGGGCCGTGTAGAGGTATTTCTTCGTCGTGTACTTCAGGCCGTTGGAGATGACCCACCATTCCGGGCGGCCGTTGCGCTTGAGTTCGAAGAAGCGGTCGCCTTCCAGGTAGAGTTCCTTGCGGCGTTCGTCCAGGATGGCCTGCAGCAGGGGCGTGATGGCTTCACCGGCGGCATCTTCCGTGATCCGGTCGCCAACCCGGACCGGCGGGAGGGTGGCCTCCGTGAGGTCGGTGACGCCCTCGATCCGCTGCCGGCGGAGGTCGTTGAGGTAGCTGAGGGCGGCTCCGGATCCGTCCCGGTGATATTCCGCTTCCGCGGCAATCAGGTACATCTCGCTGAGCCGGACCCGGCGCTCGGGGAGTTTGGTGTTGAACCGTTTTGCATCCCACCCGGTCGCAAAACGGATATCCTTCGAGGGATTGTCGCCGTACAGGCGCACCAGGGCCGCGCAGACCGGCCGGCTGGCGATGTAGCCCTTGATGTAGGAGAAATACCAGTCGAGCTCGGAAGAATTGTTGATGTGCGTCCTGGCGATGACTTCGCCCTTCGGGGCCGCGGACTCCAGCATGGCCTTGTACCCGTCGGCCGGTGTGAGGGAGAAGCCGCTGTGGGCGATGATGTCTTCCGCAACGGAAGCCGCCGTGTCCCAGTCTTCGCACCAGAAGGCGAGGCGGGCCTGATACGCCTTGACCAGCGTCGCGGTAAAGAACCAGCGCCGGTCGTCGCCGGTGTAGGGAAGGGCTTTGGCCAGCAGGGTTCCGGCGTACTGCGCCGTCTCCAGCATCGAGGCGCGGGCGGGCATGGCGTCGATGTCGACCTTGTCCACGATGGGAATGCCCGGCTCGGAAGTGGCGTCGGCGGGATTGTACGGCCCCGCGAATTCCCGTAGCAGGTTGTAGTAGAGGATGCCCTTCATCGCATAGGCGGCCCCGAGGGCCCCGCGGGCGGTCTCGGAGGTCCTTCCGGTGAGGTTCTCGATGACGATGTTGCAGTCGCGGATGATCTCGAAACTGCTGCGGTAGTCGCTCATCCGGGTATTGATGGCCTCTCCGGCATAGGAGACGAGGTTGTTGCCGACGCGGATATTGGCATCCAGGTCGTCCGCGCATCCCTCGAAGAGGGCGACGGTCTCCATGTTGCCCAGGACAAGGGCGTCCCCGCCGCCCTCGATGTCCCGGATACGGTTATGCATCAGGGCGGCGAACTCCTCGTCGGTCTTCGGGATGACCTCTCCCTGCGGCTGGACGCTCAGGAAGCGGGTGCAGCCGGCAAGGATGACGGCCAGCAGGAACGATATGCGTTTACAGGTTGACATTGATGCCGAAGCTGACGCTCCTGGTCGTCGGATAAGTCGCACCGGGCACTTCCGGATCCATGCCGTCGTAGGCGGTGAGGGTCAGCATGTTGCCGAGCGAGAGGTTGAACGTAATCTTGGGAAGGCTGTACGACAGGATGATGGATTTGATCCTCAGGTAAGAGACATCCTTGAGGTAGATCGCATCGATGATATTGTAGTCCATCGAGTTGAGGGCCGCGAAGGAGTAGCGGGCGTCGAAACGGTCGTAGATACGCGGGTAGAGTACGCCCGTGGGCGTCGTCTCCGTCCAGCGGGAAGTGCGGTCCCGCCCCACGTTGAGATGGTTGGCGTAGAGGTCGCTGTACTGGGACTGAACCTCCTCGGTCGATACGCCCTCGTGGCGGGCGTTCAGGTATGAGGCGGGGGAGACGATCTTGTCGTAACATTTCGCCCCGAAAGAATACACCCCGCTGACGCTGAGCCGCCAGCGGCGCCACTCCACGGAGAGGTTGAGGCCGCCGGTATACGGGGCGATCGTCGTGCCGAGGTAGTAGCGGTAATTGTCGGGATTGTTGAGGTCGGAGGCCGACCGGATGTCGGAATCTTCACGGATGCGGAAGCCGTACAGGCCGGTCACGGCATCGATCCCGCCGAGGTTGCCGGCAAAGATGGCCCCGACCGGGTAGCCTTCGACATATCGGTCCTTGGCGGTGATGCTCTTGGTCGGCGGGTCGTAGCGGGTGACTTTGTTGTAATTGTAGGCGAAGTTGACGCTCGCGCGGACATTCCAGTCCTGCCCGAAATGCTGCTTCCAGGTGAGCGTCGCTTCGACACCGGTGTTGAGGATATCGGCCGAGTTGAAGTACACCGACGTAAATCCGGTGGTGGACTGCACCTGGGAGGCTGTCACGACGTCGGAACTCCGGCGGAGATAGCTTTCCGCCGCAAAGGTGAGTTTGTCGCCGAGGAAGCCCACGTCGACGCCCGCCTTGAGGTCGGAGGTCTTCTCCCAGCCGAGATCCGGATTGGGCGCGGAAGGGATGGTCCCGAGCGCATAGCTATCCGTTCCGTAATAGCGGTATTCCTGCTGGATATATCTCATCACGAGGAGGTGGCTGGCTGCCGTGGAAATGTTGCCGGTATAGCCGTAGGCGGCGCGGAAGGTCCCGTGGCTCAGCCATTTCGCCCGCCTGGCCCATTTTTCCTCACCCCAGTGCCAGGCCGCACCCGCGCTCCAGGTGGGATTGAACTGCCGCTTGACGCCGAAGTTGCTGCTGCCGACGGTGCGGAAACTGGCGTTGAAGACGAAGGTCTTGCCGAGATAGTAATCCGCCGAGGCATAGAACGAGGCGAAGCGCGTGTCGGAGAAAAACTGCCCGTTAAGGCGCTCCACTTCCCGGACCCATTCGTCCACCGGACCGCTGACGGGCGGCAGCGACGTGGTACCCGTGACGGGATCGTAATTGTATCGCTTGGTATAGGTGCTGTTGGAGGACGACCCGCGGATTTCGGCGCCGGCGATGACGTTGACGTTGTGGCGGAGCCGCTTCCCCTCGAAGGTCTGGTTCCAATTAAAATGCCCGCGTGCGATGTAGCTCTGGCGGTTGGTGCGGTTCTGCGATATGCTGCCGTAGAGGTTCGTGAGCGAACGGTCGTCGGCTCCGAGACGGTCGCGGAAGGCGGTGTAGGTCGATTTCTCGACTACCTTGTCGGTGGCGTTGTGCGAATAGCTGTACGAAGCCAGGGCGTTGAAATGCAGCACCGGGAGGATCATGAGGTCGGCCTGCCCCCTGACCGAAGCGGCGGTATTGGCCGTCTTGGTGGAATTGTTGTGGAGCTCGCGCAGGATGCTGAATCCGTTTACGGGCATCACCAGTTCGGAAGCCCGTCCGTTGTAGTAGCCCAGGGTAAACCAGGTGTTGTCGGCGGCATAGTCGCCGTCTGCATCGTACGCCTCCTCATAGGGATTGGCGAAATAGGCGTACGTGAACGGGCTGACGCTGCTGTCGGGAGACTTCGAGATCTGGCGGTTCGCGTCGATGCCGAAGGTAAGCCGGAGGCGGTCGACGGGCTGGAGGTTGAGGTTGGCGTTGAGGCTGTACCGCTTGTAATTGTTGCGGAGGAGCATACCGTTGTCGTCGTTGAATCCGCCGGAAAGATAATAGGTGACCCGGTCTGCGCCGCCGCTCAGGGAGAGGTGGTGGTTCATCTGGAAGGCGTTGCGCAGCAGGAGTTTGTACCAGTTGGTGTCGACACCCCTGAGGCGGTCGATTTCGGCGTCCTGTTCCGCCGGGGTGAGTCCGGCGTACTTGCCGGCGCCGCTGCGGATCTGCCCGACGATACCGACGACGGGATAGAAGACGGTGGGATCTGTCTGTGCCGTGGCGAACCGTGCGGCAGAGAATTCATCCCAGAGGGTCTGCTCCCAGTCGAGCTTCTCGGAGGCGTTCATCCGGTCGGGGCTCCGCTGCGGGCGGAGGGACAGGGTGAAGTTGTTGGAATACCCGACTTTCATCTTGCCTTTCGCGCCCTTCCGGGTGGTGACGACGATGACGCCGTTCGCGGCCCGGGAGCCGTAGATGGCGGCCGCGGCCGCATCCTTGAGGATGGTGATGGACTCGATGTCGTTGGGGTTGATGCCGCCGACGCCGCTCACGAAGATGTCGTCGAAGCCGCCGGTGGAAATCTGTTCGCTGGAGAGGCCGGAGCCGCCCTGGAGGGGCACGCCGTCGACGACCCAGAGCGGATCGCTGTTGCCGGAGAGGTTGTTGGTGCCGCGGATGCGGATCCGGGCCTGGGTGCCGGGCTGGCCCGAAACGGCCTTGATGCTGACGCCGGCCACTTCGCCGGCCATCAGGGCGTCGACGCCCGAAACGGGGCTGGCGTGTAGGGCCGTTCCCTCAATGACGGCCACGCTGCCCGTGACCTGCTTGGTCGTCGTCTGGGCATAGCCCGTCACGACGACCTGGTCGAGCATCTCGCCCTGCATATCCTCCTCGAGGATGATCAGAAGGTCGGTAAGGGGCTCCTCGACAGGGTAAGATTTATCCTCATACCCCAGGCAGGAGATGGTCACGGCCGTCGTCCCGTCCGGAATCCGCAGGGAGAATTTCCCGTCGAGATCCGTAACGGTGCCTTTGGCAGGGAATTCCTTGCACACGATACCGGCCCCGGGGATGCCCTCGCCGGTGGCGTCCGCCACCCGCCCCGACATCACGCGGCTTTGCGGCCAGGCTGTGATTCCGGCCAGCATAAGCAGCAGTATGCAAAGGAGTTTGCGCATTGTAGTCATACAGACTACAAATATAGCAAGATTTCCTGATTTTTACGTAGTTGGCCTCACCGCGCGTACCTGGCGGTGCGGCTGTCGGCGATGACGCCGCTCCAGTTGAGGCCGAAGGCAAAGTCCCAGACGTGGCCGTCGGCATCCTTGTAGCAGTCCATGTCGAACGGGACGTCCTCGCACTGCTCCTCCACGGTCTTCATGTCGGCCGGGAACTGGCAGGGGAGGAGGCCGGAGGGCTCGAAGGCACCGCTGATGACATCCAGGAGCGCATTGTTCGATACGCCGAAGGAGAAGAGAACGGCATCCGCGGACGGCTCGATCTCGGCCGGGACGAACGGACGGTCTACGTGGACGACCAGGATGACGGGCTTGTCACCCATCGCCTCGCGGGTCCGCCTGACCATATACATGTCCTCTTCGTTGGCAGATGTCTCGGTGTAACCCTTGTAGCTGCGGTTGTCGGATGCCTCGGTGGGATCGCCGCCGGCGATGCTCTTCTCGCGGGCAAACTCGGCCGTATAGGGGCCGTATTGGAGGCTGATCGGATTATAATGGCCTTCGGCCTGGCCTTCCTCCGGCTTGATGTAGCCCCAGTGCCCGTAAGGTGTCTTGACGGAGACAAGGGCGAAATCGGCCTCTTCCGGTGTGTCGACGACCTCGAAATACCTGGACAGCAATTCTTTGGAGAACGGATATTCGTCGTAAGGCGCAATCGGCTTCATCCAGTGGGTGAGTCCGGGTCCTACATGACGCAGCGGTTCATACACCTTAAGGCGGCCTTTGACAGGGAGGGCGCCTTCGTGGTTTTTGACCATCACGATGGACTTGAGCTGCGCTTCATATCCTGCGGCGACAAACTCCTTGCAACCGACGATCTTCTCCGCTTCGGAAGGATCCACATACGGATTCTCCAGCAGCCCGACGCGGATGATGTTCATCAGCAGCCGGCAGGCCGACATCTCGAAGCGCTCGCGGGCGCTGTCGGCGCCGTATTTCTCAATCCAGAGCTGATAGGCCTCCAGGCTCGGGCCGTTGTCATAGACGCCGCCAAGCTGGTCGACACCCGCTTCAAATACCTTCAGACGTCTCTCGGCGACGGAGGCTGTCTCCATTCCCCACGGTTTCCCTTTGTGGATAAACGTCTTCCCGTAGTCGTTGACGATGCCCCAGTCGGTGCACACGACTCCTTCGAAGCCATATTTGTCGCGGAGCAAGTCCTGGATGATGTAGTGGCTGAATCCATTGCCGACATTCTCCCCGGAGGGGTCCTGGCCGTAGGAAATGGTGTAGTACGGCATCACGGCCGAAGCCATGCGCGTCTTCTCTTTGAGCTTGAAAGCGCCGTCTGTGAAAGGAATGAGCCCCTGGGCGAAGTTGTTTCCCGGATACACGGCATATTTGCCGATGCCGAAATGAGCGTCCCGGCCGCCTTCCCCGGAGCCGCCGCCCGGCCAGTGCTTGACCATGCAGTTGACGGACTGCGTGCCCCAGCCGGTCTTGCTGCCCGGTGTGGTCTGGAACGCATCACAATAGGTCCGGGCAATGTCCCGGCAAAGATACGGGCTCTCGCTAAATGTGCCGTAGAAACGCCTCCAGCGGGGGTCGGAGGCCATGTCGATCTGCGGCGAGAGGGCGGTCGTGATGCCGAGCGCCCGGTATTCTTGGGAGACGATTTCACCGTGCTTTTGGATGACGTCCATATCGAAGGTCGCCGCCATCCCGATCTCCCGCGGCCAGCGCGAAATGTTGCTGCTTCCGTCCGGATCGAATTCGCCGTCCGGCTCGTGCTTGTAAGTGCTGGTGTTGGCCTGTCCGTTGGTGTAGTTGCGCGGATCGGTCGAATTGTTGGCCGGAATGCTGAGCGGTTCAGCCTCGCAGAAGGCTTGCACGGCGTTGGCCCATTCCGCCCCCATCCGCGGGCTGGCGATGTCCGAGATGAGCACGTGGCGTACGTGGTCGTCCCGGAGGAAGTCGATCTGCTTCTGCGTCAGCGCCGCCGAATCCAGCACCCGCTGGGCGGAAGAGTAGATCATCAGGCCGCAGATCTCTTCAATGCTCATCTTCCCGGCCAGGTCGATGGCCCGTTTCTCGGGGCTCAGCCGCCAGTCCTCGTACGGATCCAGGGCGCCGTTGCGGTTGAGGTCCTTGAACGGCCGCCCGTCGACGGTCAGGATGCTTACGCCCGAAGCCGGGCTGTACCCCAGCACGGGCGCACCCTTCTGATGGACAGTACGATACGTTCCGTGGTCGGTCTCCGTCCACGGCTGCGGCGCGCAGGCCGAGAGGAGGAGGAATAAAGGAAGATAAAACTTGCAGTTCATATCAGCGTTCCTAAATACAGAAATTAAGGTTCGAAGTTCCGGGATGCAAAGGGGAGAGCCATCCTCAGCGCCAGATGCCAGTATTCCCAGTTGTGGACGCCGTCGCGGACCCGGAGTTCGCTCTTGATCTTGGCCGCCCTCATCTTCTGATAAAGCGAAACGGACAAATCCAGCAGGAAGTCGTCATCCCCGCAGTCAATGAACCACTTGACGCTCCGCAGTTTCTCAAGGGTCGCCTCGTCGGCATTATCTATAAAATCCAGCGCAGAATGTTCCCTGACTGATTTTCGCGTGTAATATAACTTGTCTTTCGGGGCCTTCTCGTCCATCACCTGGTCGAGCCAGGCGCTCATCGCATAGCAACTGGAGAACATATCGGAGTGCCTCTGGGCGTAAACGGTGGATCCTCCTCCGCCCATTGAAAGGCCCATGATGGCACGGTGCCCTTTGTCGCCCACGGCCCGATACTTCTTCTCTGCGGCGGGAAGGAATTCCTGGAAGAAGAAATCCTCGTAATTCCATCCCGGCATATTGAAATACCCGTTCCAGACATTGCGGGCATCGCGGTTGCCGGCATTGGGCATAACGATAATCATCTTCCGGATCTCGCCGGAACGGATGAACTCGTCGGCCACCTCCTTCATCCGGCCGGTGTTCAGCCAGTCGGAATAGGATCCGTAAAGACCGTGCAGCAGGTAGACAACCGGATATTTCTCGTTTGAATCCGAAAAGCCGTCCGGTAGATAGACATTGTACATGACGTCCGCTTTCAGAATCTCGCTTCTGAGTGTATCGGTAACGACTTTGCCGGCCCAGGCGGGAAGCGCTGCCAACAACAGCAACATCAAGGGAAGGATTTTTTTCATCTTGAAAACCAATTTTCCCAAAAATAATAAAATATTAGCAAATAGACAAAACCCTCCGGCGCGCATTCAGGGCCGACGATAAGCTTACATAGTGATTCTCAAGATGATGCGTGAAAAGACGGACTGCTCGCCGATTTCCATGGTAAGCATCCCTTCCGACCAAGCCCATTCCTTGAGTTTCGCTCCGTTCAGCGTTACCCTGGAAGGTTTCCGCTCCATTTGAACGCAGAACTTCCATTTCCGCGAGAAGGGCATATTCTCGAAACTTCCCTCCACAGGCTCTGCTGTCAGCAGAACCTCCTTTCCAGTAGCCGAGCAATGGATACGCGTCCTGGCAATCCGGCCGTTTTCGTATCCGTAGCTTTCGGCATCACAGTCATACAGGGTATAATCGCTTTCTCCGTCGGGATAAACTTTCAGTGTGAGGGTATTCAGCGGCTCCGTACCGATGCAGTCGGAAATGGTTGCGGACGGGATGATTGCACCGCCCCGGATCATCAGCAAACCGGCCCGGTTGTCGGGGTATGGCATATGGACGGTTTCCCCACGGCTCACAATCTTCCGGCCCGTCCAGGCATCTGTCCAAGTTCCTTCAGGAAGGTAAATATCTTCGGTAAAAATACCCACGCACAGGGAAGGCCCGAACATATACTGCTCCCACATATCATCTACGGCGCGGTCGTCCGGGAAGACGAGCGGCATGCTCCGTACGACAGGCATCCCTGTCTGTGTGCCTTCGATGGCCGCAGAATAGATGTAAGGCAGCAGTTCGTATCGCAAGCGGATGCAGTTCAGGTAGGTCTCACGTTCCTTTCCGACATAGTAGAAAGGATGCATCATCGAGCACCAGCTGTTGATCTGCAGCCAGGGAAGGAACGTGCCGAAATGGAGGCTCTGCATCTCCTGGTCGCGGTCAACGAACATCACGTCACAGGACGTATTCATGTAACCGCTCATCCCGAGGTTGAGCTGGTCGAAGAGGGCGACCTTGCCGCCGCCGTTATCCCCGCTCGTGGAGGCGCCCCAGTGCTGGGTTCCGCTCCATCCGCCGCAGTAATGATGCCAGCCCCGCTTGCCGGTGTGCTCCCGGTACATAAGATTCATCTGCTTGGGCAGAAGCACCTGGTTCAGGTTGTGCATCTCTTTGTCGGGCCGGCCGTTGTAATATTTGCGGTACAGATGCTCGTCGAGCGTCCGGGCCGGATCCAGCTTGAACCCTTCGGCACCCATATCGACGAACTGTTTCAGGTGGTCCATCCAATGCTCTTGCCCGGAATGTGTGGCCCCCGGAAGGGCATCTTCCTCGGTGATCGAGAGGTCATATTCTTCGCAGACCCACAGCCCGAGGTGGAACCCCATGTCACGGAGTTTCCCGATAAAGAGGGAGGGGTGGTATTCTTTCTCAGGTTTGTTCTGTTTCCAGAAGAATTCCGGGGTGAATTTCTCGTAATTCCATTTCTTGGCGGTGGAGAAATCATAATGCTTAGACATCCACTGCGGCTCCAGCCAGAACACGTCACAGGGCATTCCCATCTCCCGTATCGAGACGGCGTCGCGGAGGATGTCCCATTGGTTTTCCTTCATATTGGGACCGAAGCAGAAACCATAGGCCCACTTGGGCAGCAGGTAGTTGCGTCCCGTAAGGAGCGTATAGGCGTTGAGTACGCCCGGCATATCTCCGCCTGCCATCAGGAAGAAATCGGCCTCGGGATCCGTCGTGTAGATGTTGAACCATTCGGATTCTGTCGCCCCGATATCGAAGTAACTCTTACGGGTGGAATTGCTGTAGATGCCCCAGCCGCGGGAACTCATCATGAAGGGCATCGGAATCTCGGTCTGCTGGTAGGTGGCCCACATCCGAAGGAGTTCACCCCGGTGCTGGATGTGCTCCCTGGAGGTGTTGCCGCCGCCGTAGAAACGCTCGTCTTCCTGCAGTGCGATGCGGATGACACAACTCTTGTCGGGATCTCCCGCCTCCGTCTTGTCCTTTTCGGAAAGGGTGCCGTCGTCATCGCCTATGATCGGGCTGTTGCGGCGGACGTGCAGGTCGCCGTATTTCGACATGATGGCCTCGCGGAGTTTATGGCTGAGTCCGCTCCCGGCCGGTGCAAAGCAAACAGGCCCGGCGATGACGGCGCCGGAATGATCCAGCAGGGTGACGGAACCGTCGGTCTTGTCGATGCGCAGCGAATGCGTTCCCGTTTGGATGAGCAGTGTTTTCTCACGGTTCAGGGATATGCATTCCGGACCTTCCCAGTCGGTTTTGAGGATGCTGTAACGCTCCATCAGTGTCTCCGGGAATGCCCCGGAGGGAGCGATCCGGATCCGGAAGATGTTGTCCGCGCAAGCCGTTGCCTGCAGTGTTTCCCCACCGGGCAGATTAACCGTCCAGGAAGGCTGCGCCGCAGCCTCAAATGTCAGAAATAACCCTGTCAACGCAGAGAGAAGGAACTTTTTCATATTATTCTTTCAAATCGTCCCAGTTGTCGGTACGGAAGGGGAGGGCGGG
>CAMUZW010000047.1 GCA_947165305.1 uncultured Bacteroidales bacterium
CACCCTTCCGCCGGTCGCCGGCATTGTATTGCTACAACCCGCTGCCCCTCGACTTGCATGTGTTAAGCCTGCCGCTAGCGTTCA
Organism: uncultured Bacteroidales bacterium; assembly: GCA_947165305.1. Lineage (GTDB taxonomy): Bacteria > Bacteroidota > Bacteroidia > Bacteroidales > UBA932 > Cryptobacteroides. The sequence continues at coordinate 85 of CAMUZW010000047.1, forward strand.
TCCTGAGCCAGGATCAAACTCTTCATTGTATATTCTTTATTACTCTAAGCTTGATCCTCCGACTCTGATTCTTTAAAGAATCGACGCTCGTTCAAAAGTTACGGATGCGTCTCAAGACGCATCCCTGTGCTACTTTTCCTTGTACTTTTTCAGTCTTTTCAATGAACTTCTTTTCGCTAAAAATCCCGCTCGTCTCCGAACGGGATTGCAAAGGTACTACTTTTTTCTGAACTAGCAAATTTTTTTGCAACTTTTTTTGAAAAATTTTGAGATTTTTTTCAGTAAAAAATGCAACTTATTCTGTATGAGCACGATTCATTTTGATCCTCGCACGAAGTTCGACCGTACGAAGCCAGTCTTTATAATGGTCATTGGCGTTCACTTTTTCTATGGAGAGGTTGCCGTCGGAGTTGCTGTCCCAGCGGCGGCAGTTGTAAAGGACGTCATAAATCCGCCCGATCCGGTACTCCCGGCTGATGCGGAGCGCGACGGCATAATCCTCTCCGTATTTGGTCACAGGGAAATTCAACTTCCGCAGCAGCGGCACAAAGAAGCCGCGCGGCGCTCCGAAGCCGTTGACGCGAAGGGCGTTGTTGCGGCCGTTGTCCGGCGTCCACTCGCGGTGGTCGATGACGCCCGGCGGCAGCGGATTCATGTCAAAATCTGTCATCTGATAGCTCCCCACCACCATGGCGCACCGCTGCTCGCGGAAAGCCTCGACGAACCGTTGTACCGTGTCGGGACCGGAATACACGTCATCCGAATCGAGCTGCAACGCGTAACGCCCGCATGCGGGATGGTGAATCGCCGCATTCCAGTTGCCGCCGATGGCATGATATGTCTTGTCCTGCGCTATATATATAAGGTGCGGATCATCCAGGAAAGATTTAATGACGTCCACCGTCCCGTCATCGGAATTATCGTCCACCACCATCACGTTGTACGGGAAGTCCGTCACCTGCGACAGGGCGCTGCGGAGGGCATCGCCGATCGTACGGACGCGGTTCTTGCACGGAATGACGACCGTCGCCTCGACCGGGAACTCCCCTTCCGAGAGATCCACATCCTTGAACACCGGCTCCAGATAACCGCCGGCCGCCTTCAGGTGCGCCGTGACGGCCTGCTCCATTTCGACCTGGACGGCACGGTTCTTCGGGTCGACATAGTCGAAGAGTTTCTCGCCCGATGAACGCGTATCCATCTCGACCTCATAATACAGGAACTCCCCGATATGGACAAAAGTCCCGAGCCGGGATGCACGGAGCCGGAGATCGTAGAGGGCCGCATAGGCATAATCTGCATCCATCCCGGCGACAGCCTCCTGCAAGACGGATGTCTTGTAGAGCAAGACCGAACCGAAGTCGAACTGGTCGCGGAGCGAACCCTCCTGATAATCGATGACCGGGGCCGGGACACGGCCGCCGCCGAGTTCCTTGAAATGATCGGCATACACCATGACGGCACCGGTATCCCCGGCAACGGAGAGCATCCGCTCAAGCGAAAACTGCCCGAGCCGGAGCGGCGTATATTTGGTATAAACCAGCGTATAAGGCGCCGTCAAAGCACCGGAAAGGCTCTTCCAGGTGATGGTAGCGCCGAGCGGATGGCGGACGCCGAAAACTTCATGAACCTCGGGCTCGGCGGCAAGGACCTGCAGGGTCGGAGCCGCCTGGGCGTCGTCCGCAAAGGGAATGATACAGTCGATTTGCTTCATTTTGCCGTTTTCTTGCTTCGTCTGAAGAATTTCAGGAAATTGGGAATGGGAAAACCGTTGATGTGACGGGCGGTCTTGTCTGGATAAAGATCCTCAAACTTTATCATGAGGCCGACTTCGATCACATCGCCGAACTCGTCGTTGACGGCCGCGCCGAAGGTTCGCATCGACGGCGACAGATTCATATAGGAATTAACGAGCGGAGGGATGTTGACACCCAGCTTATGGATTTCCGCCTTGAGGATCTTGTAGTCTTCTTTAAAATCCTTCCCGGAGAAGACACCTTCCAGGCGCACCTCGTCAAAGACCGCGATCTTGTTCTTGGGAATCACGAGCAGGTCCTCCTTACGGCCGAAGTGCTTCCGGAGGAAGTACAGGATCATATTCAGCCCCTCCTTCGGGTAAGAAGGATAGATGGTCATCTTCCCGAAATAATACTTCATCCGGGAGCCATACAGCTTGATCAGGGCGCCGAGGCCGTCGAAGAGGTTGTCCAGCGAATAAAGGCTCTTCGTCGCATTCCGGGTGCTCTGGTAATCCGGCGACACGAAAGAGCGGCTGAGTTCGATGGTACAGGGAAGGAAACGCTTGATGAAATACCGGCTGAAGCGGAAAAGGTGGGCCGACGGCATCATCGGCTGCCCCTTCCAGTCGGGAACGACATCCGTACCGAGCACGAACCGGTAGCCGCCGATGATGGCTTCCGCATCCGGATCCCACAGCACCAGCTGCTTATATCCAAGGCTCGGATCGGTATCGAAACGGTCCAGGTCGAGGGCCTTGCCGGTCCCTCCCCCGCCGTCCCGGAACGCAATCTCGCGGAGACGACCGATCTCACGGAGCACGTTCGGAGAATCCTGGCCGTCTACGATATAGAGTTTGTTGCCGGCTTTGTTGGTCGCGCGCAGGAACTTGGACGGCGTGAGTTCCGCCATCAGCAGATCCTTGGGTATGGGGTCAATAATCGGTTCCATAAGGCAGGTATAGGTTCGTACAGTGTCATCTCATTGCAGGGAATAGACTTTTTCCCGGACCCAGGCGGCCCACTCCACATCCTTCCTGTCCGAGGTAAAAGTCTCGGGCGGTATCGGTTTCCCGATGGTCATCGTAAAGGTCTTCCCGCGGTGGCGGTAAAGCTCGTCCGGCAGGAAAAACATCGGGAAATTGAGCTTGATCCGGAACGTTTTCCTGATCCAGTCGGCAAAATAGAACCGCCAGCTGCACTTTCCCGAGAAATGGATCGGGATGATCATGCGGCCGGACGCGCGGCTCTTGGTGATGAAAGTCTTCTTCCAGGGCAGGTCCTGCACCTTGCCGTCAATCTTCCGCGAACACAGTTGCGCCGGGAAGATGATTACCTGACGGTCCGAGGCGAACGCCTCGTCCAGCCGCCGCCCGAGATCCCGGGCCTGGCCGCTGGCGCCGGTATTGTTGACCGGGACAAGATATTCGTCGAGCTGTTTCAGGGACATCAGGAAATCATTGGCGGGGATGACCATCCGGTCACCATAGCGGTTTCCGACAAAGGCGATGACCGAGATGGCGTCGACGCCGCCGAGCGGGTGATTGGACACGAACGTAAACCGTCCTTCAGCCGGAATATTCTCCTCGCCGCGCACATTCACCTTGACGTTCATATACTCCAGCACGCCGGGCGCGAAGTCCGTCCCCACCTTCCCCTGCGAGAAATAGCCGTTCAGAAAGTCCTGATGGATGAACCGTTTGATGATACCGAGCACCCAGGAAGGGAACTTCTTCCCGGGGAAGCGCGACGCCACGATGGCGTCCACATCTATGGTCACAGGTCTGTTTGCCATCACTTAAGCATTTAGCAGTTCATCCATAATCTTGCGGTCGTTGCAGAGGCGGGGAATCTTATGCTGTCCGCCCAGTTTCCCGCGGGAGGCGAGCCAGTCGTCGAACTGGTTCTCCCGGGCTACGAGCACCTGCGGCTTCTGCATGACGATGTCTTTGCTCCGCTTGGCATCGTAATCGCTGTTGACCGCCCGGAGTTCTTTGTCCAGCGCATCCGTAAATGCTTCCAGCGAAGCCGGCGCGCGGCGGAATTCCACCAGCCACTGGTGGACGAAGCCCTTGCCGTCGGGTGCGAAAAGCGGCGCCGCCGTATATTCACGGACATCGGCACCGGTCGCCTCGCAGGCCGCCTTGACGGCCTTCTCGGCATTGTCTACGATAACCTCCTCTCCGAGGGCATTGATAAAATTCTTGGTACGCCCGCTGATGATGAACTTGTAGGGATCCCTGGACGTAAAGATCACGGTATCCCCTATCAGATAGCGCCAGAGGCCGCCGGAGGTCGTGATGACCATCGCGTAATTGACACCGGGCTCGACGCCCCAGAGCGGCACGGCCCCGGAATAATCCCCGGCCATGAACCCGTCCATCGGGATGAATTCATAAAACACCCCGTAGTCGATCATCAAGAGCATCGCCCGGTCGAGCGGGTCATCCTGGATACCGAAGAAACCCTCACTGGCGTTGTATGTCTCCATGTAGTGCATCCCAGGCGAAGAAATCATCGCCTTGTAGCGTTCGCGGTACGGTGTAAAGGCCACGCCGCCGTGGAAAAACACTTCCAGCATCGGCCAGACTTCGCTGATATCGTCCTTTCCGCTGAGTTCCAGCACCCTGTCGAGCACGCTCATCATCCAGGATGGCACGCCGCTGAGGTTGGTTACCGGCTCCGAGAGGATCGCCCTTGCGATCAGGTCGCGCTTCTTCTCGAAATCCGGCAGCAGCGCCACCTCGCGGGAAGGGACGCGGAACAGATTCACGAAGGGACTGACGTTGTCGATGAGAATGGCGCTCAGGTCGCCGCTCTTGGATTGCGGGTTACAGAATTCCGGCGCGAAGCTGCCGCCGAGAATCAGCCCTTTCCCGGAAAAGAGCCGGCTGTCGGGATAATTCCGGAAGTAGAGGGCGACGCTGTCGAATCCGCCGGCATAGTGCGTATCCTTGAGCCCGGCATCGCTGACCGGGATGAATTTGCTTCGGTCGGCCGTCGTGCCGCTGGAGCGCGCGTAATACCGGACCTTGCCCTTCCAGAGAAGGTCTGCGGCACCGAGGCGCATCCTTTCAATGTCACCCTTGAGCTCTTCGTAGGAATTGACGGGGACCTGCTTTGCGAAATCCGCATAGCTCCTGACGGAGCCGAAGCCGTGCGCGCAGCCATAAGCCGTTCCGGCCGCCGTCGACACAAGCCGCGAAAGGACTTTCAGCTGAATATCGCGTGCGGAAGACGCATATTTTTCAATGGCCTTCTGCCGCCTGAGGCATGCCAGCCTGACGGCAGGCGTCATATTAATCATATCGCGTCGGTTTTACGGGGAAGAATCTTGCGGAAACGGAGGCCGATGACACCCCAGAAAGCTTCGGAGAAAATGCCGCCGGACATCTTGGAAGTTCCGAGGCGGCGGTTGATGAAGATAATCGGCACCTCACGGAGTTTGAATCCCAGCCGGAACGCGCTGTATTTCATCTCGATCTGGAAACCGTAGCCCTTCATCCGGACGGCGTCGAGATCGATGGTCTCAAGGACCTTGCGACTGTAGCATTTGAATCCGGCCGTCGTGTCGTAGACCTTCATCCGGAGGATGGTCCGGACGTACACGGAGGCATAATATGACATCACGATACGGCCGATGGGCCAGTTGACGACGCTTACGCCGTTGCAGTAGCGGGATCCGATCGCAAGGTCGGCCCCGTCCCGGGCGCAGGCGTCATACAGCCGCGGCAGGTCGTCCGGATCGTGCGAGAAATCCGCATCCATCTCGAAGATATAATCGTAGCCTTTGTCCAGGCACCATTTGAATCCCGTCAGGTAGGCCGTTCCGAGACCGAGTTTTCCTTCGCGCTCCAGAAGATGCAGGCGCCCTGGGAACTCCGTCTGAAGCCCCTTTACGATGGAGGCCGTCCCGTCGGGAGAGCCGTCGTCGATGACGAGAATGTGATACTCTCCTTCGAGGGAAAACACTTTGCGTACGATGGCTTCGATGTTCTCTTTCTCGTTGTAGGTCGGGATGATGACAATTTTGCGGTCCATTCGATTCTGCTGATATTTACAATCTTACAAATATAACAATCTTTCTTGAAACTAGCGCTTGAGAGAAAGGGAGATGCGGCTGCGGTCGAGATCGACGTCGACGACGGTGACGGTCACATGCTGATGCAGCTTGAGGACTTTGGACGGGTCGACCGGTCCGCGGACGCCCATCCGGGATACGTGGATCAGGCCATTTTCATGGATGCCGATGTCGACAAAGGCACCGAAAGCGGTGATATTGGTCACGATGCCGGGCAGTTCCATTCCGGGCTTGAGGTCGTCGATGGTATGGATATCTTCTGCAAAAGAGAACTCCTGGGCCTCCTCGCGCGGGTCGCGCCCGGGCTTCGCAAGTTCCTGGAGGATGTCGTGAATGGTCGGGAGACCGAACTCTCCTTCCACATAATCCTCCGCCCGGATGCTCCGGCAGAGATCGCCGTTCCCGACGAGGTCCGCGCTGCTGACACCGAGATCCTTTGACATCCGGTCGACGATATGATAGCTCTCCGGATGCACGGCCGAGCCGTCAAGCGGATTGCGCGCGCCGGGAATCCGGAGGAATCCGGCGCACTGCTCGAAGGCCTTGGCACCGAGCCTCGGAACCTCCAGCAACTGTGAGCGGGAGGTGAATCCGCCGAGCCGGGCCCTGTATTCCACGATATTCCGGGCCAGGACCGGACCGATGCCGGAAACATAACGGAGAAGGTATTCGCTGGCGGTATTCAGGTTGACGCCCACGCTGTTGACGCAGATCTGCACGACCTGGTCGAGCTTCTCCTTGAGCAGCCCCTGGTCGACATCGTGCTGGTACTGCCCGATGCCGAGCGACTTGGGGTCGATCTTGACAAGCTCCGCAAGCGGATCCTGCAGGCGGCGGCCGATCGAAACGGCCCCGCGGACGGTGACATCATAATCCGGAAACTCCTCCCGGCCGGTTTCGGACGCGCTATAGACAGATGCGCCGTCCTCGCTGACCATAAAGACCCTGACACCTTCCGGCAGAAGGCAGCGTTTGAGGAATTCCGCAGTCTCGCGTCCGGCCGTACCGCTTCCGACGGCGATGACTTCCGGACGATACTGCTCCGCCATCCGGCCGACCGCCGTGATGGCGTCGATCTTCCGCGACTGCGGCGGATGCGGGAAGATGGCCTCAAAGTGCAGCAGCGAGCCGTGCTCGTCGAGGCATACCACCTTGCATCCCGTCCTGAAACCGGGATCGATGGCCATCACGCATTTGCCGCCGACAGGCGGAGCCAGCAGGAGCTGACGGAGATTCTCCCCGAAGATGCCGACCGACTCGACGTCGGCCTTCTGCTTGGCCTCCCGGATCACTTCTCCGCTGATAGACGGCTCCAGCAGACGCTTGAAACTGTCGTTGAATGCAGTCTTGAGCTCAGCACCCGTCTCCTCGGACGGATAGCGCTTCCCCTTGACAAACAGATGAAAGAGCCGGGACGTACATTTCTCGGCATCGGTATCGAGCCCTACGTGGAGGATGCCCTCATCCCCGGCACGCAGGATGGCCAGGAGATTATGCGCGGGTATCTTCGCGAGCGGCATCGTAAAGGAGAAATAAGAGCGGTATTTCGCCGCATCCGGATGATCGGCGCCGGCCTTGGTAACCTTGGTCACGATACGGCGCTCCCGGAACGAGGCCCGCATCGCTTCCCGGACGGACGCCGTTTCGCTGAGCCGCTCGGCGACGATGTCGCGGGCGCCGGCTAGCGCCTCCTCAACGGAAGGAACCTTGTCTCCGACGAATTTCCGTGCTTCGGCAGAAGGTGAGCGGAGACGGGCGTCCCAGAGGGCGTCCGCAAGCGGTCCGAGCCCCTTTTCAGCCGCCACGGAAGCACGTGTCCGCCGTTTGGGGCGGAACGGGAGATACAGATCTTCGAGCTCGGCCGACGAGACGGTATTCTCAATCTGTTGCCTCAGCTCCGGGGTAAGTTTGTCCGCCTCGGAAATGGTCTTCAGGATGGTTTCCTTGCGTTTCTCCATCTCGGTGAAGACATCCGCCCAGTGGCTGATTTCGGAGACGGCCACATCGTCCAGCCCGCCGGTCTTCTCTTTCCGGTAGCGGCTGATGAACGGAATCGTACACCCGTCCCCGAGCAAGGTGATACAGTTCTCCACCTGCCACGCCTGCACGCCCAGATGACCGGCGATGTAGTCGATATAGATCTTTTTCATATCTTAGTCTTGTGACACATTCTTGAGTTCGCTGCGGTATGCGTTGAAGATCCGGGACTTGGAGACGAAGCCGACATAGGTGCGGTCGGCGGTCACGACCGGGAGGTTCCAGGCACCCGTCTGCTCGAATTTGCGCATCACGCTGTCCATACTCTCGTCCGGATAGACATACGCCGGGGCCGAGAGCATATAATTGTACACATGCGCCGTCTCATAAAGGTCGCGCCGGAACATGTCGCGGCGGATATCCGACAGGGCGATATAGCCCTGAAAACGCCGTTTCCCGTCCAGGACGGGGAATACATTGCGGCGCGAGCGGGCCACAGCCTCCGCCAGCTCCCCGAGGGTCGCATCAATCCGGACCGGCGTAAAATCGGTCTCAACCATATCCGACGTCTTGAGCAGCGTCAGGACCGCCTGGTCGCTGTCGTGCGTCAGCAGCTGGCCGGTCATCGCAATCCGTTTGGTATAAATCGAATATTTCTCAAAGATCCGCATCACGCCATAGGAAACGGCGGAAGTAAAAATCAGCGGCAGCAGGAGGCTATATCCGCCGGAAATCTCGGCAATCAGGAAGATCGCCGTCATCGGGGCCTGCATCACGCCGGCCATGAGCCCGGCCATTCCGACCAGGACAAAATTGGCGACGGGAACCGTCCCGGGCGCAATCAGGTTGGTCACGGAGGCCATGATAAATCCGGAGATCGCCCCGACGAACAGCGTCGGGCCGAACGTCCCGCCGACGCCGCCGCCCGCATTGGTAAACGTCATCGAGAATACCTTCAGCAGCAGGACGAGGGCAAACAGGCCGATTCCCCGGAGGGTCGCTTCCTCTCCGTTGAGCAGCGGTCCCAGCGACTCATAGCCCTCGCCGTAAAGCGGCGGAAGCAGGAAGACCAGGACGCCGAGCAGCACCGAGCAGATCGCCCAGCGGAGATAAGGGTTCCGCATCTTGCCGAGCGCATCCTCCAGCAGCAGCGTCATCCGCATAAAATAGAGCGAGACGAGGCCGCAGAATATGCCGAGCACAAGGTAGAAGGGAAGATTCCGCATGGAGAAAGCTGCCAGCGTACAGGTAAACTGCGTCGTCTGGCCCAGGCACAGGTATGAGACGACCGTAGCCGACACCGTCGAGATGAGCAGGGGCAGAATCGACGACATCGAGATATTGAAGAGCAGGATCTCGAGGGTAAACAGCACGCCAGCGAGCGGCGCATTGAAAATGCCCGCGACGGCACCGGCGGCGCCGCAGCCCAGCAGGACGGTCATATTCCGGTACGAAAGGCCCATGTGACGGGCCAGGTTGGACCCGATCGCGGCACCTGTATAGACAATCGGAGCCTCCGCACCGACGCTGCCGCCGAATCCGATCGTGAGGGCGGACGTCACCAGCGAAGACCAGGTATTGTGTTTCTTGATGCGGGATTCGTTCTTCGACACGGCGACCAGTACGCGGGTAACGCCATGTCCGATGTCGTCTTTGACGACGTAGCGGACGATCAGCAGGGACAGCAGCATGCCGGCGCCCGGCGTCACGATGACGAGGTAACGGAGCCATCCTCCGCCCGCTGCAATCCCTGACAAAAGGTGGTGCAGGCCGCCGATCGACAGTTTAAGGAGAACGGCCGCCAGCCCGCAGCAGACACCCGTCACCAGCGAGAGGATCAGGAGAAGATTCCGTTCCGGGAGCCGGGAAACCAGCTTCCGGAGCGGACTCCACAACCATCTGACCGCGTTCCCCCTCGGCATTTTACGGACGTTCCAATACGTTCCAGATCTGCATCCGGTCGGTCAGGCCCTTGATGTCCTTGTCACGCTCCGCGGCATCCGGCTTCGATACGGCCGCCGCGATCCGGCGGGTGATGCCGATCGCCTCGCGTACGTCGGAAGCACATTTCCCGGCCGGCAGCGCCGGATCCCAGTTGAGTTGGAAGTCCTTCGTAAGCGTCCGGTGGAATTTGGAAATATGGCTGGTCCTGGCGGAAGAGAGGAGATTGCGGAGCTGCTCGCTTTCCTCGAGATAAAGCTTGTGGACGGAGATATAATCGCGCGCATCCTTGATGAAGGCGAGGCACTCTTCGAGGGAATGTTTGACTCCTGCGTACCCCTCGACATCGGTAAACGACGGCTGCAGGCTATAGGTGGCCAGCCGCTCGTTAATGGAAGGGACCATGGACTTGTACGGCTTGACGGCGGTCTCGCCATCCAGCCCGGCCTTTTCGAAGCGGATTTCCCCGACAAGCGTGTCGAACTCCATCAGGCATCGCTGGAAACCGGCATATTCGAGACTCTTCGTGACGAAGTTGTCTACGTCGGCCCTCGAACGGAACGAGACGGCGGGCGTCGCGGGATAAACGGCTACGAAGTGAGAATAACTCTTGTCGGAGAGCGCCTGCCGCATCTCCTCGCGGGTGCCGACCTTGCCGAGCACGTCGGGCTTGACGACTTTGTCGACAAAGTACGCGGCATCCTGCGTCGCTCCGATTACCTCCGGATACGTCCCGGTCGTCACCTTGCCGCAGAAAGCCTTGTAGGAGGCGGCGACGTCGGGCCTGGACGAAACGTATTCCGCACCGGTGTCATAGACCCGTGCGGCCTCCTGGCAGCCTGCGATGATGCGGTCGGCGTCCGCCGTCATCAGGTTGATGTCCCAGCCGGGGTTCTGATAATAGACACCGTCCTTGATGAAGAATTTGCCGTCGGCCGTTTTCCCAAGGCCGGCTAGGGTATTTCTGACGGAATTCAGGTACGCCCGGATATCCATGCAGGCGGCCGCAATCTGCTCCGCACCATGCATGCCGGACACGAGGTCGGAGGGCATCTTGTTGCTGGTAAGGAGCTCTTTGTAACGGGCATCACCCTCAAGCAGGACATCTCCGGAGCGCGCGAAGCGGCGGCGGACGGCGTCAATGGCGTCCTTGTCCCGAAGCGCTTCGGCCTGATACTCCGCGAGCGTCAGCCGGACCGGGCAGGAAGGCGCCGCATTGTAGAAATTGCGTACCTGCGGATGCCACTCCGGGAAGGAGGCCGGCTGTATATCGACGAACGTTTCGTCCCCCTCCGTCACCACGGAAAGGCCCTCCAGGGGCTTCCCGCCGCAGAGCGAATCATAATAAAGCGCCTTGAAGCGGTCGAACCCCGCGGTGGAGAAAGACGGCGGGACCGTGAAGCGGATGACCTTGACCTTGTGCAGGTCCGCCACGCCAAATTCAAAAGGAATGACCTTTCTGTAATCCTTCAGCCACGTGCCGAGGATATAGTCGAAATACTCGGCGGCCTCTGTGAAGGCGATATCCTCCACATGCGAACAATAGCCGTAGTCGTCGAAAAGCTGGCGGCGGGAGAGCTTGCCGGACAGGTAATTGCGCACAGCGCTGGACACATCGTCGCTCTCCTGGCCGTCCTGGAAAACCTGCGTCATCAGTTCGCCCACTTGCGAATAATAGATCTGCCATTTCCCGTCGGCGAAACCGTCGGCGTTGGTCGTTCCGTTGACGACGACCTTCTGCGGATAGCTGTAGCTCAGGTAGGAATAATTGCCGCTGACGTGCCCTTGCGTATAATTGGCGCTGAATGACTGCTTGGCCATGTCCGCGAGGCCGGCCTTGGGGCTCCCGGAGGGAATGTAGTTGCAGGTGAGCAGTCCGGAGAGCGTACCCTCATAGAACCGGGCGGTCAGCGTGACGTCCAGCGCGGCCTTGAAGACCTGCAGCATGCCCGCATCCTTTCCGGTCTGCATGAAGGCGCGGTGGAGCCGTGCCGTCGCAGCACCGTCCAGCTGCCCGTTCTTGTAATTCGCCTCCAGCGTATAGGTATCCTCCCCCGAGCGGGCGGTGAAGGTCTTCTTCCCCTCCAGGATTTCCTTCCCGTCGGAGATCCGGCTGGAATAGGTCATCGTGCCGGACCAGCCGCCGAGCGTCGCGGGGGCGGAATGGGACTTGATCTGCGCCGATGCGGCGACGGGAAGCAGAAGCGCGATGAGCAGTGTATGAATTCTCATGGTATCCTTGTTTTCAATCTTACAAAAATAAGCAACTGTTTTGTTTTTACAAAACAAAAATCGCCTGCGCTCTCTGCGCAGGCGGATATTTGTCTGAATTGTGATATTTCTGCCTATTCGACGTCGGCGTCGGAGCCGTCGGAATACTGGGCGATGTTGTCGTCGGGGAGGGTGTTGCCTTCGGCATCGGCGCCGGCGGCTCCGCCGTCATCTCCGTCGTCCTCTTCACCTTCCAGCCAGCGGGTCAGGTCGGCGATGTCGTCGGTAGGCACCTGAACCTTAACCAGGTAGACGGCATCCGGGATCTCGATGGTCACGGCATCGAATGAAGTTCCGTCCGGCTTGGGGAATTTCACGATATCCGGCAGATAGTCGCTGAAACCCTTGGGATATTTTTCCGCGAAAGCGGCTGCAAGCTCCGGCGACATCTTCTCATAACTCACCACATGTCTTTTCCTGTTGTCTGGAATTTTTGCCATAAATCAATCTTTATTAGGTTTGGGTTTCTTCTTATAATGATTTCCACCTGCAATATTAGGACTTTTTTTGGGATTAAAAACAATATTCTTCGATTTTTTGAAGAAAAAAGATTTTTGTTCCCTTTTCCGTTCGATATCGCGCTCCACGAAAACCGGTTCGAAGGTCCTGGGATCGAGCCCCGTATAGTACATCACCGATGAAGCCGTCATCGGCGTCGGGGTGAAATCCTGCACCTGGTCCATGTAGAGTCCCTGCAGCGAAGGGTTCCTCGACAGGGCCTCCATGTCCCGGACCGTACAGCCCGGATGTCCGGAAATGAAATACGGCACCAGCCCCACGTGCGTGCCGGCTTCCGCATTGATCCTGTCGAATTCCAGGCGAAGCCGGGAGAAAAGCTGGAACGACGGCTTGCCGAGGTATTTGAGCACATTGTCTTCCGTATGCTCCGGCGCCACCTTGAGCCGGCCCGAGGTATGGTGCAGGACGAGCTCCCGCAGATAATCCTTCGACGAGGCGTCCAGATAGCCGTCCTTCCCGAGGAAGAGGTCGTACCGGACACCGCTGCCGACATACGAATGGCGCACGCCCTTCACGGCGTCTATCTTGCGGTAGAGGGCCGTGAGGCGGCTGTGGTCGGTCGACATGTTCTTGCACAGCGACGGGAACAGGCACGACTGGCGGCGGCATTTCTCACAGAGCGAGAAATCCTTCCCGCGGAGGCCGTACATATTCGCCGAAGGCGCGCCGACATCGGAAATATTGCCGGCGAACTCGGGATGCTTCGTCAGGCGCTTCACCTCCGCGAGGATTGACGCTTCGGAGCGTGAGGAAATGAATTTCCCCTGCTGGAGGGCGAGCGTGCAGAAATTGCAGCCGCCGAAGCAGCCCCGGTGGATGCAGACCGAGAATTTGATCATGTCGTAGGCCGGGATGCGCTTGCCCTTGTACCGGGGATGCGGCAGCTTGGTATACGGCAGGTCCGCATAGCTGTCCATCTCTTCCGTCGTAGGGGGCGGGAATGGCGGATTGATCTGCACATAGCCGTCCCGGCAGGGCTCCACGAGGGTGGAAGCGTGCAGCAGATTGGCCTGGATCTCGATGATATGATAGTTCTCCGCCACCTTCCGCCGGTCCCGGAGGCAATCCTCATAGGAATGGAGGATAATCTTGTCTTCCGAAGGCTTGGGCGTCCCCTGCGCGAAGAAGCCGATCTGGGGAATTCTCCGGATGTCGCGCGGATTGCGCCGCGCTTCGATGGCGCGGGTCAGCTCCAGCATCACCTTCTCCCCCATTCCGTAGGCAAGGTAGTCGGCGCCGCTTGTCACGAGGATAGAGGGCAGCAAGGCATCCTGCCAGTAATCATAATGGGCGAGGCGCCGCATCGATGCCTCGATGCCGCCGATGACGACGGGAATGTCGGGATACAAGTCCTTGAGGATGCGGGTATAGACATTGACCGCATAGTCGGGCCGGGCACCCGCCTTGCCGTCCGGCGTGTAGGCGTCGTCGTGCCGGAGGCGCTTGGAGGCCGTGTAATGGTTGACCATCGAGTCCATCGCGCCCGCGTTGAGGGCGAAATAGAGCCGAGGCCGGCCGAGCTTCCGGAAATCCCTGAGGTCGTCCCTCCAGTTGGGCTGGGGAATGACGGCCACGCGGTAGCCCCATTTCTGAAGCCACCGCGAGAGTACTGCACTGCCGAAGGAGGGGTGATCCACGAATGCGTCGCCCGTAAAGAAGATTACGTCGATGTAATCCCACCCGAGCGCATCCACCTCCTTCCGGGAGGTCGGGATCATATAATCCTCCACCATATTACATCCTTTCCGGAAGTTGGATTCCGAGGATATCCATCGCCTTCACGAGCACGTCGGCGACGGTGCGGATCAGGCCGAGACGCCACGTACGCACCGCTTCGTCCGGCTCCTGCAGGATGCGGGTATCGTGATAATACTGGTTGAATTCTTTCGCGAGGTCGTATGCGTAATTGGCCACGAGCGCCGGCGAAAGGGCCTCGACCGCCTCCGCGACCTTGGCCGGATAGCCGCTCAGAATGCGGATGAGGCGGATCTCCTTGGGGGAAATGCTGTCACTGCGGACTTGTTCCGGAATCTCTCCCGCCTTCCGCAGGATCGAGCGGATCCTCGCGTGGGTATATTGGATGAAAGGACCGGTATTGCCGTTGAAATCAATCGACTCCTTGGGGTCGAAGAGCATCGTCTTCCTGGGATCGACCTTGATGATGAAGTACTTGAGCGCGCCAAGGCCGATCATCCGGCAGAGGCGCTCCCGCTCCTCGGCGGGGACGTCCCCGAGCTTGCCGCTCTCTTCGGACGTGGCCTTCGCTTCCGCATACATCTTCTCCAGCAGGTCATCCGCGTCGACGACCGTTCCCTCACGGGATTTCATCTTGCCTTCGGGCAGCTCCACCATGCCGTAGGAGAGGTGGTAAATGCGGTCGGACCACTCGAAACCGAGTTTCTTCAGGATCAGTTTAAGTACCTGGAAATGGTAATCCTGCTCGTTCCCGACCACATAGACATGCGCATCCAGGTGGCATTCCGAGAAGCGGCGTTCGGCCGTTCCGAGGTCCTGGGTGATATAGACCGACGTCCCGTCGCCGCGCAGCACGAGCTTGCGGTCGAGGCCGTCGGCGGTGAGGTCGCACCAGACGGAGCCGTCCGGGTCAGTCGTAAAGACACCCGACTCCAGGCCCTTCTGCACCAGTTCCTTGCCAAGCAGATAGGTCTGCGACTCGTAATAGACTTTGTCGAAAGAGATACCGAGGGCCTTGTACGTCTCGTCGAAACCGGCGAAGACCCAGCCGTTCATCATCGACCAGAGGTCGCGGACATCTTTGTCGCCCTTCTCCCATTTCACGAGCATCTCGTGGGCTTCCTTGATGGACGGGGCCTCTTTCTTGGCCTCGTCCTCGCTCATTCCGCCGTCCGTCAGCGCCTTGACTTCGCTCTTGTAGAGCTTGTCGAATGCCACGTAGCAGTCGCCCACGAGGTGGTCGCCCTTGATGCCCGTGCTCTCCGGGGTCTTCCCGCCGAAGAGTTTCTGCCAGGCGAGCATCGACTTGCAGATATGTACGCCGCGGTCGTTGACGAGGGTCGCCTTGATGACATGATTGCCGCCGGCCTTCAGCAGGCGCG
>CAMUZW010000048.1 GCA_947165305.1 uncultured Bacteroidales bacterium
CTCCACCCCGGAACAGATCGGGGCCTGGTACGACCGGCTCCTGGCCGATCCGGCCATGCTGGCGAAGACCGGTACCATCGCAAAACGCCTCTGCGAAGACGGCAGAGGCGCAAGCGATAAGATTCTGGATGTCATCTTCGGCTAATCGCCGAGTATCCGCACGATAAAGTCACGGACGCAGCCCTGCCCGCCGGAAAGCGGCGAGACATAGATACCGGGCAGCGCCTTCACCCCGGGCATCGCATCCGCGGGACAGGCCGCGAAACCGACCGCCTGCAGCAGGTCGACGCAATTGATATCGTCTCCGATATAGGCGACTTCCTCCAGGGCGATCCCCTTCTCCCGGCACAGCGCCCGGACGGCTTCCAGCTTGCTCCCGAAGGCCTTTCCCTGTACGAGGAAATCCAGTTTGAGCTTGGCGGCGCGGCGGCTCACCAGGGCCGTATCCTCAGAGGTCACGATGCCCGTCAGGATCCCCTTCTCCCGAAGGAGCGCGAAGCCCATTCCGTCGCGGGTGTTAAATTTCTTCATCTCCTCCCCGCTCTCGCCGTAATACATGCCCCCGTCCGTGAGCGTGCCGTCCACATCCGAAAGGAAAAGACGCACCTGCGCGGCGCGGGAAGGCATATGCCGCCGCATCAAACCCTCCATAATGGTCCAGTCATCCGGTTCGTCGATCTCGAAGGCGGTATAGGACGGCATCTCGTAAAGGCCGATCCGTCCGCCGAGACGGTTTCCCTCCCGGAGAATGCCGCCGACGGTCTGGATATAGAAGGCCCCGTTCTCCATCAGGTCGCCCGGGAACTCCTGCCGGCGGGGCCGGTGGCGCCAGTCGTAGTTGGCGCTGGTGCCGTCGGGATTCCAGAAGAAGCGCTTGCTGCGGACGCAGGAAAGGACGGAATCATATCCGCCTTCGCGCAGGAGCTGCAGGCCGCCCTCGAAGTCCTCTGTCCGCGTGAGCGGAGAAGTGGCCTGGACGAGCATAAATACCTCATCCTCAGGAAGTGACGCGGCAGCAATATACTCCAGCATCACGCTCTCGGTAGAAGCCGTGTCGGATGCGTTGGCCGCGCTGCGGCGATAAATAACCGTCTTGGGAAAACCCGCTTCACGGACAGCCGCCTCGATCTCGTCGCTGTCTGTCGCGACGACGACGCGGTCTACGGCGGCGCAGTCCTCGAGCGCCTTAAGGCTCCACCAGACGAGCGGTTTGCCGCAGAAGGGACGGATATTCTTGAGCGGAATGGATTTGCTTCCGCCGCGGACGGGAATGAAGGCTGTTACCATTTGACCTGGTGTTTCTTGAGTTTGTCGCGCTGGACTTTTTCGATGTCGAGGATATCCTCCCGCTTGTAGGTCAGCGACCGGTAGACGGCTTTGGCGTCACGGACGAGCTTGCGGACGCCGTCGGGCTCGAGCGAGGCGGCGTGGTCGGTCCCCTTCCAGGTGCGGTCCAGCGTGAAATGCCGCTCGATCCATTCCGCCCCGAGGGCGACGGCTGCGCTGTCGACGGCAATCCCGAGGTGGTGGCCCGAGAAGCCGATGGCCTTGACCCGCTTGCCGTACAGTTCGCGCAGGCGGACGATCTCCAGCAGGCAGATATCGTCAAACGGCACTGGATAGCCCGACGTGCAGTCGTACAGGATCAGATCCCGGGCGCGTCCCTGGTCCTCAAAGAAGGTCACGATCTGCTCCGTCTCGTCGCGGGTCGTCATTCCGAGGGAAAGGTGGATCTCGCCGCCGAAGTTGTTGCAGAGCCAGGTCAGCATCTCGCGGTTGAGATTGCAGGCGGAAGGGATCTTGATGAGCTTCGGCTCCAGGGAAGTGATTTCCTTTGCGGAAGTCAGGTCCCACACCGAGGTGGAATATTCAATCTTGAACTCCCTGCACCACGCCTGCAGCTGCCGGTGCTGGTCGAGGTTGAATTCGAGGAATTCCCGGTGGGCGCCGTAGGTGGCCCCATAGGAATTCTCGGGATGAGGATGCGGGGCATTGTATTCTTCTGGAGTCAGCAGTTCGCGGTTGCAGCGTTTCTGGAACTTCACGACGTCGGCCTTGCAGTAGGTGGCCGCGGTCTCGATCATCTCGCGGGCGATCTCCATGTCGCCCTTGTGGTTGCAACCGATTTCAGCAATTACTTTGGGAGGATTCATACTTTCTGTACCGTTGAAAAATCGACGCCGATCTTGTCGGACACCCACTGCCAAAAAAGGCGGGCGTCTTCTTCCCTGGCGTCCTGCAAAGAGTTCATGCAGCCGAACTTGAGGTCTTTGATGCGGACGGCCTTCGCAAGCTTGCGCTTCATGTAGCCGCGCTTGTTCCGGAGCGGACGGAGCATGATGGAAACGTCCTTCGGGCTCCGGCACTCCGCAAACCCGTTCCGGACGCCCAGGTTGTAATACAGGCTCTGGACGTTGAACTGGCCGTCCTCGCGGAAACGGTGGGCGATGTTGGAAAGCATCACGTCCGGATTGTCGCGGAAGAAGGCCTCGAAGACGCTTCTTTTCATCGCTTCGGGGGTGTGAGCGAGCATGAAGAAATCCTTCGCGCCGATGATACGGGCGCCGTTCGCGAGCGTATCCCTGTAGGAAATGCGGCGCTTCCCGTCCTTCTTCCGGTGGAATTTCCGCAGAAAATCCGCCCAGGCCACCCGCATCGGAGTGCCGTAAAAGACACTCCGCCCTCCGGGCGAAAGTACATCCGCCTCGGTCGTGGGAGCAAGGAGGAAATAGTCGTCATTCAGATAAAGGAAGTCTTCGCTGAGGTCCGGAATCCGCCAGAGCATCGTCTCGATCGACATCGAATTGAAGACCGGGAGATACCCTTCATAGCCTTCAAAAATCACCTTATGGTCAACGATGACGACGGGGACTTTGTTACCGGGGAAATGCTTTTCCAGGAAGGGCCCGAGACCGGGATCCTGGCCGTCCGTCACGATGAAGATGCGCTTGATATAGGGGGCGAAACGCAGGATGGAAGCCACGGCGACGACAATTTCCCGGCACGAGGTCAGCCGCGCACGGCCGGCCACGTCGTTCCGGCTGTCCTCACGGGCGCCGGTCAGGTAAGGCGTCATTCTGCTGCGGAATGCGGGATCTTCCCCGTCCACCCAAGTCAAGACACAATCCATCATAGTTTGACAAATATAAGGAATTTTTTCCATTTCTTGCTATCTTTGCAGTCCGAGTCCCATGGAAGAGCAAGATATCAAACGCCACTGGTACGCCCTCAAGGTGTTCTACAACAAGGTTTTCGACATTGAAAAAGCCTTGCGGAAGGAGCAGTTGGAGGTGTATTTCCCGACCCGCAAGGAGCAGGTCAGGGGGAGCGGCCTTTCACGCGTGGACGATACCAGCACGCGGTACGAGCGGATCAGCGACAAGGTCGTCTTCCGGCGTATTCCGGTGGTGAATTCCCTGCTCTTCGTCCGAGCCGCCGAAGAGGAGATCAAGCGGGTACAGACATTGGTTTACGGGTATGCGCTTGTGTATTACAATGCGGAGCGCTCCGCCCCGGCCGTCATTCCCGACAAGGAAATGGCCATCTTCCGGATGGTGGCCGAATCCGGCGCGGACGGCCTCCAGTTCTTCAGCGACGAAAGCATCGTGAACTTCCGGCAGGGCAACAAAGTCCGCGTCACCGCCGGTCCACTCAAGGGTGCCGAGGGCTATATCAAGCGAATTAAGCGGGACCGCCGCCTCCTCGTCGCCATCGAAGGCTTCGTCGCCGTCGCCACTTCCTACATCCCCCCGGAGATGCTCGAGGTTATTTGATCCCGTATTTGCGGAGGATCTTCAGGACGGGTTTCTCGATGGACCGGGCCCACAGGATGTAACCCCGGTCGTTGGGATGCGTGCCGTCTGCGGAGGTGTCGTGCCACTCATCGGTGGCATTGGGATAAACCAGATAGATATTCTTGTACTTCTTCTGCGCCTCTTTTACCTTGGCGACACAGCGGTCATAGCGGTCCGCCTCATACTTGATGAAACGGGTGTTGAAGTTGCGCCATTCGCGGTAGATCGTGGTCTGGAAGATGATCGGGATGTCGGGGTGCTTCGCCTGGATGGTCTCGATGAAGGGGAACAGGCGCTCCTCGACCTCTTCGGGCTTCGGATTGGAGAAGGCGTCGAGGATCAGGGCGTCGATATCAGCATCGGCGATGATATTCGCAAACACCGGCTGAAGCTTGCACTGCCCGCTCACCCCGAGGCTCAGGAGATTGATACCCGTATCGCGGGTGAAGATGGCAGGATACGACAGTCCGGCACGGGAAGCGCAGGCGGCGTGCGTAAAGCTGGAGCCGAAGATGGCGACCCGGTGGCGGAAGGGATTGGGAATGGCCTCGATCGTAGCCTTCTCATCGATTCCGATCTTGACAGAATTGAGAATGCTGTACATCGGAAGATACAGCAGGCACTCGTGCATCGAGCCGTCCATCGCCTTGATGATCTCGGCGGGTTTGTCGATGGCGTTGTTCTTGCTGACACCGGCGCCGGCCCAGAGCCACTTTCCGTCTTTCCTGATATACAGGTCATAGCCGCCATAGAGCAGCGGAGACGATTTCAGGGCCTCTTCCCGGTATTCATAGTCCGTCCGGACCACGATCCTTTTGGAATCGGTCCTGAAGGCCACGATGATCCCGGCTGACATCCGCGCGCGGCTGATCTCGCTCCTGGTCAGGCCGGGATAGGCCAGGGTATCGATACGGTTGTAGATATGAGGCGTATCGGGACGGAGCTTGCCGACGAGGGTCAGGTCCGATGCTTCGATATATTTCTGGGCACTTGCCGCGGTGGAAAAAACGGTCGTCAGCAACAACAGGACGACCCACTGCCGGAAAATCTGTTTCATGGTACGTGTCATTAATTTGTAAGTACAAATTTACAAAAAACCACTAATACTTATCATTTTTTATTAAATTTGTAGGATTCAAAGATTAATTTTAATTATGATAAAGATTGATGCAAAAGGCTGCGTCCCCTTCGTAAGCGACGCACAGATCCAGGATTACACGCAGAAAGCCCTTGTGGCATACGACATCCTTGCTTCGGAGCAGGGTGCCGGCAACGATTTCCTCGGCTGGAAACACCTCCCCTCCGAGACCCCGGAAGCCCTTGTGGATGACATGCTCGCCATCCGGGAAGACTGGAAGCAGCGGGGCGTCGATCTCGTCGTCGCCATCGGCATCGGCGGATCATATCTCGGCGCCAAATGCGTCATCGAGGCCCTCTCCCACAGTTTCGGGAAACAGCTCAAAGAGAAGAAGGCCGCCGAAGTCGTCTTCGCCGGCAACAACCTCTCCGAGGAATACATCGCCGAACTCCTGGACCTGCTGAAGGAGCGTAACGCCGCCTGCGTCGTCATCTCCAAGTCTGGCACCACGACCGAGCCCGCCGTCGCCTTCCGCATCGTGAAGCAATACCTCGAGGATACCTACGGCAAGGCCGAAGCCGCCGCCCGCATCGTCGCCATCACCGACGCGAAGAAGGGCGCCCTCAAGACCCTTTCCACCCAGGAAGGCTACCGCACCTTCGTCGTTCCCGACAACGTCGGCGGCCGTTTCTCCGTCCTGACGCCGGTGGGCCTCCTCCCCATCGCCCTCGCGGGATTCGACATCAAGGCCCTCCTCGCAGGTGCCTGCAAGGCCGAGAAAGACCTCGCCGTCAAGGCCGCAGAGAATCCGGCCGTCCAGTACGCCGCCCTCCGCAACCTCCTCTATACCGAATTCGGCAAAAAGGTCGAAATCCTCGTCACCTACAATCCCAAGCTCCAGTACCTGGCCGAATGGTGGAAGCAGCTCTACGGTGAGTCCGAAGGCAAGGACGGCAAGGGCATCTTCCCCGCCAGCGTCAACAACACCGCAGACCTACACTCCATGGGCCAGTTCATCCAGGAGGGCGACCGGGTGATGTTCGAGACCGTTGTCAGCGTGGAGCAGTCGCAGCGCGAAGTCCTGATCGGCACGGATCCGCAGAACCTCGACGGCCTCAATTTCCTCGCCGGCAAGCACGTAGAGCATTGCAACAAGATGGCCCAGCTCGGCACCCGCATCGCCCATATCGACGGCGGCGTCCCGCAGATGCAGGTTTCCATTGAGAAGATCGACGAGGCCAACCTCGGCGAGCTCCTCTACTTCTTCGAATTCGCCTGCGGCGTCAGCGCTTACCTGCTGGGGGTCAACCCGTTCAACCAGCCGGGCGTCGAAGCCTACAAGAAGAACATGTTCGCCCTCCTCGACAAACCGGGGTACGAGGAGGCGTCCAAAGCCATCCGCGAAAGACTGTAAATGCATCTGTTCCGGGAATACCTCTTCGCAGCGGTCCTGCTGCTCGCATCTGTACCCTGCCGGGCGCAGATGGGCAACGTCGGTGCGCCTGAAGGAGGGTCGTTCCTGGAAGAGTACACCAACATCCTGACCGTCGACGAGCCCTGGCACTTCACCGGCGACAACGTCCTTGTCGTCGGTGAAGGCCCGCGCCTGCGGGCGATGCTTCCCTATGGCGGGAGCCCGGACAACGGCGCCGCCTTCGCCGAGCTTGTCGGGCGCTACGCCGAAGCCTTCCCCGACCAGACGGTCTACTGCATGCCCATTCCCACGGCCTGCGAATTCTATACGCCGTATACGGCCGAGCCTTACATCCGAAGCCAGGCCGCCGTCATCCGCAACATCTTCATCCAGCTCTCCCCCGACATCCGTCCGGTCAACGTCTATACACCGCTCGCGCAGCACGCCGCCGAGGATATCTACGCCCGGACCGACCACCGCTGGCTTCCGCTCGGCGCCTTCTATGCCGCCCGTGCCTTCGCCACCGTGGCGGAGGTTCCCTTCCGGGAACTGGATGCCTACCGGGAGCGGCCGGTGACCGGTTATACCGGGACGCTGTACCGTTACACCGGTGACGATGCCGTCGGGGCCGCGGCCGAAGATTTCGTCCGGTATGTGCCCTGGGCGGGCCGCGGGCTGCGGCCGGAAGGACGTAAACTTCTGATTATCAAGGATGGTTCCGGCAAGATCCTGTCCGAATTCCTCCAGTACAGCTTCCAGGAAGTACACCTGGTAGACTGCCGCCGTTTCTCCGGAGATTTCCGCCGGCTCGTCGCCAACAGGGGGATCACGGATATCCTGTTTGCCTGCGACCTGGAGCATATCGGGATGCAGGCCGTCCTCGACAGCCTCAACGCCTACCTGGACCGATAATATCAAAAATTTTAATACATTTGCAGATATGAAAAAATTAGGTTTAGCCCAATCTTCGGTAGACACCGACCTCCGGATCGGATTCAGTCTCAACGAAGGCGCCTGGACGCTCAAGCTCTCCGACAGGCGGCATCTTCTGCATAAACTTTCCCCGTTCCTGGGGACGGACTGCGCCGAAAACGTACTCAGTGTCAAATTCGATACCGACGGCTGCGTCCTCAATATCTACAGCGCCAATCCCGATACGGCCGACGGTTACTACGCCACCCACGTCTTCATTCCCGCCGGCGTGCTCATCGGCGGAGAAGAGCTCGAAGACATCGTCGAAGCCCTCAAGGTCGGCGACGAGGCCAAGATCAACCTCTATTTCAGCAAAGAATATCCGGATGAAGGGCCCCACTGCCGCACCCGCTTCTCCGAAGTCGCCGCCGTCCGCTACTACGGGGAGAGCGGCCGGAGCCTCCGCGGAATCCTTTCCCACCTGTTCACCATCCGGAGCGCGGACTACAGCGAGGTATTCTTCCTGGACAGGCACTCCGCCGTCAAGCCGGACGCTACGCTGAAGGACATCACCGGCAGCGAGGAGGAGACCAGGATCCTGACGGACCTCATGCCCGCCAAAGGCAGCCTGCCGGCGGATGAGATCTACGTAGACGGCATCCTATGGGAAGGGACGCCCATCTACACCCTCACCAAGGCGACCGTCACCCTCAAGAAGAAAGGCTACGGCGACGTGATCATCAAGGATACCGACGTCGACGAGAAAGGCATCGCCCGTTTCGTCCCCGACTGGAAGATCAAAATCGACTTCAATACCTTCCGCATCGCCGATGCCACGTCCGGCGAGAACCTCGACGGCTATTCCATTACCGTCAACTCCGAGCCCGTCACCCAGGAGCGCTCGGTCAGCATGCCGTCTGAGCGGGCCAAGAAGGCCCTCGTCCGCGTAGAACGTCCCGGTTATCAGCTCTGGGAGAAGGAAATGAACCTCACCGGCGAAATCCGCTTCACGATCCCGCTGAGCAAGGACATGAAGACCCGCCAGTTCTTCATCAAGACCCTGCACGACGGCAAGCAGGCGCCGCTCGAGCTCATCCTTCCCGACATGTTGGACGCCTCCCCCATCGAAGGCTACCGCATCAAGGACAACGACGGCGAGAAGAAGGCGACGCTGGTCTACGATCCTTTCATCTTCCTCAAGGACAGGAAGTGGCAGCTGATCGTCGGCGGCATCGCCGCGAGCATCCTGCTGCTGGGGCTGCTGCTGGGCATCCTTATCGGCAGCGCCGGCAAGGGTGAGAAGAAAGAGCGCAAGCCCAGGACCAGGGCCGAGAAGGTCGAGCAGGTCGAAGAGACGCCCGACGCCAAGTCTTATCTCGACACCGTCAAGGTGCTCGACCGCGACTATATGCAGTCGCTCGGTCTCGCGCCCCTCTTCGACGCGCTCAACACCTACAACGCAGCTGTCGCGGACTCCATCCTGCGCAGCTACGGCGCGAAGGGCAATGTCCGCGAACTGACCGACAACATGCTCTACTATACCGGCAAGCTCCGCGAACTGGGACGCAACACCCCGCCCGTCTGGAGTGAAGATTATTCGAGCATCAACTGCGAGAAGTTCACCACGAACATCGCCAACAAGAGCGCGGCACTGCAATGAGCGCGGCCGGGAGCACAGACATCCTGACCGCGCACGGCATCCGTCCTACCGCCAACCGGATCCTGATTGCGGAAGCCCTTGCCGGGGCCGGCCGCCCCGTATCTTTGACGGAGATTGAAGACCTCGTCGACACCATCGACAAATCGGGAATTTTCCGTACCCTGATGCTTTTCAGGGAGCATCATCTCGTCCATACCATCGAGGACGGGGATGCCGTGCGTTACGAACTCTGCCACAGCCACGACCACGGAAGCGACGATGACCTCCATCCGCATTTCTACTGCGAGAAATGTCACCGGACCTTCTGCCTGGACGGCATAGCGGTCCCGGCCGTCCCCGTTCCGCCGGGCTACACGGCCGAGAGTGTCACCTACCTCCTCAAAGGCATCTGCCCCGATTGCAGGTAACTATTGCGTCAGCCAGGACGCAATCCCGGAAATATCGGATATCGGGAACCTTCTCTGCTCGCCGGAGGAGAGGTTCTTCACATTGACCTCGCCGGCGGCGATTTCCTCACTCCCGTTGATGGAGAGGAAAGGAATCTGCCGGCGCTCGGCATATTCGAACTGCTTGCGGAGCTTGGAGCTGTCGGGATAAATTTCGACGGCGATGCCTTCCTTCCGGAGGGCCGCTGCGACAGGAAGCACATAGTGCAATCCTTCTTCATCCATATTCGCAAACAGAATCTGCGTGGATGAGGCGAGCGAGGCCGGGAATTTGTCGAGCCCTGTCAGCACATCGTAGATGCGGTCGGCCCCGAAGGAGATGCCGACTCCCGACATGCCCGGCAGCCCGAAGATGCCGGTCAGATTGTCGTAACGACCTCCGCCACAGATACTTCCGATGGCATAATCCAGCGCCTTCACCTCGAAGATGGCACCCGTATAGTAATTGAGCCCGCGGGCAAGCGAAAGGTCGAGTTCAACCGGTACGGCCACACCCGCCGCCGCAATCAGGGAGAAGAGTTCTTCCAGCTCTGCGACGCCCAGCAGGCCTTCCTCCGATTTCCCGTCGAAAATGCCGCGCAGGAAAGCAATCTTTTCCGCGGTCGTGCCCTGCATGCCGAGCACGGGTTCCAGGGCAGCGACGGCATCAGCCGTCAGTCCCCTCGCCAGCAATTCATCCTTGACGGCGTCGAGTCCGATCTTCTCCATCTTGTCGATGGCGACGGTGATATCGACCACCTTGTCGGGGAAGCCGCAGATCTCGGCAAGGCCGGTAAGGACCTTGCGGTTGTTGATCTTGACGAGCACCCGCACGTCCAGGGCCTCGAAAACCCGCTCCACCATCTGCACCAGTTCGAGTTCGTTCAGCTGCGAGCGGGAGCCGATCACGTCGACGTCGCACTGATAGAATTCGCGGTAGCGGCCCTTCTGGGGACGGTCGGCCCGCCAGACCGGCTGGATCTGGAAGCGCTTGAACGGGAACGAAATCTCGCTCTGGTGCTGCACGACGAATCGGGCGAACGGGACGGTCAGGTCATAGCGCAAGCCCTTCTCAGCTACCTGGGGCGTTAGCGGCTTGTCGAAATCGATACCCGAGAAGGCATCGCCGGAATTGAGGATGCGGAACAGCAGTTTGTCGCCCTCATCGCCATACTTGCCGAGCAGCGTGGAGAGATTCTCCATCGCCGGCGTCTCGATCTGCTGGTAGCCGAAGGTGCGGAATACGCCGCGGATGGTATCGAAGATATAATTGCGCCGGGCCATTTCGGCCTGGGAGAAGTCACGGGTTCCCTTGGGAATGGAAGGTTTCTGGGCCATCGGTTTAAAAATTTCTACAAAGATAAGGAATTATTGCTAAATTTGTGGGATTTTAAACACTTCAAGTACAATGAAAGATTTCTTCAAAACCGTTCTGGCCGTCATCGTCGGCTTCCTGATCCTGAACATCCTTGCATCCATCATGTTCTTTATGATGTTCGGTGCCATGGCAGCCCTCGGCAGCAGCAAGACGGTCCTCCCCCGCGAGGGCGTACTCGATCTGGACATGAGCAAATTCACGCTCGCAGAGCAGACCAAGACCGACAACTTCGACCTCTCCGCCCTTCAGGGTTTCAACACCCAGATGAATCCGTCCCTCGGCATCATGGACGCCGTCAAAGCCCTCGAGATCGCCGCCGATGATCCGGGCATCAAATACGTATTCCTCCGCGCCGACAGGATGAGTGCCGGAATGGCCGGGCTCGAGGAATTCCGCAAGGCCCTCGTCGCCTTCCACGAAAGCGGCAAGCCCGTCATCGCCTATACCGACGGCCTTTCTGCCGGCAGTTTCTACATCGCTTCCGCTGCCGACAAGGTCTACATGAACTCCGACTGCGGAGCCGGCGGCATGCTGCTCGGCATCAGCGGCCGGATGACATTCATCAAGGACCTCCTCGACAAATTCGGTGTCAACGTCCAGCTCATCCGTCACGGCAAATACAAATCCGCCGGCGAAATGTTCATCCGCAACTCGCCCAGCGAGGCCAACATGGAGCAGAACCAGGTGATGATTTCTTCGATCTGGAAGAGCCTCTCCTCCGAGATGGCCGCCGCCCGCGGGATCGACGAAGAGCAGTTCAACGCCCTCATCGACGGCCTGACCCTCGTCATTCCCAAGGATTTCAAGGAGGCCGGACTCGTGGACGAACTCTTCAACCGCCAGCAGCTGATTGACAAACTCTGCGAACTCGCAGGCATTTCCGACGAAAAAGACCTCCACCTGGTCCCGATGATGGACTATGTCGAAGCCAAGATCCAGCCCGTCCTCCCGACCGGCAAGAACCTCGTCGCCGTCATCTACGCCGAAGGCAACATCGTCGACGGCGCCGAAAAGAAAGACATCGCCGGCGACCGTTTCGCCCGCATCATCGCCAAGGTCCGCAAGGACAAGAACGTCAAGGCGGTGGTTCTCCGCGTCAACTCTCCCGGCGGCAGCGTGCTTGCTTCCGCCAAGATCAAGGACGAACTCGACCTTCTCAAAGCCGAGAAGCCCCTCGTCGCCTCCTACGGTGACTATGCCGCTTCGGGCGGATACTGGATCTCCAACGGCTGCGAAAAGATCTACTCCGACGCAGTTACCCTCACCGGTTCGATCGGCGTGTTCTCGATGATTCCCGACCTCAGCAAGACGATCAAGGACGTGGCCCACATCAACATCACCCCCGTCAAGTCCAACAAGCACAGCGACATGATGTCGCTGATGCGCCCGTTCGACGACGATGAGAAGGCCTACATGCAGGCTTCCATCGAGGACATTTACAGCAACTTCGTCCGCATCGTCTCCGAGGGCCGCAGCCTGACGCAGGAGCACGTGGACTCCGTCGCCCAGGGCCGCGTCTGGACAGGCTCCGACGCCCTCGGCATCGGCCTCGTGGATGAGATCGGCACACTCCAGGATGCCATCCTCTACGCCGCCTCCCTGGCCGGCTACCAGACCGACAAAGAGTACAAGGTCATCGGTTATCCGAGGCCGCTTACCATGATGGAGCAGGTAATGGAAAGCATCAGCGGAGCCACCGACGACGGCCTCACCGCCGCACTCAAGGGGACTTCGTTCGAAGGCATCGCCTCCGCCGTCAAGGCACTCAAGGCCAACGAGCCCGCAAAGGCCTACGCCCTGATGCCGTACGATATTACGATCGAGAAATAATCCGAAGAACGGTGGATGTCTCCGGCCCGACTGCGGCGGAGACGTCGACCCGATACCCTATCAGGGCCGCGACACGATCTGACGCGGCTCTTTTTTCGTCCCCGGGCCGGAGGAGAACGACGGCGCGCTCCTTGACGGCAGGGTCTGCGCCGGAAAGCAAATCACTGAGTTTCTTCCGCCCCCGCATGCCGAGCGGGATCATATAGTCGCCGGGACGCCAGGGACGGACGATGAACGGAAACGGTACAGAACCGGCATCGACAACCGTCACGCCTTCCGGGGTTTTGAAAGAATCGAACTCCGCGGGCTTGTGCAGGGACACCTCCAGTGTAACCTTCCCGACCCGATACAGGCCCGGGGCGCGGACGACGACGATGTCATCCGCCGCCGCTACAGAAGCCGTCAGGCTGCGCGGACGGATCCGGATTTTCCCGGCAGAGAAGACAATTTCGCGGTCGCCGCCGAGAACCCGCCGGCCGCTCCGCGTCGGGCTGCCGTGCAGGATATCTTTTACCTGATCGATGGCCGTCGGAGCAATACCCTCTTCTTCCAGAATCCGGAAGAGGATATAGTCGGCATGTGCAAGGCTTTCCAATGCTGCCAGGTCGACGGAGGAGCCGTCCCAGACTTCATCCCGGTGCGCCCGGAAATAGGCATCCGCAATCGCTTCCACTTCGCCCAGATGCGCACGGTCCCGTTCCAGGGCGCCCAGCATCGAAGGATTGATTTCCCGCAGGATTGGAAATACCTGATTGCGCAGCTTATTCCGTTTATAATCATTCTCCGCATTGGTGCGGTCCTCGCGATATAGGACGCCGTGCTCCCTGACAAACGCGGCGATCTCCGTCCGGGACAGTCCCAGCAGGGGCCGCCGCAGCGGAATGTCCGCATACGAGGGATC
Organism: uncultured Bacteroidales bacterium; assembly: GCA_947165305.1. Taxonomy (GTDB): domain Bacteria; phylum Bacteroidota; class Bacteroidia; order Bacteroidales; family UBA932; genus Cryptobacteroides. Next base: position 13,393 of record CAMUZW010000048.1, read on the forward strand.
CGGCAGGAAGCTTTCCGGACGCATTCCGAGCAGCCCCCGGACGCCCGTCCCCCGGAGCAAGTTCAGGAGCATTGTCTCGGCATTGTCGTCGGCATTGTGCGCGACCGCGACGGCTTCATAGCCGTATTGCCGGCAGAGTTCCCCGAACCAGCGGTAACGCAGTTCCCGGGCGGCCATTTCTATGCTGACCCCCTTCTCCGCCGCATAGGAAGCGGTTTCGAATCGCCTGACATGGCAGACGATGCCATGACGGTCAGCCCAGGAGCGCACCAGGTCCTCGTCCGCGTCGCTTTCGGCACCGCGAAGGGCGAAGTTGCAATGCGCAATGGCAAAAGGCCCGCCTTCGAGACGGGCCTTTTCTGCCATGCACATCGAATCGATGCCTCCGCTGACTGCGAGAAGGATCATTACTTCTTGGATGCCAGCGTATAAGTGAATCCGATCTCCAGACCTTCGCGGAACTGGACACCCTTCTTGGTGTAGAGTCCGGTCGTCTCATCAAAGCCACGCACCTTCACGAGCGGATCGTAGATGAGGTTGGTCGAGAGGGTGAGCGCAAAATACTTGGCCATCTTCCAGAAGAGCTTCTGGTCCCAGTTGATACGGGGCTCGACCTTCGGTGTCAGGTAGTTATAGAAGATGGCGAGCTGCGTGGAATAGGTGAAGTTGTCGTTCACGACCCACTTGGCATCGGCCTTGAGCTGGGCACCGAATTCATAACGGACTGCCTTGTAGCCATCGATAACTTCATCGCCGGTCTCCTCATTGATATGCGTGATGGGTTTCATGCCGTAGGTAGCCCGGAGGAAATGCTCGGCGGCGCCGACCGTCTCGTCATTGGCCACGATCACGAAACCGCCGGTGATCGGAGCGAAGTTGAGCGAGAACCAGGGCTTCGGGGTCCAGAGGAGACCGAGACCGATGTTGATATACGCCGGAGAGAAGAACGAGGAAGTCAGTGAACGGGCAGCCTTCCAGGCGCCGGACTTCTTGGAATGCTCGCTGAACTGGGCATCCGTAGGCGTATTGTACTTGTAGTTGCGGTAGAACTGCGTGCGGAAATCCAGGAACGCGGACCAGCTCAGATGCGGGGCCGGCGTCTCGAGGCCCCACTTGGACTCGAAGTAGATCCGGTCTTTGTTGGTCTGGAGGACCGGCTTGTCGGCCGAATACAGGAAGCCGTAGTCAAGCTGAAGGCGGTTGTTCCAAATCATCTTGTCCTTGGCATAATTGGCGCTCCCGTCGATGCCGGCAGCCAGCGAATAAGTATTGTAGCCACCTGCGGCCCAATGATAAAGGAACGTCTGGCCGAAGTTGATGTTGTTCTGGAGCGAGAAGGTCCAATACTTGGGCTTCGGCTCCACCTTGGGCTCCTCGGGAGCGGCTTCGGCGGCAGCAGCTGCCTCGGCGGCCACGGCCTGAACGTCCTGGTTGACGGCCTGCACCTCGGCGGCGACGGCCTCGGGGTTCTTCGTCTCAGGATCCTGGGCATAAGCGACCAGCGCAAAGGCGGCCGCGGAAAGGGTCAAAAAGATTTTTTTCATATACTCTTCATTTTTAATTTATTACATAGATTCTTCGCTGCGCTCAGAATGACATCCAGCAGATTGACATCAATAGGAGCGGGCGAAAAGCACCCTCTGGTGAGAAGGCTTGCCGGAATAGATGCACTTGCCTTCCTCCATACAGACATAGCTGTCCACAGGAATGCAGCGGATCGTGGCCTTGGTCTCCTCCTGGATCTTCGCCTCGGTCTCGGCCGTGCCGTCCCAGTGGCAGAGCAGGAAGCCGCCCTTCTCGATCTCGACCTTGAAGTCCTCCCAGGTGTCCACCTTGCGGACCGAAGCGTCGCGGAAGGCGAGCGCCTTGGCATAGATGTTCTTCTGGATATCGTCGAGCAGGTCCGCAATCTTCGCATCGAGGCCGTCAAGCGGCTCGACAACCTTCTCGAGCGTATCGCGGCGGTGCACTTCCACGGTACCGTTCTGGAGGTCGCGGGGACCGATGGCCAGCCGGACCGGGACGCCCTTGAGCTCCCACTCGGCGAACTTGAATCCGGGACGCAGCGTGTCGCGGTCGTCGATCTCAACGCTGTGGCCGTTCGCCTCCAGCGCCTTCTTGACCTCATCCATCTTGTCGAGGATGGCGGAACGCTCCTCCGGGGTCTTGTAGATCGGGACCATCACCACCTGGATCGGAGCGAGGGCCGGCGGCAGCACGAGGCCGTT
>CAMUZW010000049.1 GCA_947165305.1 uncultured Bacteroidales bacterium
ATCCCTCCTGGACCTGGGATGACCTCGGCACCGACTACGGCACAGGAGGGAACGGCCTCTGCTATTATCAGAACCAGAAAGAGTTCGTCATCACGGCCGGCCAGGCTGCGGGTGATCCGGTCCGCTGGCGGGAATCCGTCCCCGAGACACCCTGGATGAAGTATACCTGCACCGGCGTTACGGCCCGGCCCGGCACAGGGGACGAAATCTATCTGTATACGACCGATCTGGCGCCCGTCGGAGAGATCCGGGGCACCTTCGCCCTGGACAAGCGGACCCGGACCGAACACTTTTCCAATAAATTCGGCGCCCTGACGTGCGCCCATCATTTCTACAAATTCCTGCTGCGGGGCGGGATCATCGCGACGGGCGGCGCCGCGGATATCGACCGCTCCGGCTGGATCCGGAGCGGATTTAATCAGCCGCTTACGGACAGGGCGGTCTCGCAGGACAGCCTCAAGGTCCTCGGAAAGACCTATTCGCCGACACTCGCGCGCATCTGCCGCGAGACCAACCACCGCAGCGACAATTTCTACGCAGAGACCCTCCTGCGCACCCTCGGAAGGCGGGAACTCGGGTTCGATAATTACGATTCCTGCGCCGTCGTGGAGCGGAAGATCCTGGAAGAACTCGGGGTGGATACCCGGAACGGACTCATTCTCACGGACGGGAGCGGACTTTCGCGCCAGAATGCCGTCTCGCCGGAATTTCTTGTCCGCTTCCTCGTCGCCATGCGGCGGTCTCCGGCCTGGAACGATTACCTTGCCTCCCTTCCGATTCCCGGTGCCAACGGCACGATGCGGGTGGTCCTGCCTGCCCTCCCGCAGGAAACCAAAGAAAGGATCCACCTCAAGAGCGGATCCATGAACGGCGTGCTTTGTTACAGCGGCTATATTACCCCGAAGGAGGGGAAGAAGGAGACGGTCTTTTTCTCGATTCTCACCAACAACGCGGCGGTCCCGGCGTCGAAGGTGCGTCCCGTCATCACCCAGATTATCGCGCTACTCGCGGAATAGTTTCCGTACCAGGGCCGGGATGTCGCCGACCTTGACGACTTCGATGCCTTCGGCCTTGTGGTCGAGGCGGCTGTACGACGAGACGAAGATCCGTGCGAACCCGAGACGGGCGGCTTCCTGGATGCGGCGGTCAACCTGTGAAACGGGGCGGATCTCGCCGCTGAGGCCTACTTCGCCGGCGAAACAGACATCCTTCGGAATGGCAAAATCAAAATTGGAAGACAGGACGGCCACCACGACGGCGAGGTCGCAGGACGGGTCTGTCACTTTGAGTCCGCCGGCCATGTTGAGGAAGACGTCTTTCTGGCTCAGTTTGAATCCGGCCCTTCGCTCGAGCACGGCCAGGAGCATGTTGAGGCGCCTGACGTCGAAGCCGGTCGCACTGCGCTGCGCCGTACCGTAGACGGCGGAACTCACGAGGGCCTGCACCTCGAAGAGGAAGGGCCTCGTGCCGTCGAGCATGGCGCTGATGGCCGTCCCGCTCAGGCCGTCCCCGTGCATCGGAATCAGCATTTCAGACGGATTGGAGACCTCCCGGAGGCCCGTCCCGGTCATCTCGAATACGGCCAGCTCGGAGGTGGAACCGAAACGGTTCTTGATGCTCCGGAGCACCCGGTAAGGCCCTTTGTTCTCGCCCTCGAACTGCAGGACGACGTCGACGATGTGCTCCAGGATCTTGGGTCCGGCGATACTGCCTTCCTTGGTGATGTGGCCGATCAAGATGACGGGGATACCCGTTTCCTTGGCGAAGCGGAGCAGGACGGCGGCGGTTTCCTTAATCTGGGAGACACTGCCGGCCGTCGATTCGACATTCTGGCAGTACATCGTCTGCACGGAATCCACGACCATCAGGTCGGGCGCGACTTCCTGCGCTTCGGCGATGACATTGTCGAGAAGTGTCTCGGAGTAGATATAGCAGTTGGACAGGTCACCGCCCAGCCGGTCCGCGCGCATCTTGACCTGCCGGACACTTTCTTCTCCCGTGACGTACAGGGTCTTGAGCGAAGGGCGGAGCAGGGGAATCTGGAGACTCAGGGTCGATTTGCCGATGCCCGGCTCGCCGCCGATCAGCACCAGGGATCCCTTGACGATGCCGCCGCCGAGCAGCCGGTCTACCTCGGCGTTGCCGAGCGGAATGCGGTCTTCGGCAGAGGACGTCACGTCGCGGAGCCGCACGGGTTTGCGGCTCTCTCCGGGAACCGCTACGGAGAGCTGCTTTTTGGCGGGGCCTGTCGCGACGGTTTTCTCCACCAGCGTATTCCATTCTCCGCAGGCGGGACATTTCCCCATCCACTTGGGGCTCTCATTGCCGCAACTGGTGCAGAACCAGATGCTTTTTATCTTACTTGTCGCCATAATCGTGTATTCCGGACACTGTTTTTGTCATTCCGGGCCTGCCCCGGAATATCCGTAAAGATACCGCTTTGGCGCAAAACTCGCAAATTTTTATCAAGAATATCAAAACAGATTGTTATTTTTGTAAACTGATTAGAAAATACTTCATTTATGGCAAAATGCGTTTTGGTATCAGGCGGCGCGGGCTTCATCGGGAGCCACGTGACTGTCGAACTGATTGAGGCCGGCTACGATGTAGTCGTGGCCGACAATATGTCGAATTGCGATATGACCTGCTTTGAAGGAGTCCAGAAGATCATCGGCAGGAAGCTTCCGTTTGAGAAGGTGGACTTCTGCGACGCGGCGGCGACCGACAGGCTCTTCTCGGACTACAAGATCGATGCGGTCATCCACTTCGCCGCCTTCAAGGCCGTCGGTGAATCGGTCGAGAAACCCGTGATGTACTACAAAAACAACCTCGGATCCTTCCTCAACGTGCTGGAAGCGGCTTCAGCCCACGGCTGCCACAATGTCCTGTTCTCTTCATCGGCTACCGTGTACGGCGAGCCCGACAAGGTCCCTGTGACGGAAGAGACGCCGCGCAAGCCGGCCACTTCCCCTTACGGTGCCACCAAGCAGATGTGCGAAGATATTCTCAATGATGTCGTCAAGGCGACAGCCGGGACGGAGGGCGAGATCAAGGGCATCCTGCTTCGCTACTTCAACCCCATCGGCGCCCATCCGAGCGCGCTGATCGGCGAGCTGCCCCGTGGCGTCCCCAACAACCTCGTCCCGTTCATCACCCAGACCGCCATCGGCAAACGCGCCTGCCTCAGCATCTTCGGCAATGATTATCCCACCCCCGACGGCACCTGCCAGCGCGACTACATCGACATCGTCGACCTCGCCCAGGCGCACGTCTACGCCGTCCGCCGGATGCTCGACGGCAAGATGGAGAAAGGCTGTGAGGTGTACAATGTCGGCACAGGCCGTCCGGTCTCCGTCCTGGAGCTGGTGAACGCCTTCGAGAAGGTCAACGGCCTCAAGCTGAATTACAAATTCGCGCCGCGCCGCGCCGGAGACGTCACCGCCATTTGGGCCGATCCTTCCCTTGCCAACAAAGTGCTCGGCTGGAAGGCCAGACGCAGCGTCGAGGATACCCTGGCCTCCGCCTGGGCCTGGGAGAAACATATTGCCGGAAAGTAGAACAGAAACAGTTACAATAGGATGAAGAAAGGTTTTTTCAGTCGCCTGAGCGACACCGCCAAGATCAGAAGCCGCGCCTCCTTTGCCGACGTCGAGCAGAAGATCACCAAGTATGAGTACGGTTCGGATGCTTTCATGAAGATCCTTGCAAGCCGTTATTCGTGCCACTCCTTCAACAAGTATCCCGTTTCGGAATCCAAGTTGAGGATGATTCTGGAAGCCGGCCGCCTGGCGCCCTCCGCGAAGAACCTCCAGCCGACCCGTATCTGGGTCGTCAAGAGCGAAGAGGCGCTTGCCCGCCTCAGGACGATTCATCCCTGCTACGGCGCGCCGGTTGTCCTCATTGTCGGCTGCCGGAACGAAGAGGCCTGGATCCGCGAGAGCGACGGGATCAATGCGGCGAAGACCGACGCCGCCATCGTACTGACGCACCTGATGCTGACGGCTACGGACGCCGGGCTCGCGAACATGTGGATCTGGGACTTCAATCCCGGCAAGATCCGTGAGGCCTTTCCGGAGATGCGGGAGCATGGGATCTACGGTCTCCTCGCAATCGGCCATCCGGCCAGCGGCGAAGGCGCTCCCACGGAACTCCATACCGTCCGGAAGTCTATTGAGGAGATGGTGACGGTCCTGTAGGCCAAAACAGGCCCGTTCCCGGCACGATAAAGAAAAATTTACTATCTTTGCGAACTATTTAAATTTGGAAAGACATGAATCTTAGAGACATCAAGAAAGACATCGAATATGTAATCGGTGCGTTTGTGGACGATTGTACCCTCTTCCTGAATGTGCATCCCGGCAAGAATGCCGGCGAGATCACGGACCTCATCGACGAGGCCGTCGACCTCTTCAATGCGCTCAGGGACAAGATTTCCGCACCCGAAGGAGACAAGAAGGCGTATTTCGCCGGCATCCGCAAGGAACTGCTGGAGAAGGTGGATGCCCTGTATGACCGCCTCAGCGCCGCCGTCAAGAAAGGCCTCGAAAATGCGTAAAATTCTCGCAGCTGTACTTTTCCTCGGCTTGTCTTTCACTGTTTCCGCCCAGAAATACGGCAAAGTGATCGACAAGACGGTCGCCGTTGTCGGAAACGAAGTGATCATGGTTTCCGACATCGAGCAGGAAGTGCAGATGATGCGGGCGCAGGGCATGTCTTCGGACCGGAATCTCCGCTGCGAACTGCTGGAGAACATGCTGGTCCAGAAAATCTTCCTGATGCAGGCCCGGCTGGATTCCCTTTCCGTCAACCAGGATATGGTGGAGGGCGAACTCGCCCAGCGTATCGACCAGATCCGTACGTCGCTCGGCGGTGATGAAGAAGTCGAGAAATACTTCGGGAAGCCGCTCTATAAGCTGCGTCAGGAGTGGAAGGAAACGCTGCAGGACCAGAGCCTCACCCAGCAGGAGCAGTCCCAGGTGGCCTCTTCTATCCCGGAGATTACGCCGTATGACGTCCGCCATTGGATGGACAGCGTCAAGACCGAAGACCTTCCGGAGGTCCCGATGAAGTACCTCCTCAGCCAGATCTGCATCTATCCCGACCGGGAAGCGGCCAATCTGGCGGTCAAGGAAAAGCTCCTCTCCATCCGTGAAAGGATCATCAACGGCGAGAAGTTCTCTACGCTGGCCCGCATTTATTCGGAAGACCCGGGCAGCGCCCGCAAGGGCGGCGAGCTCGGCATGGCCTCGAAGTCCATCTTCTGGCCGGCCTTCTCGGATGCGGCGATGTCGCTCAAGCCGGGTGTCATCTCCCAGATCGTCGAGACACCGGACGGATTCCACATCATCGAGGTACTGGAGAAGAAGGGCGACATGTTCAACGCCCGCCACATCCTGATCAAGCCCCAATATACGAGCGAGGACCGTGAGAAGGCGTTCGCCAAACTGGATTCGCTCCGCACCGAGATCAATGCCGGTGCCGTGACGTTCCCGCTGGCCGCACGTTTCTACTCGGAGGATCCTTCCACCCGCACCAACGGCGGCCAGATGGCGGATCCCCAGACCGGTTCGGCCTACTTCGAGATCGACCAGCTCAAGCCGCAGGACTACCGGGCCGTCAAGGAACTCTCCGAAGGGGAAGTCTCCCTGCCGGTGGAGTCGCTCGACAACGAAGGACGCAACGGTAATACCGTGTACAAGATCCTGCGTGTCGACAAGATCATCCCCGCGCATACGGCTACCTTCAACGAAGATTATACGGAACTAGTGCAGTACGTGGAGCAGGACAAGCGGATGAAGGCGATCGACGCCTTCCTCGACGAAAAGATCAAGACGACTTTCATCGTCATCGACCCGCTGTTCCGCGAATGCGAATTCTCTCGTAGCGGACTTTCGGATAAATTCCGCAAGTAAAATACCGGCGGTATGCTCCTGAAGAAGATACTGCTGACCTTGTGCGCCGCAGTGGTTTTCCCCTTCGGCCTGATTGCCCAGCGGACACCCCCCGGGCAATCGCCGGATAATGTGGTTACCTTGCTGAGCGCCCAGTCGGCAGAGCTTCAGGAAGTGCGGGGACAGAGCATCCGAAAGGTGGTCGGCCCCGCCCGTTTCTATCACAACAAGACGTATCTGATCTGCGACACGGCCTACTGGAATGTCGATGAGCAGGTCATCAAGGCCATCGGCCACGTCAAGATCGTCCAGAACCGGACACAGCTTACCAGCGAGACCCTCGACTACATCATCGAGGAAGACATGGCCAAGTTCCGCGGCGCGGTGCAGCTGGAAGACAAGGACGAGAACGTCCTCCGGACGCGTTACCTGGATTATAATACCAAGGACAGCGTGGCGGTCTTCCAGAACGGCGGCGCGATGAAAGACAAGGACGGGCAGGTCATCGAGAGCCGCTTCGGCTCCTACGAATCGAAGATCAAGACGTTCACCTTCATGGACAACGTCCACATGTACACCGACGAGACGCTGATCAAGACGTCCCGTCTGGTGTATAATTCCGAGACCAGCCTCGCGACCTTCGGATACGGGACCGATGTCTGGAACGACGACAATATGATGAGCGCCGGCGACGGCTGGTTCGACCGCGGGAAGGACTGGTTCTTCTTCCGGAAGAACGTACACGTAATGACCCCGGACCGCGAGGGCTGGTCGGATTCGCTCCTGTATAAGCGGCCGATCAACGAGGTGGAAATGCTGGGCCATGCCCAGATTCTCGATACGTCGCGCTCGGTGCGCACCATGGCGGGCCGGATCTTCTATCAGGATACCCTTGCCAAGGTGACAATGACGCGCCGGCCCGTGATCGAGTCGGTCTCCGAGCAGAATGATACGGTGTATATCGGGGCGGATACCCTGGTCCACCGCTCGATTCCCCGTTGTGATATCGATTCCGCGCTGGTTGTCCTGGCGGAGAAACGGCTGAAGGATCTGGCGATGGACCCCGTGATGGAATATCGCCGCAAGGCGGCGGAAGCGGCTGCGAAGGCTGCCGAGGAGGCGGCGAAGAACGACCCGAACCGCCCGCCGGATAATCCGGTCGCGGCTCCCGGGACCGGCAGGACGGAGGAAAAGAAGCCCGGCAAGACAGATCAGAAGGGTGCGCCTGGGAAGAAAGGTAGTAAAGAAAAGAAGAATTCGCCATCTGTGCAACCGACCGCTCCGGCGGAAACGGCGGCGTCTGTCCCGGCAGATACGCCGGCGGTTCCTGCCGACACCCTTGCCGCTCCGGCCGATACACTTCTGCCGCCGGTGGATACACTGTCCGCTCCGGCAGATACGCTGGTGGTTCCCGGTGACTCTCTTGCGTTCCCTGCTGATTCGCTCATGGCGCCGGCAGACACCCTTGCCGCACCGGCCGATACCGTTCCGCCTGCACCGAAAGACAGCACCAAAGTCGATTTTGTCTGGGCGTGGAGCCGCGTGAAACTCTTCCGGAAGGATATCCAGATGGCCTCCGATTCCCTTGCGTACAACGGGCTGGATTCCCTGGTCCGCATCTACCGGGAACCGTATGTCTATCACGAGGGCAACCGCCAGTACACGGCCGACAGCATTTATGTTGCGACCCGTAACAACGCCATCGACAAGGCCAGCCTGATGTCCAACGCCTTCATCCTCATCCAGGAGGACTCATTGTACTACGACCAGATCAAGGGCGCGGAAATGCTGGCGTACTTTGATTCGACGGGGGCGCTCCGCCGCTTCGACGGCCTCGGCGGCAGCATGGCCCTCTTCTATCTTCAGGAGAATGATGTCATCGCGACGGCCAACAAGGTGGATGCCAAGATGCTGTCGGCGACCTTCAAGGACGGAGACCTGGAGCGCATCCTGTACTTTGACAGTGCCAAGAATGACGCCTATCCGGTCGTACAGCTTCCTCCCGAGGAGCAGCGGATGAAAGGCTTCAACTGGAAACCGGAGCTCCGGCCCCGCGGGCTGCAGGACCTGACGGACATAAAACCCCGGTCCAGCGAACGGAAGGAATATGCCGCCCATCCCCGTCCGGACTATCCCCAGACGGAGATCTATTTCCCGGGCTACATGAAGCAGGTCTTCCAGGACCTGGAGTACCGGAAGACCCATCCCGCACCCAAGGACGGTCCGCCCAGGCAGTCCGGTGATGATCTGCCGAAGGACGTGGCGGTCTCCGACACGCTCTCCGCTCCTGCGGATACGCTGGTCGCTCCGCGGGATTCGCTGACCGCTCCTGCCGATTCTCTCGCATCACCCGCCGACTCTGCCGCCCACGGCGGAGACACCCTTTCCGTGCCTGCTCCTTTGGATCCCAAGGCGCAGAAAGCGGCCGAGGCGGCCCGCAAGAAAGCGGAGCGGGAGCGCCTTAAGGCGGAGAAACAGGCTGCGCGGGAAGCCCGCTGGGCGGAACTGGATGCCAGGGATGCTGCAAAGGCCGAAGCCAAAAAGCAGAAGAAACTCGCCCGGAAGCGGGCGGCGACCCTCAAGGCGCTCCAGCGGGAAGCCGAACGGGCCGCCAGGGAGAAGGCCCTGTACGAAAAATACCTCAGGTATTATCAGAAGAAGCAATCTGAACAGTCAGAGAAATGATAGTGTATGGTTATGTTGAGCCTCTCGTCAGGATCAAGGATATCCGGACGGAAGGAAATTTCCTCGCCACGGGGTATCAGGGAGAAATCGATCCCGGTACCGGCGAGGAGTGGGGAGATCTTTAAAAGAAGCGGTTATGATGAAGACACAGTTGATGACTTTGGGCGTTTTGAGCCTTCTTGTTGCCGCTACGGCTTGCAGCAATCATCGTGAGGCCGACGAGCCTTCCGGGCTTGCTCGGACCGTTCAGTTCCATGCGGGTGTCCCCGCTTCCAAGACGGCCTTCGGCGAAGCCGACGGCGACAGTTATCCGACGTATTGGACGGCGAATGATACCCGGGTAAAAATCTCACTCAATGCGGGAGAGGCCGCGGAAGCCGTTGTCACGCCGTCCTCCGACGGCAGGACGGCGGACTTCGAGACAGAAGTGGATCCTTCTTCTGCGCCGGCCCCGTACCGGTTCTATGCAGTCAGCCCCGCTTCCGCCGCCGAGGCGATGAGCCCGAGCCGGAAGGCCTGGAGGGTCCGGGTTCCGTCTGTCCAGACGCCTGTGGAGGGATCCGTGGACGAGGCTGCGCAGATTCTCTCTGCCAAATCGTCCTCCTTCGAGACCATGCCTTCTGAGGTGATGCTCCATTTCTCGCACGCGACGGCTTACGGTAGGCTCAACCTCAAGAATCTCTCGTTGGGCGACGCCGTTGTCAGTGGCGTAGAACTGACCTGTTCCACGCCGCTTGCGGGAGAATTCTATTATTCCTGCGAAGACGGGACATTTACGCCTGCCGGGGAATCTTCCACACTCCGGATTCTGACGACGAATACGTCGGACGTCTGGTTTGCGTGTGCGCCTGTGGATGTGTCCGGCCAGACGATGAAGATATCCGTCCTGACGGATCAGGGTATCTTTACCAAAGAGGTGACCTTCCCTGCCGACCGCCGTTTCGCTTCCGGCCGGATCGTGCGTTTCGGTATTGACATGACAGATGCCGAGGCGGGCGGAGATGTCTGGTCTCTCGTGACGAGGAACGACCTCAAGGTCGGTGACGAAGTCCTTATTCTCAATGCGGATGAAACGTATGTGCTTGGGGAACAGTCCACCAACAACCGTGCGGCGGTCTCCGTTCCGTCCGGCAGCATCGTCAACCATGTCTGGAAGACTCCTTCGGCCGATGCACAAGTATTGACGCTGGGGGCAGGAAAGAGTGAAGGCACATGGTCCTTCCTGACAGGGAACGGATACCTGGCCAATATCAGCGGGGGGAAAAACAGACTGTTGACCGTAGACCTGCTTTCTGATAACAGCAGTTTTACGATTGAGATTGCCGCGGATGGCGTGGCGGCCATAAAGGCCCAGGCGGGAGCAAGGAATCTGTTGCGGTTCAATCCCAATACGGGCAACGGCAATCCCCTTTTTGCCTGCTATTCTTCAGGCCAGGAAGATGTCTGCATCTTCCGCAAAGGCGGTGGCGGTGACGTCGCGGACGATCCGCTGCTCTCGGAATCCCGCTATGGTGCCTACCTCACAGGCGACAGGAGGATTTACACCGAAGGCGAAGACCAGTACAGCCGCGAGTACAATGCGGGCGTGCTGACTTTCGCGATCCTGCATCCCGCCGACAACGAGCAGCTCGAGATCTCGGGCTATAAAAGGACGTTTGTCAAGGGTGATGAGCTGGAAGTCAGGGTCGCGCACCGCAGAGGCCTGACGGTGCTCAAGAATGCGACTTATACCATGCGGGTCGTCGGGGAGGACGGCTCCAAGGTCTGGCTCGGGGACGGTACCGGCGAAGGTTTCATCATTAAAAAGTAAGGAGGGAAGGATATGAAAAAGATTGTATTGACGCTTGCAGCACTTCTCTCCGCCCTGATGGTTTCGGCGGTTCCCGCCCGGCCGGGGAAATTCTGGTACACACAGCCTGACGGCAGCCGGATCCTCATCGAACGCCACGGAGACGAATGGAATCACTGGGTTACGGATGCGTCCGGCCAGGTCCTGCTGAAGGATGCTGACGGCTTCTACAGGCCCGCGGACCAGATTGAGACAAAGGTTGCCATGACGAAACGGCGGCAGCTGGCCCGGCGAATGCGCCAGGCGCTGCAGGCACGGCGGGTCCGTTCGGCGGCTTCGGCCTATTCGATGACCCACGGGGAACGTCATATTCCCGTCATTATCGCCGCCTTCTCGGACAAGGGTTTTACGGATGCCGACCCGGCGTCCCGGTTCACGGCCCTGCTCAATGAGCAAGGCTATTCCTATAATGGCGCCACCGGCTCCGTCAAGGATTTCTATGAAGAGAATTCGAACAATCAGTTCAAGCCTGTCTTTGATGTGTACGGCCCCGTCACCCTCGACAATCCGATGGCAACCTATGGCGGAAATGCCGGCGGTCCCGGCTCCGATACGGCTCCGGAACTGGCACTGTTCCATGCCGCCAAGAAGTTGGATGCCCAGGTGGATTTTTCCCGATACGATTACGACAACGACGGGTATGTAGACATGGTGCTCTTCTACTATGCGGGCGAGAATGAAGCGGAGTACGGCCCGGACGACAGCATCTGGCCCCACTCCTGGAACATGAGCTATTCTTCCGAATCGGAAATCCGGACCGGGAACAGCTTTGACGGGAAAAAGATAGACAATTACTTCTGTACGTCTGAACTGTCTGTCGACAACGGGACTTATACCGGTTATACGACCAAACTCTGCGGTATCGGCACGACCTGCCATGAGTTCGGCCATTCGCTGGGCCTTCCGGACTTCTACGATACGGATTATGGCGACGGTGAGTACGACAACCACGGCTGTGCCGCCGATGTGTATGCCTATTCCACGATGTGCGCAGGCCCTTATAACAATGGCGGCAATACGCCTCCTTACTTCGGCCTCGAAGAGCGCCTGATGCTGGGCTGGGTGGACGAGAGCGCCGTCAGGAGCTTCACCGAAAAGGGAAGTGTCTCCATCGCGGCCGTCGGCAGGGACGTCGTGGCTTACAAGACACCGACGAGTATCTCCGGCGAGTATTTCCTGTACGAGTGCCGTGCGCTCTCCGGCTGGGACAGGTATCTTCCCGGCGGCCCCGGACTGATCGTCTATCACGTCGACAAGTCGGAAACGCCGGTGAGCATCTGGTCTCCCAACTATTCCACAGGCTACTATGAAGAGCGGGACATCCCCGCATCCCAACTCTGGTCTGACTGGGAGGCGACCAACATGATCAACGAGAACGCGTCGCATCCGTGCTATTATCTTATCCCGGCGCGGGACCAGTCGAGAATTGAATATGAGGTCGATTCGGACGGTTATCCCTATGGCTATGACGAGACCAACATTCCGTTCCCGGGCAAGACCAGCGGCGCTGTGACGGCGTATACGCCGAAGGACTGGAGCGGCGTGGAATCACTCATTTATTTCACCGGCATCTCTTACAATGCGTCTGCAAAGGCGGTCACCCTGACGGTGAACATGCCTTCCGAAAGCCTGGACTACAATACCATCGCCAACCCCGGCAACGGCAGCTATGCGGCGGGGGCCTCCTTCGCCCTGGAGCTTGTCGAATCCGACGTCCGCGTCCCGCAGACGGTTGCCTGGTATCTGGACGATGAACCTGTCAGCGTCCCTTCCGTGATCCTTCCGGCCGGAACGCATACCATTGAAGCGCATATCACGCTGACGACCGGCGTCACCAAGGTCGTTACGCTCGAAGTCACAGCTTCTTAACCGATTAAAATATGGACGAAAACAAAAAATTAGCCCTCCCTGAAAACGCGCAGCGGGAACTCCGGCCCGGAGAGAAGTACGAGCCCCTTCTCTCGGCGCAGAAAAAGTATCCCGAAGTGACCCTCTATTCGGTCTTGATGGGTATCCTGATGGTGGTGATCTTCTCTGCCGCCGCCGCATACCTGGGCCTCAAGATCGGCCAGGTCTTCGAAGCGGCCATCCCGATCGCGATCATCGCCGTCGGCGTGAGCGGAGCGCTCCGCAAGAACGGGGCCCTGGGGCAGAATGTCATCATCCAGTCGATCGGCGGCTGCTCGGGTGCCGTCGTCGCGGGGGCTATCTTTACACTCCCTGCCATCTATATATTACAGGGAAAGACGGATGCGGCCGGCAACCTGCTGTATCCGAACCTCCAGGTGAATTTCTTTCAGATGGTGCTGTCTTCGCTCTTCGGCGGCTTCCTGGGCATCCTGTTCCTGATCCCGTTCCGGAAGTATTTCGTGAAGGAAATGCACGGGAAGTATCCTTTCCCCGAGGCGACGGCCACCACGCAGGTGCTTGTGAGCGGGGAGAGCGGCGGTGCGGGCGCCAAGACGCTGTTGATCAGCGGCCTGATCGGCGGTCTTTATGACTTTGTGATCGCGACCTTCGGCGCCTGGGCGGAGACGGTTACCACGACGCTTACGCACGTCGGAAGCGTCATTGCCGACAAGGCAAAGATCGTCCTCAAGCTCAATACCGGTGCCGCCGTGCTCGGCCTCGGTTATATCGTCGGTCTCAAATACGCATTCATCATCTGCTGCGGCAGCCTGCTTGTGTGGCTGATCATCGTCCCGCTGATCAATCTTCTGCCGGACGGTGCAGTTCTGGGCCTGTTTGCGCCCGGCGTGACACATGACGCCATCGCCGCGATGTCTCCCGATGAGATCTTCAAGGGATATGCCCGTCATATCGGTATCGGCGGCATTGCAACGGCCGGCATCATCGGCATCATCAAGTCGTTCGGCGTCATCAAGAGCGCCGTGGGGCTGGCTGCAAGCGAATTCAAGAAGAAACCGGGACAGGCTGTCGAGGCTGCGAGCCGTACGGAGGAAGACCTCCCGATGAAGACCATCGTCTTCGGCGTCGCCATCACGCTGCTCTGTGTCTTTGCATTCTTTGCCTTCGGAGGTGTCGTCAACAATATCTGGCAGGCCCTGATCGGCCTCGTCGTAGTGACGGTCATATCCTTCCTGTTCACGACGGTCGCAGCCAATGCCATCGCCATTGTCGGCAGCAACCCCGTGAGCGGAATGACCCTGATGACCCTGATCCTGGCCTCGCTGGTCCTGGTTGCCGTCGGCCTCAAGGGGAGCGCCGGCATGGCAGCCTGTGCCATCATCGGCGGCGTGGTCTGTACGGCCCTTTCCGTCGCAGGGTCATTCATCACCGACCTCAAGATCGGTTACTGGATCGGCTCTACGCCCCGCAAGCAGGAAGGGTGGAAGTTCCTCGGTGTCGCTGTTTCGGCCGTCACCGTCTGCGGCGTGATGCTGGTGCTTAACAAAACGTACGGGTTTACCGGGGAAGGCGCCCTTGTCGCGCCCCAGGCCAATGCGATGGCGGCCGTCATCGAGCCGATGTGCAGCGGCGGCGGGGCTCCGTGGATGCTGTACGGCATCGGTGCCCTGATTGCCATCATCCTGACTTTGTTCAAGGTGCCCGCCCTGGCCTTCGCCCTCGGTATGTTCATCCCGATCGACCTGAACCTTCCCCTGCTGGTCGGCGGTGCCATTTCCTGGTTCGTTTCGACCCGCAGCAAAGATGCCGCCGTCAACACGGCCCGTCAGGAGAAGGGTACGCTGATCGCCTCCGGCTTCATTGCCGGCGGTGCCCTGATGGGTGTCGTGAGCGCCATTCTCAAGTTCGCCAAAGTGGATTTTCTCACCGAAGGCAGCCCGATGGCCGTCTGGAATGCTTCGAACGGTGCCCAGTGGGTCGCCATCGCGGTGTTCATCGGCCTCGTGGTCTATATGGGCTGGAGCGCCATGAAGGCGAAAGATGCTGAAAAGAAGTAAAATAAATACGTGATATGACTCAGATTTTAGACAGATTCCTCAGATACGTCTCCTTCGACACCCAGTCTTGCGAAGAGAGCGAGAGCCAGCCTTCTACCGCCAAACAATTAAAGTTGCTGGGCTTGCTGCGCGATGAACTGCAGGCACTCGGGGCGGAGGCCGTGCTGGATGAATACGGCTATGTGATGGCCACCATTCCGGCCAACGTCTCCGGGCCGGTCCCTGCGGTAGGATTCATCGCCCATGTCGATACGGCGCCGGATGCGTCCGGGAAGGACATCAAGCCGCAGATCATCAACAACTATGACGGCGGCGCCATCGACCTCAAGGGCGTTCCCGGCCTGCAGCTCAAGCCGGAGGAGTTCCCGGAGATGCTGCATTATGTCGGCCAGACGTTGATTACGACCGACGGTACCACCCTGCTCGGCGCCGACGACAAGGCCGGCGTGGCCGAAATCATGCATGCGGTGCAGTATATGGCGGAGCATCCCGAATTCAAGCACGGCCCCGTCAAGATCGGATTTACGCCCGACGAGGAGATCGGACGCGGCGTGGTTAAGTTTGACGTGGCACGTTTCGGAGCGGACTTTGCCTATACGATGGACGGCGGGGAAATCGGCGAACTGGAATTCGAGAATTTCAACGCGGCCTCGGCCAAGATCCATATCCAGGGCCGGAACGTGCATCCCGGCTACGCCAAGGGCAAGATGAAGAATGCCATCCTCATCGGCCAGGAATTCAACGCCCTGCTCCCCGTCGAGCAGCGGCCGGAATTCACCGAGGGCTACGAAGGCTTCTTCCATATCGTCAGCTTCAAGGGTTCGGTGGAGGAGGCGGATTTCGCCTATATCATCCGGGACCACGACGCGGCCAGATTCGCCCGCAAGAAGGAACTGATCGCCAAGGCGGCGGATTATATTAATGAGAAGTATGGTGAAGGGACCCTGCAGCTGGTCGTCAAAGATCAGTACCGCAATATGCGGGAAATGGTCGAGCCGCACTATCACATTGTCGAGAAGGCCGTGAAGGCGATGGAGGCGGAGGGGATCAAAGTGAAGATCCAGCCTATCCGCGGCGGAACGGACGGTGCCAATCTCAGCTTCAAGGGGCTTCCTTGTCCGAATATCTTTGCCGGCGGGCTCAATTTCCACGGCAAGATGGAATTCGTCCCCCTGGAGAGCATGGAAGCGGCCGCCAGGGTGATCCTC
>CAMUZW010000050.1 GCA_947165305.1 uncultured Bacteroidales bacterium
ACGAAAATATCAGAAAAAATCGTACATTTGCCTTACAAACACCAACGACTATGCAAAAAATCAAACCCGTCACCCTCAAGCTGATTCTGATGAATTTCCTTGAGTTCGCCGTCTGGGGCGCTTATCTAACTTCTATCGGTCGCTATCTCGGCGGCATCGGAATGGGGCCCCAAATCAAATGGTTCTTTACGATGCAGGGTATCGTGTCCCTGTTCATGCCCACGCTGATGGGCATCGTTGCCGACCGTAAGATCGAGGCCCAGAAAGTGCTCTCGCTCTGCCACGGTCTGGCCGGCCTGTTCATGATCGGGGCCGGCGTGTATTGCTACCTGCAGACCGCTGCGGGCGCACCCGTCCAGTTCGGCCCGCTCTTCATCCTCTACAGCTTCAGCGTCGCGTTCTTCATGCCGACGATCGCCATCGCCAACTCCGTGGCCTACAACGCGCTCGCCAAAGAAGGGATGGATCCCGTCAAGGACTTCCCGCCGATCCGTGTCTTCGGCACCGTCGGTTTCATCTGCAGCATGCTCCTGACGAACTTCCTCCGCATCGGCGGCACCCAGATGCAGGACAGCTATACCCAGCTCTTCTCCTCCGGCATCCTCTCGCTGATCCTCTGCGGATACGCCCTCTCGATGCCGCACTGCGAAATCAACAAGTCCAACGACAAGCAAAGCCTTGCCGATGCCTTCGGGCTCAAGGCCTTCGCCCTGTTCAAGGACCGTCAGTTCGCCATCTTCTTCATCTTCTCGATGCTGCTGGGCGCTTCGCTCCAGATCACGAACGGCTACGCCAACACCTTCCTAGGCTCATTCGCCGAGAATCCGGACCTGGCCAACACCTTCGCCGTCAAGAACTCCAACGCCCTGATCGCCATCTCACAGGCATCCGAGACACTCTGCATCCTGCTGATCCCGTTCTTCATGAAGCGCTTCGGCATCAAGAAAGTGATGCTCATCGCCATGTTCGCCTGGGTATTCCGCTTCGGATTCTTCGGGCTCGGCACCCCGGACTTCCCCGGCGTGCTCCTGTTCATCCTCAGCTGCATCGTCTACGGTGTCGCCTTTGACTTCTTCAACATCTCCGGCTCACTCTACGTCGAGCAGAATACGACCACCGATATCCGCTCCAGCGCCCAGGGTCTCTTCATGCTGATGACCAACGGCCTCGGCGCGACCATCGGCACCCTCGCTGCCGGCGAAGTCGTGGAAGCCTGCGTCTACAACGCCGCCAACCCGTCCTGGGCCAAGGCCTGGTACATCTTTGCCGCCTACGCCTTCGTTGTCGGCCTGCTCTTCATGATCCTCTTCAAGGATCCGCAGAAACTCCAGAAGAAAGCCGCCTAAGCGCGGTCTACGGCATATCCTTTATCAGTTCCAGCGGGCGTCTCAGGTTAAAGAGGCGCCCGCCTGATATATCATAACGGATGTCGAAACACCAGTATTCGCGGAGCTTCCCCCGCTCCGTGAAATGGGTCGCACAGCCGGTCTTGAAGCCCATCAGCTCCAGCTCGCCAACTTCGGCCTCGTGGACACCGAGGCGGATCAGGGCGTCCAGCAGGCTGTAATTCTTCTCCAGGGCGTTCATGATACGTGCGCGTACGAGGACGCGGTTGCGCGACTTGTGATAATTGTAGAGGCTGCGGCACCGGTCGGAGCAGAACACTTTGTCTGTCCGTCCCGCGATCTTTTTGCCGCACTGCAGGCAGTAAGTCCTTCCGGGGTCTTTCATAATCAAGTTTTTTCGGCGTAAAGTTGGTGCGCGAAAACGGGATTTGCAAGGACTGAAAAAAACATTGTCAAAGTTTTGAAGAATCCTTCAGGCAACAGGAAAAACACTGTGAAGAAAGAATTCTTTCAAAGCGCCTTTTCTTTTCGGAAATTCGAAAGAAACCCGCAATTTGTGAAAGAATCTTGAAAAATCCGGGGTCCGGAAGCGGCCGGGCTTGCATCCCGGGGAATGTCGGCGTACCTTGCGGCCATTCTGCCTGAAGGTGCGCACCGTAGAGCGGCGGATCAAGGAAAACATAAACGCATGAAAAACGATTGACTCATGGAACAACTCAACCAAATCAAACTGCGCGGCAACACCGGCAGCAACATTTACCTCAACAACGTGGGAGACCGGCGCGTCATTCATTTCTCGGTCGCGACCAACATCGCATACTCCGCTTCGGACGGCTCGACTCTCATCGACACCTGCTGGCTCAACGTCACGGCCTGGGAGAAGGAAGGGATGCCCGACTTCGAACTCATCCAGAAAGGGGTCGGCGTCGAGGTTTCGGGCCGGATCCGCAATTATAAATATACGGCCGCGGACGGGACCGAGAAAAACAGCGTGGAGGTGGTAGCGAACGCCCTCTCCCTCATCAATGAACCCCTGACGCCCCAACTGTAATGAAAACCTCAGCCGCCATTCTGTACGCCGGCGCCGTCCTCTTCTCCATGACCGCCTGCGGAGATGCAAAGAAACTGACCGGCCTCCGGAGAGATGCCCTGCCCGCGACGATCGCCCTGGTCGAGGAAAACGAAATTCCGGAACTCTCCATCGACAGTTCCAGGCCCGAATCGATGGTCGTGGAAGACCCGTACGGCAAGAAAGTGATCATGATGCGGGCCGTCAAAGACTCCACAGGCGAAATGACGGCAACCGACGTACTGGATGCGGCTGTGGTGACGGCAAGATTCAGGAACGTGGCGGAGCGGCACGGAATGGTCAACCTGGCCTTCCAGATTACCATTCCCGAACGGATGCAGGACAAGACCTGGCAGATCCGCTTCTACCCGGAGCTGTATACGGGCAGGGACAGCACGGCGCTCGACCCTGTCATCATTACGGGCGACCTGTACCGGGAAGCCCAGCGCCGGGGCTACGGACGCTACAACAAGTACCTCGCATCCATCTCGGCCGATTCGCTGCGTTTCCTGAACGCCTACCAGCTCAAGGTCTTCCTGCAGCGGAAGACGCTGCTCACGGCGGAAGATGCAACGGCGCACTATACCGACTCGGCCCTCGTCCGGCGCAACCGGGCGAAGATTTCGCGGAAGGAAGAGCTGTTCCGCCGCTGGGTCCGGTCCCCGATCATCACGGAGGGCCTCCGGCTCGACAGCGTCATTACCGAGATCAACGGCGACATCGTCTATCATTACGCGCAGACGATCCTGGCGGAACGGGACCTCCGGAAAGCGGAGATTGCCCTGGAGGGCGAGATTTACAAAGAGGACCGGATCATCTACGACATTCCGCGGAGCGAGCCCCTGACCTTCTACATCAGCACACTGACTTCGCTCTGCGATGCAGACAGGACGTGGTATACCCCGGATTCGACACAGATCGACACGACATACCGCCGCGGCGTGCGGGCCCTGCTGGAAAGGGATTACAAGACGGCCGTGGCCCTGCTGAAGCCGTACAGGGACTATAATTCTGCCGTAGCCCTGAGCGCGCTGGACTACAACGCGACGGCGCTGGACGTCCTGCAGGGCTGCGAGCCCCTTCCCAAGGTGGACTACCTGCGGGCCATCCTCCATGCCCGGCGGGGCGAAGACCGCGAGGCAGTCGAATGCTACATGCGCGCCTGCGCCCGGGAGCGCTCCTTCGTCCACCGCGGCAACCTCGACCCCGAAATCGCCGGCCTCATCAAACTGTACAATCTTAAATTGTAGGATTCCGTCAGAACAAATTGCAAGAAATCCAAAGAGGTATTATTTTTGTATGTTAAAAGAATTTGGAAAATGGCTGATGGACATTGCAAAGTACCTGGTTACGGCCGGATTATTATCGTACTTTTTAAATGCAGTTTCCAACAGTACCCTGCTGATTATCATTTCGTCGGCCATTACGCTGGCTTTGTTGATTCCAGGATTGTACCTGATCAAATCCGCAGAAAAAGATGTGCAAATAAAGAAAAGCAATAAGAAGAAAAGATGACCGGCTTTTACATATTGGCAGGAACCCTGCTCTTGATTGCATTCGTCGGGACGCCTCTTGTCATTTACATTGACAAAAAGGACCGAAAGGCGGACAATGATAATAATAGCGAAACAGATCCGTCATGAATAAGACCTTGGCAATGATAACCGGGCTGCTGCTCGCTGCGGGGACGCTCTGCGCCCAGCAGCGGGACACCCTTGCCGTCCGCGACACCGTCGCCGTTACGACGATGAGCAAGGCGGACAGCCTGATCGCCTATGCCAAGACCTTTATGGGAAAGCCCTACAAGCTGGGGGCGGAGGGGCCTTACTACTATGACTGCTCCAGCTTTGTCAGGGCCGCGTTCAGGGGCATCGGCATCGAGCTGCCCCGCAATACCATCCGCCAAATCCGCGAAGGCGAAGGCGTCTGCGAAGGCGTGGCGAACGTCGACCAGCAGGAGATCCGCCGCGGAGACATCGTCCTCTTCGGCAAGCGTGTAGGCGGCATCAAGGAGGTCGGGCATGTCGGCATCGTCGTCGACGTCGACCTCGAGCACAGCGACTTCACCTTCATCCACTGCGGAGTCACCGGGGGCGTCGAGATCCAGAAATTCTCCAACCCCTACTACCTGATGCGCTACATCACCTGCCGCCGCATCATTCCATAAAAAAAGCCGGGCTGACTGCCCGGCCATTTTCCAGCAACTTCGGACTGAACCTGCGTCATTCCGGACTCGTTCCGGAATCTGTTACTTCGTCGCGATCGCCAGCTTCGACGTATAGTCGCCAAGTTTGGCAGACACCGTGCAGGACGACGATGACTTCGGCGTCGTCAGCGTGTAGGTCGTCGATGTGCTGCTGAGTTTCTGGTAAGAAGAATTGGTGTGGGCGAATTCCAGATAGATGGTCTCATCGTCACCGGAGAGCGCGGCGCTCAGCTTCAGGCCGCGACGGAGCGACGGAACCGGAGTGAATGACGGATTGCTCGAAGAGCCGCCGCGGCGGACCATCTTGATGACATAGGTATTGCCGCGGACAAGGGCCTTCGGATCGGAGACCCGGCTGCCGGCCACATCGTACACCTGCAGCTCCCAGGCATAGACCGGGACCTCATGCACCACCGGCGCGATCGAATCGACCTGGGCGTTCCTGGCCGTCAGTTTGATGGTGGCGGACGACGAGCTGTTCTTGAGCTTGCCGGTCACATAGGCGTCGGACCCGCTGGTCGTCAGCTTCAGCTGGGCAGGATCGGCCGACTCGAAGGCATAGCTGCAGGAGCCGGTCTTGACGACCCGGAAGGTCTGTCCGTTGTAGATACCTTCGTTGGAGCCGTCGCCCATCACCTGGAATTCAGGATTGTTGGCGATTGAGTTGGCCATGTGGGAGAAGAAACCGCAGGAACTGAGGGAAAAGGCCGCAACGGCGAGCGTTGCAAAAATGGTGAGCTTTTTCATATGGAGCGATGTTAAGGGTTATTTCTGCAAACATACAAATTTATTGTTTTTTTTCGTAAATGTACCGGTCCCGAAGAAATATTATGTAATTTTGTATCCGGATTTTTTGTGGCAGATATATGGAAGAAGGAATGAACCTGGTCCGGGACCTTGCGGTGATCCTCATCTCCGCCGGTGTCTTCACGATCATCTCCAAGGCGCTCAAGCAGCCCCTGATCCTCGGATACATCCTGGCCGGCGTGCTGATAGGCCCCCACGTCGACTTCTTTTTCGGCATCTCCTCGAAGGAAGCCGTAGAAGAATGGTCTGACATCGGCGTCATCTTCATGATGTTCGGCCTCGGCCTCGAATTCAGTTTCAAGAAGCTTCTCAAGGTCGGCAGCGGCCCCATCGTCACGGCCCTCATCAAGGCGGCCGGCGTCTTCATCATCGGATACGTCACCGGCCAGGCCCTCGGCTGGAAGACCATGGAAAGCATCTTCCTCGGCGGCCTGCTCTCGATGTCCTCCACCGCCGTCGTCCTCAAATCCTACGACGACCTCGGCCTCAAGGGCAAGCCTTTCGCCTCCCTCGTCTTCGGGACGCTCGTCGTCGAAGACCTCATCGCCATCCTCCTGATGGTCCTTCTCTCGACGATGGCCGTCTCCAACAACTTCCAGGGCGGCGAACTGACCCTGGGACTCGGCAAACTGCTCTTCTTCCTGATCCTGTGGTTCCTCGACGGCATCTACCTCATCCCTACCCTCTTCAAGAAGGCCAAGAAGTGGATTACCGATGAAATCCTCCTCATCGTAAGCATCGGCCTGTGCTTCGGAATGGTTACGCTGGCGACCGGCGCAGGCTACTCCGAGGCGCTCGGCGCCTTCCTGATGGGATCCATCCTGGCCGAGACCATCGAGAGCGAGCACATCGAGAAACTTCTCAGCCCCATCAAGGACCTGTTCAGCGCCATCTTCTTCGTCTCTGTCGGTATGATGGTCGACCCGGCCGCCATCGCCGAAAACTGGGCCGTCATCCTGCTGCTGACCCTCATCGTGATGCTCACGCACATTATCTTCAGCGGAGCGGGTATCATCATTACCGGAGGCGGCCTTTCCAACGCCGTCAATACGGGATTCAGCCTCGCGCAGCTCGGTGAATTCGGCTTCATCATCGCCGGTGTAGGATGCAGCCTCGGCGTCATGCGCGGATTCATCTACCCGGTCATCATCGCCGTTTCGGTCATCACGACCTTCACCACGCCGTACATGATCAAGCTCGCCGGCCCGGTGGACCGCCTGCTGCAGCGGAAGCTGCCGGAGAAGACGCTGGAACGGCTTCAGCCCTCCGTAAAGAACGTCCGCAGCGCCGCCGAGCAGAGTTACTGGAAAAAGCTCCTCAAATCGTATTTCCTCCGGATCGGCCTCTACGGCGTCATCCTGATCGCCATCTCCATTGCCTCGAAGGTCTTCCTGATGCCCTTCACAGAGCGGATTTTCCCTGCCTGGAACGAGCTCGGCCAGAAGGCATTCGTCGTCAGCATCACCCTCGTCGCGATGCTGCCGTTCATCTACGGCATGTCCGTCTCGAGCGGCGACATCAACATTTACGCTCCCAAACTCATCCAGGAGAAAACAGCCAACCGCTGGCCCCTGCTCGGCCTCACGCTCACCCGCGCCTTCCTCGGCATCGCCGTCCTGCTGGGCGTCGTCTCCACGCACTTCGAAATGGCCTGGTGGACGATTCTCGTCGTATTCATCGCCGGCGCCATCCTCATCCTCTTCGGACGGCGATACCTGCACCGTTTCAACCTCATCGAAGGGCATTTCCTGCAGAACCTCAACCAGAAAGAGGACGACGAACGCAAACGGAAGCCCGTCACGACCTCCGTCCAGCGGTCCCTGGCCGGGTATGACGTTCACCTGGAGCCGGTGGTCCTTTCGCCCGACAGCGAATTCGTCGGCTGCAGGATGAAAGACATCCCCTTCCGCAGCGAGACCGGCGCCAACATCATCAAGATCGAGCGCGGATCCAAGAGCATCCTCATTCCCGACGGCAACACCGTGGTCTATCCCCACGACCGGCTGCTGGCGGTCGGTACAACAGCGCAGATCGAAGCCCTCCGGGGAATGATGTCCGCCGCCGTGGGCACCACCGCCCCCGACAACGAGCACTTCGAAGTGGTCCAGGTCGAGCTCAAAGAAGATTCATACCTCACGGGCACTGTCCTGCGCGACACCTCGATGCGGGACTATCACTGCATGGTGATCAGCGTCCTCCGCGGCGAGGAATTCATGACGAATCCCCGCCCGGACCTCAAGTTCCAGAGCGGGGACATCGTATGGATCGCCGGCGAGACCGCCTCCTGCGAATGGCTCAAGGGCTGACGGCCCGTCAAACTTGCCCGCCGTTTTGACGCCAGCTGACTGCCGGCGGCGTAATACCCACCTGCCCGGCGACGAAGTACCCACCTGCCCGGCGGCGAACATGAAATCCGGAGGCCATGGTCGGGCCCACTACAGGCTGCTCTGAGGGATAAAGAGATGGCCTCCGGCCCGAAATCGGCCCGGAGGCCATCCTCTCCCACCCCAAAACACCCTACAAGGCCGCCCCGGATGGCCTCCGAATATCCACTTTGGCAAATTATATTTCATTATCAAAGTAGATCACCAGTGTCCGGAGTATTTCTCCCAGATAACAATTTAACTATTAAACATCAATAACTTACAAGCATCGGAACAATTTTTCGATTATAATTTTGGCAACTTTTCGGAAGACATCAGGACGCCATCCGCCAGCCATGAATAAAGGAAAATCAATCTTCAGTTCAAGAAATGTGGCATGATCTGTTGACCAACTTTCGTTGTAATAGAATATACGGTGAAGAGAGAGAAGGGACGTGATGAGATATGATAGCAAAGACTAAGTCATAGAAAAAAACAGAGATGGGCACAAACAGACAAGCAGGCAGACAGACAGGCAGGCAGGTAGGTACGTAGGTAGGTAGGTACGTAGGTAGGTAGGTAGGTAGGTAGGTAGGTAGGTAGGTACGTAGGTAGGCTGGCAGGTAGGCTGGCAGGTAGATTGATTGTTTAACAGCCTACCCGCCCCGAGACGATTCTTTAATTGGATAGCAATCAACTTGTTACACAGAAATATAGTATCGTCTTCGTTTACGCCCGGGGCAGCAAAAAACAACTATGCTGAACATCCGGCCCGCCATACGAAAAATCTATATCAATCCTTTAACCTCATCGTAGATCAGGCCGCAGAGGCGGACAATCTGCTTGACGGAGCTATTATAGCGGGTTCGAAGGGCTCTTGCAAGACGGATGCGCCGGGGAGTATCAAGCAATCTCACGCTGGAAACGCCAAAGAGTTCCTTGCAAAGTTCCTTCTTATGCTGACGCATTTCCTGCATCGGGATACTCAGGCGGGAAAGCATCCCTCCACGGCCGTCAACATCATCTTCCCGGCTGGTGCACAAAAAATAGTTATAGCTTCGGCAAGTCCTGAACAAACGTTCCACAACCTCGAAAGCGACATACTCCCCCGGAAACACAATGTCACCCATCATCCTCACGGGCTCATACTGGTACTGCTTAGTCCTTAACGTTCTGCGCTGGCTAACCTTCCCGGGATCCAGTGCCTTCATCTGGCCCAGCCATACCGGGGTTCCCCAGACGGATGACCTGCGGAAATATAGCGGGCCGCTGGACCAGGGATAGTCCCACCCCATAAATGGAATTCCCGCGACAGGCGCATTTTTTATAGTATAGCAGATGGCCGTCTTCAGGTACCGCTCCGTATCAATGGTCTGGTAGTGAATGGGGACATCTTTAAGTTTATGGCTGTCCCCATATGTCACGGCAATGTATCTGGAAGTCCGTCGGACATAATCATGCATGAAGCGGTTACATTCCTCCCGCGCCCCATATAGAATGAAATGGAGGTGAGTATCCATCAAGGAGAAAGCCAGGATAATGACATCGTAGCCCTTGCTGACAATATAGATACGGTTCATCCCGGCGATGAAATCGTCTTCATTATAAAAGATCTCATCCACGGCATTGCCATCCGTAGAAAAGTGCCAGCAATTTTTGACGGAGATTTCCTGCCCTTTGACAAACGGGCCGGCATAATTCAGGCCAAGATCCATCTCTATCTGCCTGAGAAGTTTTTCGTTCAGTTCCATAATCAGTTTCTTTTGGTCAAGCAGTACAAATATAGCCATCTCCCTAATAAAAAACAAGGGAATCTAGCGGCTCCGAGCGCAAAATGCTTAGTCTGACAGCATGATTTGCCCAATTTTCCGCAACCCAAAATTCGGAGGCCATGGTCGGACCCACTACAGGCCCTTCTGGGACATATAAAGATGGCCTCCGGGCCAATTTCGGGCCGGAGGCCATCCCCACCCGCCCCAAAACACCCTACAAGGCCGCCCCGGATGGCCTCCGAATTTCATGTTGGGAAAAAACTCCCCCCAAATAGCATAGAGTGGGTGTGGGTGTGGGTGTGGGTGTGGGTGTGGGTGTGGGTGTGGGTGCGGTGGGTGCGGGGTGTGGGTGCGGTGGGTGCGGGGTGTGAGTGCGGGTGTGGGTGCGGTGGGTGCGGGGTGTGGGTGGGGGGGGGTGTTTAAAAAGGGTGAACGAAGTGGAAGATGGACGGGCAGGAAGACAATTGTAAGCATTTGGAAACAAAATGCTTACACGACAAAAAAGATCTGTGGCATTAAAGCAACAGACCTTCATTAAAATAGAATAGCAGACACCAGGGCCGCATGCCGTAGGGCTGGTCGGGCACGGAATAAGTGATGTTTCAGCCGGTCCCGGAGTGAGGACGAAACGTACGCCGTCGTCAGTGGGTGAGGTACCAGTCGTAGAGGCGGGAGATGCCGTCGGGGAGGGAGACGCGGTGGTGCCAGCCGAGGGCGTGGAGTTTGGAGACGTCGGTGAGTTTGCGGAGGGTGCCGTCGGGCTTTGAAGCGTCCCAGACGATTTCGCCGCGGAAACCGACCTTCTCCTGAACCAGAGCGGCCAGTTCCTTGATACTGAGCTCCTCCCCCGTGCCGACGTTGATGTGGCAGTTGCGGTACTCCGCGATGCCGTCCGCATTGACGACCGGATCGGTACAGGTATCCTTGAAATCGACATTCAGCAGGACATGCACGCTGGCGTCGGCCATCTCCTCGCTCCAGAGGAACTCGCGCATCGGCGCCCCGCTCCCCCACAGCGTCACCCGCCCGGGCGTGATGCCGAAACGGGCAAGCGTCGCCTGGATCGCCCCGCGCAGCGGGCAAAGGTCGTCGCAAGGGCCTTCAGGCAGCACCAGACCGGTCACCGGCCGGCGCAAAAGATCCTTCCTCAGGGCCTCCCAGTCACCCTCCATCAGGCACCTGGCCAGATGGAACTTACGGATCATCGCCGGCAGCACATGGCTCCGTTCCAGGTCGAAATTATCCCCGGGGCCATACAGGTTCGTCGGCATCACTGCGATATAATTGCACCCGTACTGCAACGAAAAACTCTCGCACATCTTCAGCCCCGCGATCTTGGCGATCGCATACGGCTCATTGGTATACTCCAGCGGCGAAGTCAGCAGCGCATCCTCTCCCATCGGCTGCGGCGCCTCCCGGGGATAAATGCACGTCGAGCCCAGGAACAGGAGCTTCTTCACCCCGTGCTTCCAGCTCTCGCCGATCACATTCTGCTGAATCTGCAGATTCTTGTAAATGAAATCCGCACGGTACTTCAGGTTGGCCATGATGCCACCCACGTGCGCCGCCGCCAGCACCACGGCGTCGGGCTGCTCCGCATCGAAGAACGCCTTCACGGCCACGGGATCCTCCAGGTCGAGTTCCTTATGCGTCCGGCCGATCAGGTTCGTATACCCGCGTGAAAGCAGATTATTCCAAATCGCCGAGCCAACCAATCCGCGGTGCCCGGCGACATATATCTTAGAAGACTTATCCAACATTTTCCAGATCGTATTTAACCATAATCCGTACCAGCTCCTCGAAAGAAGTCTTGCGGGGATTCCACCCGAGCTGCCGCACCGCCTTGGCCGGATCGCCGAGCAGGGTCTCGACCTCCGCCGGGCGGAAATACTGCGGATCCACCTCCACCAGCACCCGGCCCGTCGCCTCGTCAATGCCCTTCTCCTCAAGTCCGGCGCCTTCCCAGCGAAGCCGGATACCCGCCTCCGCGAAGGCCAGCGTACAGAATTCCCGCACGGAATGCTGCTCACCGGTCGCGATCACATAATCATCCGGCTCCTCCTGCTGCAGGATCAGCCACATGCACTCCACATAATCCCGGGCATAGCCCCAGTCGCGGAGCGCATTCAGATTGCCCAGATAGAGCTTATCCTGAAGACCGCGCGCAATCCGGGCGGCCGCCAGGGTAATCTTCCGCGTCACGAACGTCTCGCCGCGGCGCTCGCTCTCGTGGTTGAAGAGGACGCCGTTGCAGCAGTACATCCCGTAGCTCTCGCGGTAATTCTTCATGATCCAGTAGCCGTAGAGCTTCGCCACCGCATACGGCGAACGCGGATAGAACGGCGTCTTCTCGGTCTGCGGAATCTCCTGCACCTTCCCGTACAGCTCCGAGGTTGAAGCCTGATAAATCCGGCAGGAATGGGCCAGTCCGCAGATCCGCACCGCCTCCAGCAGCCGAAGCACGCCGTTGGCGTCGGTATCGGCCGTAAACTCCGGCACGTCGAACGACACCTTCACGTGGCTCTGCGCCGCCAGGTTGTAGATCTCGTCTGGCTGCACCTCGCTGATGATCTTCACGAGCGAACTCGAGTCGGTCATGTCGCCCCAGTGCAGGTTGATGGAACGTTTCTGCTTCGTATCACGGATCCATTCGCCGAGATACAGATGCTCGATCCGTCCCGTATTGAAGGAAGAACTGCGGCGCAGCACACCGTGCACCTCATACCCTTTCTCCAGGAGGAATTCCGCCAGGAACGACCCGTCCTGGCCGGTAATCCCGGTAATTAATGCTCTTTTCATTTGTCCAATTCGGAATAAGCGGAATTTAAACTCTTATATTCGGGGACGAGCGCCTTCATCAGCGCCACCGTCTTCATCGCATCAAAACTGTAGCTGGTCTCGATAAGGTTGTCGACCGCCTTGGAGACCTCGTCGAACGCATACTCCCGCACCTGGGCGATCATGATCTTGTCGTGGCGCGTCGCCTGCGTATTCTCCTTCGTGTTGAGCAGCTCTTCATACAGCTTCTCCCCGTGCCGGAGGCCCGTAAATTCGATCTTGACGTCACGGCGCCCCGACAGGGCGATCATCTTCCGGGCCAGGTCCACGATCTTGACGGGCTCGCCCATGTCGAAGATGTAGATCTCGCCGCCGTGCCCCATCGACCCCGCCTCCAGCACGAGACGGCAGGCCTCCGGGATGGTCATGAAGTAGCGGATGATGTCGGGATGCGTCACCGTCACCGGGCCGCCATCCTCGATCTGCTTGCGGAAGAGCGGGATGACCGAGCCGTTGGAGCCGAGCACATTGCCGAAGCGCGTGGTGATGAACTGCGTCACCGCCCCGCCTTCCTGCTGGAGCTTCCTCGCCAGCGACTGCACGTAAATCTCGCAGATACGCTTCGAGCACCCCATCACATTGGACGGATTCACCGCCTTGTCGGTCGAGATCATCACGAACTTGCTGACCCCGTATTTGACCGACAGGTCGGCGATCACCTTGGTGCCGAGGACGTTGTTCTGAATGGCCTCCGAGACGTTGTCCTCCATCATCGGCACGTGTTTGTAGGCCGCGGCGTGGAACACATAATCGGGCTTATACTGCGAGAAGATCTGCTCCATCCGCTCGCGGTTGGAGATGTCCGCCACGATCGTGGGAGCATCCATGTCGCGCCAGTTGCGCTTGAGTTCCAGCCGGATATCGTGGAGCGGCGTCTCCGCCTGGTCCACGAGGATCAGCTGGTACGGATTGAACGACGCCACCTGCCGCATGATCTCGCTGCCGATGGAGCCGGCCGCGCCGGTGATGAGGATCTTGCGCCCCTGAAGGAGGCCGCCGATCGAAGCCATGTCGATCTCGATGGGATCGCGCATCAGCAGGTCCTCGATCTGGACCTGCTTGATGGGCGCCGGCGTCCCGGTATCCAGGCCCGAAATGATATCCGGTGCCGTGAACATCTGCACGCCCGCCGCCAGGAAGCGGTCGGCGAACGCATTGATGTCGAGCCCTTCCTGGTGGAATTTCATCGGGGATACGATGATGCCCTTGATCTTCTCGTGCTCGATCACCTCCATCAGCTGGTCATCATTGGGATAGACCTTCACGCCCATCATCGTCTTGCCGATCATCGCGGAATTGTCGGAAACGAAGCCGCACAGATGGAAGCGGTCGAAGCCGCCCACGCGGATGGATTTGGCGATGTTGATCCCGCCGGCCTGGGTGCCGTAGATGAAGACATTCATCCGGCTCGCGCTCTTGGAGGTGGAGAATTCGTCATAGATGGTCTTGATCGCCATCCGGAACGTCACCATCAGCACGAAGGCGATCATATAGGAGATCACCAGCACCGAAATCGGCATCACGGGCCGCCCTGCCGCAAACAGGCAGATGTAATTGACGACGATGGTCACAATGAGCGACAGCACCATCGAGAGAAAGATATTCAGCAGGTCGACGAACGACGAGAGCCGGAGCACATTGGCATAAGTGCGGAAGACCCGGAAAAAGACGACATCCACCACCGCGATGACCCCGATGGAGAGCAACAGCTCCGTAGAATGCTGGAACGGATACGACACATCGAAGCGGAGGAGATAAGCGATCAGGACCGACAGGGCCACGATCAGCAGGTCCAGCACGAGGATGGTCCACGACGGGAGCACCCGGCTTGAAAAGATTCTGCGAAGGAATTTGCTGTCGGCCATAGGCTACGCTTTAAGCTGAGAAAGGATCTCCCGGGCGCGCTGCGAATCCGCCTCGTCGAGCACGATGGAGATGCTGAGCTCTTCCCCGCCCTGCGAAGCCGCCAGGACATTAATCTCCGCATCGCCCAACGCGGAATAGACCTTCCCGGAGATGCCGGGAACGTGCTTCATCCGCTGGCCGAAGACCGAGACGATCTCAACCGGCCGTCCGTCGAAGGAGATGTCGGCGCTGCGGCCGCTGAAGAGTGCCCGGAGTGCTTCCTGTGCGGGGGCCGCATCGCTCCGCTTGACCGCGAAACTGATGCTGTACTCCGAGAGCGACTGCGAGATAAAATGAATGTTGATGCCGTCACGGGCCAGGGCGCCGAAGATGGCCGAAGAAATGCCGATGCTGCCCAGGAGGCCGGTGCCGTACACCGTAAACAGCGTCATCGGGCCGGACGACACGATGCCTGTAATGCCCTTCCCGCCCGCGAGCGTGTCCGCAGGCGCGATGCGGAGGGCCGTCTTGCCTTCGACCTCGATGCTGAGCCCCGCCTTCTTGGCCGGCAGGAGGGCCGGAGGGAAGACCGGGCCGCCCTGGGCGAACCGCTGCGAAGCCTCCTCATAGCTCAGGGCCGAAAGGGTCTCGTCGCAGAATCCCGGCACATAGCAGCGCACCGCCCCGGCGTGGAGCACGGCGCCGAAAATATAGGCCGCAAGCTCCGAGCCACCGCGACCGAGGGAGACCGTCTCCCCCGTCACCTTGCGGCCGAAACCGCCCGAGACGACGGTCACGCCATCCCGGGACAGGCCGGCGATCGCCTGGTCGGTCAACGCGCGGTCCACCACCGGAATCGTACCCTGGGTCTCACAGACAATATAATCACGGCCGTCCAGGGACGCCTGCGCGCCCAGCAGGACCGCCAGGCAGTCTGCCGACAGCCGGGCCAGATAGGCCTTCAGATATTCCGTCAGGCTGTTGTCGCGGAAGCTCAGGGACATGCCCTGGCACAGGACCATATAAATCCGCTCGACCGTCCGGTCGGCCACCTCGTCGAAGGCGGGCGAACCGGCGAGCGCCTTGAATTCATTTCTCAGCTCCTTCAGCGCGGGGCGCACGTCTTTGCGCTCCGACAGCTGACGCTCCAGCAGCGCCTCATAACGCTCCAGCAGCGCCTCTCCGGGCGCGACCACGACGACATCGCCGGGCGCGAGCGAGCCCTTGAGCTGCTCCAGCGCGCCATCCGGCTTCAATTCCAATAAAATATGATGAAC
>CAMUZW010000051.1 GCA_947165305.1 uncultured Bacteroidales bacterium
TTTGGTACTGTATCACCAACTACTTTTTGCACCTATACCTCTTTTTTGAGAAAAAAAGCGTAAATTTGCCTTATGGAAAAACAGAAAGAACAGATATTGATCAGGATTTCCGGGAAAGACCGGATCGGACTGACGGCCGAGATCATGGCCATCCTGGCCCGCTATGATGCACAGATTCTCGATATCGGCCAGGCCGACATCCACAGTACGCTTTCGCTCGGCATCCTGATCCGGATCGACTCCGACCTGTCCGGCCAGGTGATGAAGGAGTTGCTCTTCAAGACGACCGAACTCGGCGTCACGATCGGCTTCGAACCCGTGTCGGACGACGACTACGAGGCCTGGGCAGGGCGTCAGGGCCGCAACCGCTACATTCTGACGGCGATCGGCCGCAGTCTGAGCGCCAGCCAGATCGAGTCCGCCGCGCAGATCATTTCCGCACACAACCTCAATATCGACGCCATCAAGCGGCTCACCGGCCGGATGAGTATCATGCATCCGGAGCGGAACGTCCGCGCCTGCGTCGAATTCTCCATCCGCGGCACCCTCGAGGACAAGGCCGCTTTCCAGCGGGAGCTGATGGCCCTCTCGGCCGAATCCGGCATGGATTTCTCCTTCCAGAAGGACGACATGTACCGCCGGATGCGCCGCCTGATCTGCTTCGATATGGATTCGACGCTCATCCAGGCCGAGTGCATCGACGAACTGGCCCGCCGTCACGGCGTCTATGACAAAGTCGCCGCCATTACCGAGCGCGCGATGCGGGGCGAGATCGATTTCCGCGAGAGCTTCACCGAGCGCGTGGCCCTGCTCAAAGGGCTCGACGTCTCCGTCATGCAGGACATTGCGGAGCATCTGCCCATCACCGAAGGAACCGACCGCCTGATGAGCGTCCTCAAGACCTGCGGATACAAGATCGCCATCCTCAGCGGCGGATTCACCTTCTTCGGTGAATACCTCCAGCGCCGCTACGGCATCGACTACGTCTACGCCAACGAACTTGAGATAGGGGAGGACGGAAAACTCACCGGCCGCTATGTCGGCGAGATCGTCGATGGCCGTCGCAAGGCCGATCTCCTGAAGCTCATCGCCATGACCGAGAAGGTCAACCTCGCGCAGACAATCGCCGTCGGCGACGGCGCCAACGACCTTCCGATGTTAATGGAAGCGGGGCTCGGCATTGCTTTCCATGCCAAACCCCGCGTCAAGGAGAGTGCGCGTCAGTCGCTCAGTACCATCGGGCTCGACGGCGTCCTCTATTTCCTGGGATTCAAGGACAGCCATCTGGGCGCCCAGGGACAGCTTTAGCGCAATTATCTGTTACCAAGCAGGCTGAAGATACTTCCGAGCGTCGAAAGCGCTTCGGCGGCTCCGGCCGTCTGGTTGGTGACCGTCGTCTGGTTGCCGGCCGCTGCGGATGCCGCTGCCGCCGAAAGGACCGACGTGTTGCCGCTGGCAAGGTTCAGCAGGCCGTTGAGAACGCCGCCGACGTTGTTGTTGTTGACGAGGTTCGAGGAACCGGTGATCAGGCCGTTGGAGAACTGGTTGGTGTAGGTCGGGGTGGCGTTGGTCAGCGTGCTGGCGCCGGTCAGGACCTGTCCGAGGTTGATGAGGTTGGCGACATTGGAGAGGTCGAGGCCACTGCCGGTGTTACCGGTGTAATTGTAGTTGGGGGCGGTGGTGGTATTGCCCTTGAGAACCTGCCAGGCCTGGAAGAGACGCAGCAGGGCGGAGCCGGTGTTGGATCCGACGGTCGTGCCGTTGCCGCCGGCGAGGCTGCCCAGCATCGAGCAGGAAGAGATTGTCAAGAAGGCGGCGATGCAGGCCGCGAAACGGATGATGTGCTTCATGATATGAGTTGTTTAATGATTGTCTGTGTTTACTCAAAGTACAAACATACGAAAAAAAACAAAAAGTGCAAGGAATTTTATTGCGTCTTTGCACGCCAGGGTTCGAAATAACGCGCGATCAGATAGTACGCGGCCCAGGCCTCGTCCTTGACGTCGTGCCCGTACCAGTGCGCATTGATCTTCTCTCCGGAAGCGTACTCCATGTAGATGCGGTAGGTGGTCCCGCCCGTAATGCTTTCTTCGACGCTGTAGCCGTTCAGTTTGTATACCTCCGCCTCGGCCAGCTTGCGGCGGAGCGTCTCCACGACTTCCTCACTGACCGTGAAGTCGCCCTGCGGCTCTTTCTCGCCGAAACGGTTGCCGACGTTGAGCCGGACGTGGATGACGGGTTTCTTCCCTTCGTCGGCCACCAGCTCGCAATAGTCCTTTCCGAGGCCGGCCGCGCCGGTGGCGGAATAGCTGCAATAGAGCAGTTTGCCCTGCGGCCCTTTGGGCTCTTCGGCTTTTACGGACGCTGCGGCTTTTCCACAGGTACAGTGCCGGCATTCCGGCCACGGGCACTTCTTCTGGGCGGAGAGGACCGTGCAGGAAAGCAGCAGGAACATTGTCAGGATTCTTTTCATAATTCTACAGGATAAAGACGACGGGAATCGTATAGCTCACGCGGACCGGAACGCCGTCGGCCGTGCCGGGTTTCCATCTCGGTGAACTCCGGACGACGCGGACGGCCTCTTCATTGAGGAGGGGATGGACCCCTTTTACGACTTCGACCTCCTGCACATTGCCTTTCTTGCCGACCACGAACTTGACCGTCACCGTACCGTCTATGTACTGGTCCCGGGCCTCTTTGGGATAGACCAGATGCCCGTTGACCCAGCCCGAGAAAGAGTTTTTGCCCTTTCCTTTGAACTTGGGCGGAACAATGACCTTGGCGTGCCCAGTACCGGCATTCGCGTGGTCGGGACCGTCCGCCTTTGCGACGAGGATGCCGCTCTGCATCTCGACGACCTTGCCGTCGTAGACACTCCTGCGGCCGACCAGCGTCAGCGTGTCGCCCGCCCTGACGTCGAGTTCGGGAAATCTCAGCCCCTGCCCGCTGCCGTCCCGGACACCGTAGATGAGCACTTCGCCCGTTCCATCAGTGATGTAAAGGTTGCCGTTGACGTTGTTGCGGATGCGGTCGACGACCCCGTGGAGCCGGCACAGCGTGGTATCCTTGTTCGACATCCGAAGGAATTCCCGGACGGTCACGGGCTTCTGGGCCGAAGCGGCAAAGCCGCAGCCCAGGGCCAGAATCAGCAGTGCGGCCAATCTTTTCATTTCTGCATTTCGATTTCTTGCGTGTGGTCTCCGATCAGGTTGACGGCGACATCTCCGCGCTTGTTCTTGCCGAACTCGTAGGTGTTTCCGGGCAGGACGGCGTTGAGAATGATGCCGACCAGGGCGGCGACGGCGAGGCCGCTGAGCGACGTAAAGCCGATAGAGATGGCGTCGCCCGCTCCGTACTTGATGCCGATGGCCAGCACCAGGATGACGGCCGCGATGATCATATTGCGGGATTCGGTGAAATCCACCTTGTTCTCAACGACATTGCGTACACCCACGGCGCTGATCATACCGTACAGGATCAGGCTCACGCCGCCGATCGTGGGGGCAGGCATGGCAGCGATCACGGCCGAGAATTTCGGGCAGAACGACAGTACGATGGCAAAGTAAGCGGCGATCCGGATGACGGAAGGGTCGTAGACTTTGGTGATATTCAGGACGCCGGTATTTTCGCCGTAGGTCGTGTTGGCCGGGGCGCCGAACAGGGACGCGATGCTGGTCGCAAGACCGTCGCCGAGCAGCGTCTTGTTGAGTCCGGGATTCTCCAGATAATTGATGCCGGTCGTCGAAGAGATCGCGCAGATATCGCCGATATGCTCCACCATCGTGGCCAGCGAGATCGGCAGGATGGCGATGATGGCCGCAAGGATCAGTCCCCAGTCCGGGCTCTTGAAAACGGAGAAAACCGTATTTTCCATCCGGAAGGGGAGTCCCACCCAGGCGGCCTCCTTGACACCCGACCAGTCGACCATTCCGAAGCAGGCGGCTACCGCATAGGAACCGAGCACACCCAGCAGGATCGGCACGATCTTGATCATCCGTTTGCCCCAGATGTTGCATACGACGATGATGACGATGGCAACGAGGGCGATCCACCAGTTCTGGCTGCAGCTCTGGATGGCCGTTCCGCTGAGGCAGAGGCCGATGGCGATGATGATCGGACCCGTCACGACGGGCGGGAAGAAACGCATCACCTTACCCGTGCCGAAAAGCCTGAACAAGCCGGCCAGGATGAAATACATCGCCCCGGCGCAAAAGACGCCGATACAGGCATAGGGGAGGGACTGGGCCAGGGTGAGGCCCTTGGCCATACCCATTTCTGAGATGACGGCATAACCGCCCAGGAAGGCGAACGAGGAGCCGAGGAATGCCGGCACCTTGAAGCGGGTGCAGAGGTGGAAGATGAGGGTGCCGATGCCCGCGAAGAGCAGGGTGGCGGAGACGCTCAGGCCGGTGATGACCGGCACGAGAACGGTAGCCCCGAACATCGCGAACAGATGCTGGAGGCCGAGTACGGTTTTTTTACCTATTCCCATTCGATGGTTGCTTGAGGTTTGGTTGAAATGTCGAATACGACTCTGTTGACGCCGTCTACTGTGGCGATAATTTCTCTTTGGACGCGGTCCAGCAACTCCCAGGGCAGGCGCACCGGTTCGGCCGTCATGGCGTCGACGCTGTTGACGGCCCTGAGGGCGATGACGCCGGCATAGGTGCGGCGGCCGTCGGTGATCCCGGTCGTCTTGACGGGCACGAGGATGGCACCGGCCTGCCAGACTTTGTCGTACCAGCCCTCCTCACGGAGAATGTCGATCCAGATCTTGTCGGCATCCTGCAGGACGGCGATTTTTTCGGGTGTGAGTTCTCCGAGGCAGCGGACGCCGAGGCCCGGCCCGGGGAAGGGATGTCTCTTGAGGATTTCATCGGGAATGCCGAGTTCGGCACCCACCTCGCGGACTTCGTATTTATAGAGGTATTTGAGCGGCTCGACGAGGCCGAGATGCATCTCTTCGGGCAGGCCGCCGACGTTGTGATGGCTCTTGACGACACCTTTGTCGGAATGGGATTCGGCGATGTCGGGCCAGATGGTGCCCTGGGCGAGCCAGCGGGCGCCTTCGACTTTGCGGGCCTCTTCGTTAAAGACGTCGATGAAGGTCTTGCCGATGGCCTTCCGCTTCAGTTCGGGATCGGTGATGCCTTTGCAGGCGGCAAAGAAACGGTCGGCGGCGCGGACGCCGGTGACATTGAGCCCCATCCCGCGGTAGCGGGCGAGGACTTCTTCGAATTCGTTCTTGCGGAGAAGACCGTGGTCGACGAAGATGCAGCGGAGACGGTCTCCGATGGCACGGTGGATGAGGATGGCGGTTACCGTCGAGTCCACGCCGCCCGAGAGCCCCAGGATGACGATATCATTTCCGACCTGCTCCTTGATGGCGGCAATCTGTTCGTTGACAAATTGAGCGGGCTGTAAAAGTTCGTTGTTATACATAGTTATTTATAATTGGGAGATTCCTTTGTAATGGTGATGTCGTGCGGATGGCTTTCGGCCATGCCGGAGGGCGTGATGCGGATGAAGCGGGCCCGGTGGAGATCCTCCAGGGTGCGTGCCCCGCAGTAGCCCATGCCGGAGCGGAGCCCGCCCGTAAGCTGATAGAGGATATCCGAAACGGACCCCTTGTACGGAACGCGGCCGACGATGCCTTCCGGCACGAGTTTCTTGGTCTCGGTCTCGGCGGATTGAAAATAGCGGTCTTTGGAGCCGTCCTTCATGGCCTCGACGGAGCCCATGCCGCGGTAGGTCTTGTATTTTTTACCGTTCTCTTCGAAGGTCTCGCCCGGCGCCTCGTCGGTCCCGGCAAACATGGAGCCGCACATCACGCAGTCGCCGCCGGCCGCGAGGGCCTTGACGACGTCGCCGCTGTAACGGAGTCCGCCGTCGGCGATGACGGGGATGCCGTAGGGCCTGACAGCCCCGGCGCATGCCAGGATGGCTGTCAGCTGGGGTACGCCGACACCGGCCACGATGCGGGTCGTGCAGATCGACCCGGGCCCGATGCCGACTTTGACGGCGTCAGCGCCGGCTTCCGCCAGGGCGACGGCCGCCTCTGCCGTGGCGATGTTGCCGACGACGACATCCAGGTCGGGGAAAGCCGCCTTGACGGCTTTGAGTTTGTCGATCACGCCTTTGCTGTGCCCGTGGGCGCTGTCGAGCACCACGGCGTCGACACCGGCCTCCACGAGCGCCTGTACGCGCAACAGGGCGTCTTCGGTAATTCCGACGCCGGCCGCGACGCGGAGGCCTTCTGCCTTGACCGTCCGGACCTCCTTCGCCTGGGCGTCGGCAGACATGTTTTTATGAATGACGCCGATGCCTCCAGCCCTTGCAAGGGCGATAGCCATCGGCGCCTCGGTAACGGTGTCCATTGCAGCGGATACGACCGGAATGTGAAGGGGAATGTGGCGGCTGAAGCGCCCCTCAAGGCTGACCTCCCGGGGAAGGACCTCGGAGTACGCCGGAACGAGCAGTACATCATCGAAGGTGAGGCCCTCCATTATGATACGATTATCTTTGTCCATATCCTTGCAAAGGTAAGATAATTTTGCTATTTGGAGATGATTTTTTTTATTTTTGTGCAAACCCGGCGGGGCGGTCAGGCATTGCGGTTGGCCTCGGCCGTTTTCTCCAGGTCCAGGGCTTCGGCAAGGATGCTGACCGGATTCTTGACGGGGATGCCCGCAGACATCTCGATCTGCCACTTGCAGGTCTCGCAGTCGCAGGCGACGAAGTCCGGCGCCACAGCCTTGATTTCGTCGAAAAGCGGCTTGCCGATGGCCTGGGAGGCCTCGTAATTCTCCTTTTTGAACCCGTACGTGCCCGCGATGCCGCAGCAGTTGCTGCCGAGCATCGTGAATTCCACGCCCGGAATCATCTTCAGGAGGGAAGTGGAGAATACGCCCCAGCCGAGTTTCTCCAGGTGGCAGGGGGTATGATAGGCGATCCGGGCCTTGTAGCCGGGCTTGAAGACCAGGGTGGCCGTCCCGCTGTCGACGAGCGAGAAGATGAATCGCGTCGCCATCAGCAGGGAATCGCGGTAGGAAGCCGTGTCGATCCCGAGCAGTTCGCCGTATTCGTCCCGCATCGTGAAGGTGCAGGTTGAGGAAGTCGTGAGAATCTTGAGCCCCTCGGATGCCGCCTTCCCGAGCACTTTTCCGTTATGGGAAGCGTGTTTCCGTGCGGCGGATGCCATTCCGTTGGAGATCATCGCCACGCCGCAGCACTGCTCTTTCTCAAGCAGGCGCACTCCGTAGCCGAGGGCGTTCATCACCCGTACGAAATCCTTCCCCAGGTCGGGGAAGTTGTAATTGACGTAGCATCCGTGGAAGTAAGCCACGCTTCGCGGGAAGGCGGCCTGCGCGGCCGAAGCCTTGCGCCTGAACCAGCTCTCAAAGGTCCTGGAAGCATATTTCGGGAAGGTGCGGTGCCGGTCGATGCCCATCATGCCGTCGAGAATGGATTTGGTGACGCCCAGTCCGAGGACGGGGTTGACGATGGGGGCGAACGGGGAGGCGAGCGAACCCATCAGGTCCGTGCTGGCGAGCATCCGGTCGCGGAGCTTCGGCTTCTGGCGCGAATACTTGAGCCGGGCGGACTGGATGATGTCGGCGACCTTCACGCCGGAAGGACACGCGACTTCGCAGCGCTTGCAGTTAAGGCAATACTTGAGCGCCTCGTCAAAGAAGAACGGATGCTTGAGCCGGAGCCTTTCGCCGTCGGGGCCGGCCTGTTTGGGACCGGGATAGCGCGGGTTGACGGGTACGACGGGACAATATGCGGTACAGACCGTACACTTCATGCATTCCTCGAAGTTGTGTGCGCTGGATGTGAGTTCCTGTAGTGTCATCTTCTTGCTGCCTCCAAAATGTTGTCCGCCACGGCAAAGGCCGTGAGTATGGCGATGCCTCCGCCGCAGCCGAGCTGCTGCGAGTAGCAGCCGGCGAGTACGGATCCGGCCGCGTACAGGTTTTCGATGACGTTCCCGTCCTTGACGGCCCGGAACGTCCCGTCGGTCACGACGCCGAATCCGCCGAATGCCTGCGGGGCAAAAAAGTCGAGATCGTACCAGTCTGTCCGTTCCTCGGGGAAGCGGACATCCAGGCCGAAGAGCGGCTCGTAGACCTTCTGCATTGAGCTGGCGAGCCCCTTGCTGAAGAAACTGCCGGTCGCCAGGACATACTGGTCGGCCTGCAGGAGGTGCTCGCCGAGATTAACTGTCCGCAGAGCCTTGACGCGGGTGGTGTCCATGACGGGCGCGACGGCTTCGTCACCCATCAGGAAGGTGCCGCCGCTGCTTTCGTAAGCCCGTTTGAGTTTCATCTGCGTCCGGATGCCGGGGACGGACGGCGGCATGGTGCCGACAAAAAGTACCCCGGCGGGAATCTCGGCGGCGATCTGCGCCGGAATGGTCCCGTCGTGGATGCCGAACACCTGCGGGAGGATGACGAGGTCTTCGTCACTGAGCAGCGCCTTGACGCCTCCTATGATTTTGTGGGGGACGGTGTCGGCCACGCGGGCGATATTGACCGAGCGCATCTCGGAGGGGCTGGTCCGGAGCCGGGTGAGGTCTTCGACGTCGAGGTTGCCGATCCGGGTCTCGATGCCGCGCTGAGCCAGGCCGTCTGCGAGGAAGGCCGTATTGAAATCCAGGAAGCCCGGGATGTTGACGATCAGGGCCTTCCTGGCGGAGAGTTCGCCGGGCGTGGAGAAGAGCCGGGTCTCCTCCAGGGAGAACCGTCCCTGCAGGAAGGAACCCGAGGGGGTCAGGCGCCAGCCGTTGACATGCGGGTCGCCGCCGAGCAAGATGCCGGCTTCGGCGAAGAACGGTTTGACTTCGTCCAGGTAGCGCTCCATGGGAAGCCGCCGGTAGGGATGCTCCTCCGGGAGCGTGACGCCGTCGCCGAGGACGCTGAAGCTGCCCGATGCGAAGTGCAGGGCATTCTGTCCGGCGCTGATGATGGCGGTCTTGCGGCCGGCTTTCTGGAGCCGGAGGCCCGCCGTCAGGCCCGAGAGACCTCCGCCGATGATGATGATATCGTATTTCATTTCACTTCCTTCTTCTGCAGGCCCAGGACCTGTGTATAGACCCACTCCATATATTCACATTCGCGCAGGGTGTCGCCCCAGGCGATGGGGTACATGCCCTTCCAGCGTTCGCGCAGGAACTGCCGCAGGTCGTCCTTGGCCTTGGCCGTGCACTTTTGGGCTTCGCCCAGGATCCCGGCCGCCCGGAGGGCGCACAGGCCGCCCTGGCAGGTGCCCATTCCCACACGGGTGCGGCGCCGCAGGTCTACGAGGTTGTGGACGTCGAGCCGTTCGACCGCCGCCTTGACCTCTCCGACCGTCACTTCCTCGCATTCGCATACGAGCGCCTGGTCCTCCTTCTGCTGGAGGGATACTTTGGCGGCGCGGGTACCCGTGCGGCCCACCAGAGCCTTGTGGAGGGTCAGCGGGTTGCTCCAGAGCGATTTGGAGACTTCCTCCAGGTTGCCTCCTTCGCTGCCCGGGAGGGGCGTAAAGGCGGTTTCGCAG
Source organism: uncultured Bacteroidales bacterium (assembly GCA_947165305.1). Classification (GTDB taxonomy): domain Bacteria; phylum Bacteroidota; class Bacteroidia; order Bacteroidales; family UBA932; genus Cryptobacteroides. The sequence continues at coordinate 9,541 of CAMUZW010000051.1, forward strand.
TGCTTGTCGACGCCGAGTTTCCGGCAGACGAGGTCGGTGGCCTGCTCGGCCATCAGGCGGTATGTCATCAGCTTGCCGCCGGTGATGGTGATGAATCCCTTGAGACCGTCCCGGGTCTCGTGGTCGAGACAGACGATGCCGCGGCTGATGTTGCGGCCCGTGGGGTCGTTGTCGGCCGAGACGAGCGGACGGACACCGGCGTAGGCCCGGAGGATGCGGGTGTGGGAGAGGGAAGGGGCCAGCTTGGCGCCTTCGGTGAGGAGGATGTCAACCTCTTCGGGCGTCACCTGCATGTGGTCGCATTCCTCGAAGGGAACCCGCGTCGAAGTGGTGCCGATGACGCAGACGGTGTCTCCCGGGACGAGGATGTCGGCGTTGGCGGGCTTGCGGCAGCGGTTGATGACGATGCCGTTGACCCTGTGCGCGAAGATCAGGAGCGCTCCCTTTGCGGGGAACATGCCGACATTGACCCCGGCAAGTGCGGCGATGTTATGTCCCCAGATGCCTGCGGCATTGACGGTGACGGACGCACGGTATTCGGCGCGCCCGCCGTTCTTGTGGTCGAGGACGGTAACCCCTTTCACGACGCCCTGCTCAATGATGAAGGCCGTGACTTCGGTATAAAGGAGTACTTTGGCGCCGTGGAGTTTGGCGTCCATGATATTGGATGAGCAAAGCCGGAATGGGTCGACGCTGCCGTCAGGAACGCGGACGGCCCCGATGAGGTCCGGATTGACGGACGGCTCCAGGGCGATGGCTTCCTTGGGATCGACGATATCGGCGCGGATGCCGGCCGCCCGGCAGGATTCCACGAATTTGGCCTGGTATGCAAGGTCGTCCTCCGGGAGCGTGATGAAGAAGCCGTCGGTCTCGTCCACGCAGTGGCGGGCGATCTTGCGGAGAATCATGTTCTCTTCGATACATTCGGTGGCGGATTCCCTGTCTGTGACGGCATAGCGCGCACCGCTGTGAAGCAGGCCGTGGTTGCGGCCCGTGGCTCCGTCTGCGATGTCGTTCCGTTCGATGAGAAGAACCTTGAGGCCGCGCATGGCGCAGTCGCGCGCCGTCCCGGCTCCGGTGATGCCTCCGCCGATGATGATGACATCAAATTCCTCGTTCATTCTGTGCGTTGGTTAGTGTCTGGAATTAGTATAGACAAAAATAATAAAAATTTGTCAAATCCCGTTCGTTTTTCTACATTTGTAGAAATAAACCAACATTTACGACTATGCCCGAACTGAAAGGATCCCAAACCGAGGCCAACCTCAAGGCCGCATTCGCCGGCGAATCGCAGGCGCACACAAAGTATCTATATTATGCCTCCAAGGCCCGCAAGGACGGCTACGTCCAGATCGGAGACCTCTTCGAGGCGACCGCTAAAAATGAGAAGGAGCACGCCAAGATCTGGTTCAAGTTCCTGCATGGCGGAGAAATTCCTTCGACCCCCGACAACCTCAAGGACGCCGCCGACGGAGAGAACTACGAATGGACCGACATGTACGCGGAATTCGCCGCCAAGGCGCGCGAAGAAGGTTTCAATGACATCGCCTTCCTCTTCGAGAAGGTCGGCGCCATCGAGAAGGAGCACGAAGAGCGCTACCGCAAACTCCTCGCCAACATCGAGGGCGGCCTGGTCTTCTCACGCGAGGAGGATATGATCTGGGAATGCTCCAACTGCGGGCACATCGTCATCGGCAAGAAAGCCCCCGAGCTCTGCCCCGTCTGCAAGCATCCCAAGAGCTACTTCATGGTCAGGGCGGAGAACTATTGATCCACCTGCATTTGAAGACGTTGTGGTGAGCAAAAAGACCCGTTTTTGCTCACCACTTTTCTTCTTACCCCTCCTCGTGTGCAAAAAACCTTTGTTTTGCCTACGGATGTCTGGAGGAGAAGGGCTCGTGTGCGAAAACACCCCGTTTTGCCTACAAGTGACAGGAGGATCAGCGCTAGAAAGCGCAGAATTTTCACTGGGCGCGAGTCTTAGGCAGGAACAGGGCGAAAACCAGGTTCATCAGGATATAGGCGAGGAAGGTCCCGAGGATGGCGAGGCTCCAGTGCCAGCCGGCTACGAGGACCGCGACCGCCAGGATAACGGCTATGGTCAGGATGGAGATACGTTTCCATCTTTCGACCATAGGCGTTCCTTTATGGAATTTCAGCGAGAACATCGGGATCTCGGTCACGAGCAGGATGCCCAGCACCAGGGCGACTGCCGGGAGGAACCAGGGCGAACCGGCCCAACGAGCGAGCGGCGACGCCGGCGTCTTCTCTATATAGACGCATAAAGAAGCGCAGATAAGGGCCGCGGCGGGGGTGGGGAGCCCGAGGAAACTCGTGGTCTGCCGTTCGTCCAGGTTGAATTTGGCCAGCCGGAAGGCGGAGAACACGGCCAGCAGGATCGGAACGAGGTAGAACCAGCTCCTCCAGGACGGTACCGCGGACGGATCCTTGTGCAGGATCATCGTTTCCATCAGCATCAGCGAGGGAAGTACCCCGAAACTGACGAGGTCGGACAGGGAGTCCAATTCCTTGCCGAGCGGGGAGTATGCCCCCAGCAGGCGGGCGAGGAGGCCGTCCGAGAAGTCGAAGACCATGGCCGCCAGCATCATCACGAAGGCGGCGAAGATGTTGCCCTGCAGGCAGAAAATCACCCCCAGGATCCCGGAGAAGAGATTCATGGAGGTGACAGTATTGGGAATAATCTTACGGATGGACATTACTTGATGCCTAATTTCTTCTTGATGTCCTTGGGAAGGGCGTTCTTGTTGACGACGATGTTGAGCGTCTTGGCGCGGATGAAGGCGTCGGACATGTACCAGGTGCCCTTGTACTTGCCGGCGTTCCCCCAGGAATTCTTGACGAGGAAGTATTTCGTGCCGTTCTGGTCTTCTGCGAGGCCGTAGATGTGCATGCCGTGGTCGTCGGTCGTCTGCTTGTTGTCATAGCCGGCCTGGCGGCTGTCCTGGCTGACTTCCTCCTCGGCGGGAATCTTGCTGTCGCCGCTTGCTTCGGAGGAGCCGGCCCCGACCCAGCGCTCCTTGTCGGAGCCGGTCGTCGCGCTTTTCTTGCTCCTGAGCAGTACGCCGAGGCCGTCGCGGGTGAAGCCGGGCTCGCTGACGTCACCGCCCCAGGCTACGGTATGGCCATTGTCGATGGCGTTGTAGATGACCTGCATCATCTCGTCGAGCGGGAGGTTCCAGGCCGTGGACCAGCGCCAGTTGTCTTCGACTTCGATGACGAACTGGGTATAGAACGGATGGTGCGTGAAGGAGGAGATGTTGACGTAATCATCCGGGTTGATGCCCATTGCGTCGCGATAGCTCGCCGGCGTGTAGGTGACACCGCCCTCGGTGAAGGTGGCGGGGATGTCGCCCAGGTAAGCGTCCATGATGCCGTCGAAGCCTTTGATCCAGTTGGGCGTGAGGGTCTTGTTGGGATTCTTGACGATGCCGTCGACATAGCCTTTGAGGGCGGCGTCAAGCTCTCCCTGGACGGGGAGTTCGGTGCCGTAATTCATCCCGGAGAAGGCGCTCTGTGGCTCCAGTCCGTAGGTGCGGATCACCTCCAGCACATCACCGAAACCGCTGCCGGCGCTGAAGCCGAGGTGGCCGTTCAGGCGGACGTACTTGATGGCACGGTCGTGGTAGGCGTTGCGCACGATGTACATTTCGGAGAAGTCGGGATATTTCGTGGAGTCGGTCAGGTTCTTGGCCTTGATGACCTCCGACTCGAGAAACGACAGGGCGGAGAAGCACCAGCAGGTGCCGCTGCGGTTCTGGTCCTTGACGGAGGTGACGGGGATCTCTTTCAGGGTCTTGAACTGATAATTCCTGGCCTGGGGACGGGCGGCCGGCTGGGCCTGGACAAAGCCTGCCGTCAGCAGGAGGGCGGCCGCTGCCGCGAAGATGCGCTGAAGTTTCATTTTCTCTTGTTTTTTCGTTCTGATTTACAAATCTACGTAAAATTGTTTATTTTTGCAATGATGAAAATTCTTTATATCCATGGGATGGGTGGGGGAGCGGACAGCCGGATTCCCCGGATTCTCGCAGAGGCGCTGGCTCCCGCGGCGGAAATCATCATCCGGACATATGACTTCGACCCTGAGAAGGGCGCGGCGCAGATCGCCGCCTGGGTGGAAGAAGAGCATCCGGGTCTCGTGATCGGCGAATCCCTCGGCGCCATCCAGGCCATGCGCGTCTGCGGCGTGCCACACTTGTATGTCTCGCCTTCGCTCGGCGCGCCGGCCCGCCTCGGCCTGCTCGCAGGGCCGGCCCTCATTCCGGGGGTTCCAAGGCTGCTGGGCCGCATCTGGCAGCCCCGGGAAGGAGACCGCCAGGTCCTCGACTTCCGCTCTTGCATCCTGCGGAAGTATCCCGCGCATTTCCGCAAGGCCCGGGAGAACATGCCGCTGTACAATCCTGCCGCAGACCCGGCCTTTGCCTTCTTCGGCACGCGCGACCATTACCGCCGCAGCGGCGTCGTCAGCCTCCGTGCCTGGCGGAAATACTTTGGAGAGGGGACCTTCACCCTCTATGACGGCACCCACTTCATGGAAGAAGAATACATCCGCACCCTCCTGATCCCCAAAATTCGGACTTACCTGTGATTTTCACCCTTTCGGGGCGAAAGACATTATATAAATAGAAAGATAGAAAATTGTGAAGAATGTACTTGTAATAGGCTCTACGGGACAGATCGGTTCCGAGCTTACCATGAAGCTGAGGAGAGAGATTCCCGGCAGCACCGTCGTCGCCGGGTACATCCCCGGCGCGGAGCCCAAAGGGGAACTCCTCGAGAGCGGTCCGTCCGAAATCGCTGACGTCCGTGACGGGGCCACCCTTTCCGAAATCGTCACGAAATACAGGATCGACACCATCTACAACCTCGCCGCCCTCCTGTCGGCCGTCGCGGAGCGCAAGCCGCTCCTCGCCTGGGATATCCAGATGAACGGTCTTCTCAATATCCTGGAGGTCGCGCGCGAGCAGGGGTGTGCCGTGTTTACCCCCTCGTCCATCGGCTCATTCGGGCCCGAGACGCCGCACGACGGCACGCCGCAGGATACCATCCAGCGCCCCCGTTCCATGTACGGCGTAACGAAGGTGGCGACGGAGCTCCTGAGCGACTATTATTTCCACAAGTACGGCGTCGATACCCGTGCCGTGCGTTTCCCGGGACTGATCTCTTACGTCACCCCTCCGGGCGGGGGGACGACCGACTATTCCGTGGAAATGTACTACGCCGCCGTGAAGGGCGAATCCTATTCCTGTCCGATCGGCGCCGGGACGTTCATGGACATGATGTATATGGCTGACGCACTCCGGGCCGCCGTGCAGCTGATGGAAGCTGACCCCTCCAGGCTGAAGCACCGCAATGCCTTCAACATCGCCTCGATGAGCTTCGATCCCGAAATTCTCGCAGCGGCCATCCGCCGGCAGATCCCTTCTTTCACTTTTAAATATGACGTCGATCCGGTCCGTCAGGCCATCGCGGACAGCTGGCCCGACCGCCTGGATGACCGTTGCGCACGCGAAGAATGGGACTGGGCGCCCGTTTATGACATCGACCGGATGAGTGTCGAAATGATAGCCGGGCTCCGTAAAAAGTTCGGAATTCAAGGCTGAGACGGTCGGATTTCTTACAATTCTTAAGTAAAAAGGCGCATTCTCCAACAGAATGCGCCTTTATCGTAAGTATGGCCGATAACAGAACTTTACAAAAAAATTAAAAAAATTCTTAAAAAAATTTGGATATTAAATTTTTTGTCGTACCTTTGTACTCGGGTTGAGGCTGATGAGGTTCTCTCTCGCCAAGACCTATTGGTTATTAGTTTTAGTGTTATTAATTATGTGGTTAGTATGAGTGGTCCGCGCGTGAGCGTCGACTACTTTTTTTTATACCCTATTCAACGTAGAGCAGCAGCCCCTTGAGATACT
>CAMUZW010000052.1 GCA_947165305.1 uncultured Bacteroidales bacterium
CCCGCTCCTCCGCCGTGGGATAGATCAGCAGCAGGGTATTGCGCGGGGGCCAGGCCCGCGTGATGTCCGTCGCGCGCGTCATTGAATAATAAACCGGGACCTTCCGCTGCAGGAAATAAGAGCCGGCAAACAAGGCCAAGAACCCAAGTGCGAGGGGAATCCGGAACCGGTGCTCGAAGCGGGCGATCCCGTCCGTCGGAATCAGCGGAACCCGCTTGGAAGTCCTTGAAACCGCCTTATCGCAGGCAAGCAACAGGGCCGGCAGCAGCGTAAACGTGCAGATCAGGCTGCACAGCACACCCTTCGACAGGACCACGCCGAGATCCATTCCGAAACGGAGCCGCATGAAGCAGAGCATCAGCAGGCTCACGATGGTCGTCAGCGCGCTGCTGAGAATGGAAGGTGCCGCCTTGCCGACCGCAACCGCCATCGCCGAAAACCTCGCAGCGCCACCCGACACGCCCGCAGCCTCCTTCGCCTGCCGGTACCGGTTCGACAGAATGATCGCATAATCCAGCGAAAGCGCCATCTGAAGCACGGTCGACAGCGCATTCGTAATCATCGAGACCGACGGCAGGACCACATTCGTCCCCATATTAATGAGGATGGCCAGGCCGATGGTCAGCATAAACAGCAATGCCTCCACGAAGGAGGGACACATCACGATCAGGATCAGGAAAATCAGCGTAAACCCGATGGCGATCATCCGGGGAACGCCTTCCGGCATCCCCGTATTATCTTCTATCTCAACCCTTCCCCGAGCGCCGAAGCGTTCACGGAACGCCGCCTTCACGCGCGCGCCGTCCGTATCACGCGGCAGGCTGTACTGGTAATACGCAGCCCCATCCCGCTCCCGGATATCGGGCAGCTGCGGGTCGTCCAGCAGGGCCTCGATGGCGCTTTGGAGGGTATCGGAAGGCACTTCGGAAGGGAATTCCATCCGGATGATCTGCCGGCGGATATCGAGACCGGGCAGATGACGCTCCACGATGGTGAGCCCCTTCCGCATCGGCGAATCATCCGGCAGGTATGTCGTCACGTCCGAATTGATCCGGACCCGGGGAACCAGCAAGCCCGACACGACCGCCAAAATGACTGTCAGCATCGCCAGCAGCCACCTGCGTCTTACCAGAAAGCTGTTTCCCGAAGCGCCCATCCCTATCTGGCGGGAATCAGGGCCGCTACCTTATCCTGAATGAGAGCGGTCTGCTCCTTGAGCCACTCCGACAGATCCCCTTCCGGGGGTGTTTCCAGCCGGAACGGCTCTCCGATGGCCAGTCGGTACCGGTGCGGGAAATGCCACATCGAATTATACACCGGGACGATCCGCGCCCCGCTCTTCGCGGCGAGCAGCGCCACCCCGCTGTGGAACGGCAGCAGGCCTTCCCCGGACTTATTCCGCTTCCCTTCCGGGTAAATGATGATATGCTCCCCCTTCGCAAGGGCCGCGAGCGCATCCTCCAGCCATTTCGTCGAGACATTGCGCCGGTCGATGGGAATGCACTGGGCCAGCGGATAGAAACGGCGGGTAAAGCCATTCTTCTCGACATAATCCTTCGCCACCAGCGGCCGGATCATATGGCGGATATACGCCACCATCAGGATCACCGGATCCATCAGCCCCACGTGGGAACAGGCAAAAATCGTAGGCTCGTCCAGCGGCGGCCTGACGCCGGAAATCACCGGACGCTGCACCGTATGGACCAGGCACCAGGCGAAGCCCCTCAGGAACCGGGCCGCACCGCCGAGATGCGCTTCCTTTACCGTTCCGCTCATGGCACGATGATGTTGATCTGCTGTCCGGTAAGCTCCACCGTCAGCGGCAGCGTGCCGGGGATTTCGCCGTCGGATTCGACCCGGTCGGCGCCCTTTCCTAGCGGCGTCAGCGTCATCTTGCGGAAGCGCCGGGTAATGATTCCCGGAAGCGTCGCAAAGTCGCCCTGGAAGATGTGCATCATCTGCTGCATGCCCTTGATATGGTTGACATCGCCCTGGATGGAGACCTCCAGCAGGCCGTCGTCCCACTTGCCGCCCTCTTCATTCTGCTTGAGGCCGCCCCCGCGGTAAATGCCGTTGCCGATGACCACGGTAAACATTCTCCCTTTGTAGACGGTCTCGCCGTCGCAGACAATCTCGACAGGCATGCGCTTGCGCGAGAAGATCGAATACGGCGCCACCAGCTTGTAAAGGAACGAGCCCTTGTAGCCCCTGGTCTTGAGCGAATTGGTATGGTAGCAGATATCCGCATCCAGCCCGATTCCGCCGATGTTGGCCATGCAGAAGACGCCGTCGGAGAACGTCAGGCGCACGATATCCTCCTTGCCGGTATTGCCGCGCACGATGCAGCGGGCCGCTTCGGCGACATCGGAAGGGATTCCCGCCGTGCGGATCCAGTCATTGCCCGTCCCGCAGGGCAGTACACCGAGGGTGAATTCGCCGAGGTCGGCGCCGTGCCCATCGGCATAGCGGAGAAGGCCGCTCATCACTTCGTGCATGGTGCCGTCGCCGCCGGCCGCAATAATCTTCCGGCAGCCTTTCTCAGCAGCTTCCATCGCCAGATCGATGGCATGTCCCGCATGCTGTGTCATCAGCGTCTCGTAGCTGAGGCCCTCTTGGGCAAAAACGTCCAGCGCCTGCTGCCAGGCACTCCCGGCGGTAGCCGAAGCGGCCCCGGGATTGGTGATAATCATCCAGTTACTCATATGATTCAGTTTTTAGTACAATCAGATCGATACAGGGGAATCCGCCGAGGCGGAAGGAGAAGGAGCTGCCGAGCCCGGGGCTGACGTGCAGGATCTGTCCTCCTTCGCGGTACACGCCGGCAGACTCCGGAAGTTTCCAGTGCGAAGGTCTCGGCCCGGCCAGCTTGTACCTGAGGCCGTGCGTATGCCCCGACAGCGTCAGCTGAATGTCGCCCCGCGGGACGATTTCGCTCCGCCAGTGGGACGGATCATGGGTCAGCAGGATTTTGAACATTCCCTCCGGGATGCCTTCCAGCGCCTTCCGGAGGTCGCCGCCCTCGCCTTTGAAGATCGGGTTGGCCGCCGTGTTTTCTACCCCGATGACGGCCACTTGATCGCCTCCCTTGGAGAGAATCCGGTAATCGTCAACCAGCAGCTGCCAGCCCAGGCCGGCTTCGATTCCGTCGAGCCGGGCCATGTCGGTTTCGCGCTCCTCCCCGCGGAATGGTCCGTGATGCATATAGTCGTGGTTGCCCCGGATGGAGAAAATGCCCATCGGAGCCTTCAGGGCGGAGAGATCTTCCAGATACGGAAGCGCGTTGGATGACTCGAAATTCACAAGGTCGCCGGTGAAGAAGATCACGTCCGGCGCCTGTGCATTCGCCGCGGCCACAATACGCCGGATATACCGGTGGTTCCGGGCAAAAGAACCGAGGTGGAAGTCCGAAAGCTGGCAGATCCGGAGGCCGTCAAAAGCCGGCGGAAGGCCCTTGCATGCAATCTCCTGCGTCCGGACCTTCAGGTGCCGGGCGACGAAGAAGAACAATATCCAGAACAGGGCTGCTACGGCCAGGGCCGGGACAAGCGCCGCCAGGAGCGCCTTGTCAGGGGCCATGGAGCCATGCACGGCCAGATGGACCAGGGCGAACAGCGCCTTGGGAATCTGCAGCAGGAAAGTCAGGTAAGACGTCGTCCGGACCGCCACGGTATAGCGGATGCCGAAGCCGATCAGCAGGAGGCAGATGCCGATGATAAACGTGGGCAGGCCGGAGAGCAGCCGCCAGGCCCAGCACGCATTCTGCAGGACGCAGGACAGGATATAAAAATCCGGCAGGACTCCCAGCAGGATAAAAAATATGATAAACGTCCTCCGTTTCACATGAGCAAAAATAAGCATTCCCAAGGAAGAATGCAAATATGTCCGAAGGGAAAACCCTTGCGATTCCCCGGAAAAATCGTAAATTTACACGATCGAAATTGAGAATCGTGATGACAAGACAAATTTTCATGATTGCAGCCGTGGTGATGGCATTTGCCTTCTGCAACGACAAAAAAACGGAAGTGGCATACCTCGGGCCGCTTCAGGGAGAGAACAGCGGTCAGCGCGGCTTTGCCTATCAGGGCATGGACATATACGGGGATTACATGGTCAGCTGCCAGAATCAGGGCATCGCCACCGTGTATCGGCTCTCCGGCGACAGTTTCGGGCCGGCAGGCCAGTTCCACCTCGCGTCATTCCACAAAAACAACCACGCCAACGTGGCCAGTTTCGGGGTGGAAAAAGCCGCGAAAGAGGATCCGCTGCCGGTCCTATACGTGAGTCAGTGCCACAAGAAACCCGTTGACGGCCGGAAGGATGTGCTGTATGTGGAGCGCATAGCCCCGGATTTTTCCGGGTCGTCCCTTGTACAGACCATCTTCTATGACGATGTAAACAAAGATTTCGGCTACGCCCTGCAATGGGTGATCGACCGGGAGCACAAGATGCTGTACGGATATGGCAACACCGTCAACAACACCGACCCCTTGAACCGCCACCGCATCATCAAATTCCGGCTCCCGGCCCTCTCTGACGGTCCTTTCGTGGTCCTGAGGAGCGAAGATGCCCTGGAAAACTATCTGATAGAGGATGTGAGCGGCTTCCGATTCAACCCTGTCGGCCAGGGCCTGTTCATCCGAAAAGGCCTGCTGTATATGCCTACGGGCCTCGGCAAGGCAGAAGCTCCTTCCATCCTGTATATCTGGGATCTGAGGAGACACAGCATGCGCGAAGTAGACCTTTCCCGATGCACCACGGGCGAATTCGAGGACATCTCCTACTATAAAGGAGCCTTCTACATCCAGGGGCAGGACGGGATCTTCAAGGTTCGTCCGGGCAGGTGTCGTTAAGAATCGCTATTAACGCTTTTTGTAAAGATCGAATACTATGAAAAGAGCATTGTGGAACTGTTTTGCGGCGATAGCTGTCCTTGCCGCTTTGTCCATGGGCGTTTCGGGCTGCAAGAAGGATCATCCCGACGACACGCAGAGCGGGCCTGTCAAGATGTCAGACCTCCTGAAGGTGAATGATGTGGCCGCCATCGTTACGTGGTCGTATGCAGAGGATGCAGAAACAGACCACGCACTGGCCTTTGGTACGGCTCCCGCACAATATGAGCGCAACGGGATGCCGCTTACATTCAAATCCAAAACTGAGCTTCCCGCACTGAGTATCCTTGAGACCGTCTCGCTCACGGTCACGTCGGTATATAACCGCCTGACCCAGGCGACTGAGGATCCGGACGGCGTTTTCATCAGTATCGAAAACCCCGGCGACGCGGCCGTCAGCTGCACCGTCAGGGGCTTCAAATGGGACAGGAATTATTCTTTCACGCTCAAGTGGGGATCAAAAGAGCTGAAGGGCGTCATTGCCACCGTAGACCGCAACCGGGACATCATTATCATGGAAATGCCCGAGTTCGCCCTCACGCTCGGCGGCGGAGATGCATACAACCAGGCCACGGACACATATACCGTCCCGGAATATAATTTCTCCGAGGCGCTTTACAAACAATTCATCTCGGCCGGGATTATCAATGCCGACCGCAAACATCCGGATTTCTCCGGCGTGGATGCCTTTGTCGCGAAGGAAGGGCAGCTGAAAGCCAGCCCCAAGCCGGGAGACTCCGCCCTGATCAGCTTCGGCGACGGTTACGCTTCGGCCAAAATCACGCCTTCTTCCAAACTCAAAGAAGCGCTGGGGAACGGCAGCATGCTCGCAAGGCATGTCGCCACCTACTGCGGACAGGAGGTAAGGATCTTCCTGCCCCTGTCGGTCACCTATCCCGATTATGATTTCATGCATCTCAAAAACTATACGTTTAATCCATCGAAAGAGAACACCATCACCACAAAACTCGACTTCGAGGACAATGACGGGGCCATCGAGTGGTGGACACAAGTAAACCCGGGCTATTTCACAACCGTCGGCGGCTCGCAGCACGACCGCATTTCCAACCGTTACGCCCTGGCGGATTACGATGCCAGCTATATCAATCTGGCCGAGCTGGCTTTCAATGTCGTGGACGGGAAGGATCAGATCATGAACGAAGCCGCAATAGAGGCCGCGGGCATTTCCGTCCGCTTCGAATACGCCGATAAGATGCTGGGCGATCAGCCCCTCCCGGCCGCTGACATTACCTCTACGTATAAGGTCTACAAGGATCTCTGGGTGGATAACTGCGTGTTCTACTACAGGACCAACGAGAAAAACTATATTCCGCTCCGCGGGGTGCTGACGGTCCGCTCGGGAAATGCCGACTTTGAGATTCCGACGCGCTTTGACCGCCCGAAGCCGGCGGAAGGTCACAAGGACATCGTGCTGGATTATAGCAAATTCGCCCTGGTCGCATGGAAGCCCTTCAAGAAGCCGGAAGCGTCTGATGTCGAAATTATTCTGGATGAGAATAAGATCTACCGGGTTCCCATGGTCAAGGGGCTCATGGACAACCGCCCGAACGGTGTGTCTTATCCTGTCATCAAGGATGGTGAATGGGTGGTCGGCAACGCGAACGCTTCCGACAATGCGTCATCGGGCACCAACGGCTTCATCTCCGGGCGCAAATCTTTTGATGCATACAAGATCACTGCCGCTCTTGAGTTTGGCGATGACTTCCCGGCAGATCTAAAGCGTATGGTATCCATAAAGAATATTAACGGCATGCCGAATTTCTGTTTCGACTACTCGTCCGAGGTAATGTTCAGCGGCAAGATCGACATCCCCGTCACTTTCACGTTAGAAAACCCCTGGCAGGAAGTGAGCGGCCAATACACCATTACAATCAAGGGGTACACTGATTAACATATGAAAAGACTCGTGATCCTGGCCGCAGGGCTTCTGACCGCGGCATCCCTTCAGGCAAAAGTTGAACTGCCCTCCATCTTCAGCGACCATATGGTCCTCCAGCAGAAGGAAAATGTCGCCGTATGGGGCACCGCCACGGGCAAGAAGGTCACCATTTCGACCACCTGGTCCAAACAGAAAACCGTCGTGACGCCCGGCGCCGACGGGAAGTGGTTCGCCCGCATCCCGACGCCCGAGGCCGGCGGACCCTACGAAGTCACCTTCTCTGACGGCGAAAAGACCATTCTCCACAACGTCCTCATCGGCGAGGTGTGGTACTGCGGCGGACAGTCCAACATGCAGATGCCCATGCGCGGCTGGCCCGGCCAGCCTATCGAGCATTCCACGGATTATATCCTGCGGGCGAAGCCTTCGGTCCCCATCCGCCTCCTTCACATCCCCTACCGGAATTCCCTCAAACCGCTGTCACAGCCGGAGGGTTCCTGGCAGGAGAATACGCCCGAAATGGTTGCCCGAGCCAGCGCGACGGCCTACTTCTTCGCCTGCAAACTGCAGGAAATCCTGGAAGTCCCCGTCGGCCTCATCGTCGACGAGTGGGGCGGATCCAGCATCGAAGCCTGGATGCCCCGGGAGATTCTGGAGAAAAACTTCCCCGGAGAATTCAACCTTTCGTTCCTCGACAAGGACGAGATCGACAAAAAGAACCATACCGCGCCCTGCATCCTCTACAACGGCATGGTCGCCCCTGTCATCCCCTTCACCTTCAAGGGAATCCTCTGGTATCAGGGAGAGACCAACCGCACCCGGCCGGAGCAGTATATCCGCCTCCAGACCGCCTACGTCAGGATGATGCGGGAGCGGTTCCAGAACCTGAACGCACCTTTCTATTTCGTGCAGATCGCCCCCTATGCTTACGATAACCCCAGGGCCTTCACCGTGGGTTATTTCAACGAGGCCCAGCAGAAGACGCTCGCGCTGATTCCGCGGAGCGGAATGGTCGCGACGGTCGATCTGGGCAACCGCACCTTCATCCATCCGCCGAAGAAGCTGGAAGTCGGCAACCGCCTCGCCTACCTGGCCCTGGTCAATGATTACGGCCTGAAGGGGATTACGCCGACGGCTCCCACATACAAGAGTGTGGAATTCAAGGACGCCGAGGCCATCATCACCGTCAAGGTGAAGGACACGGGACTCATCCCCGCAAAAGTGCCCGTCGGCGGCTTCGAGATTGCCGGTGAGGACCGCGTCTTCCATCCGGCCACGGCCGTCGCCTATAAAAACACCGTGACGGTATCGTCCGAGGCCGTCCCCGCTCCGGTCGCCGTGCGCTACTGCTTCCGCAACTGGAGCGAAGGCACCCTGTGGAACGGCGACGGCATTCCCCTCCTCCCCTTCCGCACCGACGGGTGGGACGATCTCGAGGAGTAGAATACATGCCGCTACAGTAACATCTCTTGCAGTTTCCATTTTTTCTTTTTATTTTTGTGAACCAAAAGTAATATGCAGCACTATTATGGGTTTACAAAATCAACTTCTTCTGGATCTTTACAAGGATAAGGCAAGTGTTTTCACGATGCAAGGAATAGCCCTGGCCCATGGGCAGGGGTTGGACAGAAATACGGTAAAGAACCGGATGATCGGATATGTCAGGAAGGGTGAGATCCTTAACCCGCGAAAAGGAATTTATGCAAAGCCCGGTTATGACGAGAAGGAACTTGCCTGTCTGCTGTATACTCCGTCATATATTTCTCTTGAATATGTACTCCAACGGGCCGGAATCATTTTCCAGTATAGTGATGAGATCACCTCTGTCGGGAACCTGAGCCGAAGCATCGAGATTGACGGAAAAGTGTATCGATACCGGAAAATCAAAGGTGAAATCCTTGTTGACACCTTGGGGATTTCCCGTGAAGGCAACGTCAATATCGCTTCCCCGGAAAGGGCCTTTCTGGATACGCTTTACCTGGACAGTAACTACTATTTCGACAATCCCTCCTCCCTGGACAAAAAGAAGGTTCTTTCTCTACTCCCTATTTACAATAGCAAAACGCTCTGGCAGCGGGTTTCAAAAATATTTGGCTGATGGATACGAACAAGCATAAATTCTTCATGCTGCAACTGCTGAAGGATATTTTTTCCGATGCGCTGCTTTCCTCCGTTCTGGCCTTCAAAGGAGGTACTGCCACGATGTTCTTTTACAATCTGCCGCGCTTTTCAACAGACCTGGACTTCAACTTGCTGGATGTCCCGAAGGAAGAAGAAGTTTATAACCGTGTCAAGAAGATTGTCCAGAATTACGGGAAGATTCATGATGAGGCCATCAAGCAACATGGGATTATTATTGTACTTGACTACGGGATCGGTGAAAGGAAACTCAAGATTGAAATCTCCAATCGCCAGTTTGAAAACCACTATGAGATTATGAACTATCTCGGTTTGCAGATGCGTGTCATGGTAAAAGAGGATATGTTCGCCCACAAGCTTTGTGCTCTTCTTGACAGGACCGAGATAACAAGCAGGGACGTTTTCGACTGCTGGTTTTTCCTGAAGGAAAGGACCCCGCTCAATAAAGCCATCGTCGAGTCACGTATGGGGATGCCCGTCGAAGCGTATCTGGACAAGTGTATTGACTGTGTCCGGAGGATTTCTGAGAAGAACTTAATCAGCGGTCTGGGCGAACTGACCGAGGGTGAAACGAAGACTTTCGTACGTCACGGACTGAAAGATGAACTGATTGCTTTGCTGACCCTTTTTAAGGCC
This sequence comes from uncultured Bacteroidales bacterium, assembly GCA_947165305.1. Taxonomy (GTDB): domain Bacteria; phylum Bacteroidota; class Bacteroidia; order Bacteroidales; family UBA932; genus Cryptobacteroides. The sequence continues at coordinate 9,565 of CAMUZW010000052.1, forward strand.
TTCCCGTCATTTACTTAATACGGCATTCCCCCTATTCCACCAGGCCGATGTCTGAGAAAGACGGGAGGTTCTGCTCGATGATCCAGTTGATGTAGGTCATAAACATCCAGGCGATGTACTGGTAGCCGGCCGCATTGAGGTGGCCCATCAGCATATAGCGCGAGCGGAATTCCTCCGTAGTGAAATCCGGCGCGTATTTTTCCAGGTCGATCACATACACCTTTTCGAAAATGCCGGCCATCGCACGTATCTGGGCGCTAATCTCCTTGCTGCCATACAGGTTGGGCAAAGTCACTACGAAGAAACGGGCATCGGGCTGGAGCGTCTTGACGCGCTGAATGATGCCGCCGTAATACCCGGCGAAGGTGTCGGCGTTCTTGGTATAATCTTCCAGGTTGATATCCTTCGAAGCATCGCCGGGAGCGAAACTCCGCTTATCATTGCACCCCAGCGCCACAATATAGGCCTGGCACGGATGTGCCTTCGCACTGATGTCGGCATTACGGTTCATCGGAGAATCCCAGAAGTTGCGGATCCAGCCCTTTGCCGTCTCGCCGCCCTGGGAGAAATTGTACCCGACCGCCCCTCCGATGGCGGCGACCATCCGCTGGCCCCAGGAATAATCGTAGATATCGTGCCAGACCTTGCTGCCGTCGGCACGGGCATATTCGTGTTCCCCGCTACAAAGCGAATCGCCGATGAATCCCCAGCGGTGAATGATCGTGCACCAGCCCGGGTCGTGGGATATGGTCGCGATCGGATTTTCCTGCGCCCGGGCGCCAATGGCGAGTGACAGGAGTGAAAGAATGGAAATGATTAATCGGTTCATTGTACTGATGTGATATGTTTTTTTTGAAGAATCGGTTCTGTCCGGATAAAGCAATTTCATAGAAAACGGATCTAAAAATACTTCATTTGATTCCGTTATTTGTCTGCTGAAATATACTCATTATAGGCTCTGATCATCGCATCCCGGATTTCGGGATCGGTCCAGGTGCCCTTGTCGCGGGTGACAGCGCTCATCGGGCTGTACCAGATGATGGGGACTACTTTATTTTCCAGGCAAAGTTTCGTAATAAAATAGGTATAGCGTACTCGGTCCTCCTGGCTGCGGCCCTCCTTCGGAAATGAGCCATATTCACCCAGAATGCAGGGATATCCTATGTCCACCAGATATTTTTTTGCATAAACAAAGATCTCCCTGATCGCGGCCTCATCCTCCGCAATCAGGTTATCACGGGGATCACTTGCACTCTCGAGGCAGAATGCGACGGGAACGTAGGAGTGGAATTCTACCATCAAATGTCCCGGAAGCACGTCGTCGGGCATCTTAAAATGCTTGATAGCCGGTTCACGGACACTGGCGCCATAGGTATTGAGAACCAGATTGCGGCTCACGTTATTGCCGCCCGTGGCACGCACCGTATTCACGAACACCTGATAATACTGATTGACGATATCGTAGGATCCTTCATCTTTGGGATAATGCCAGCTGTTTTTGTCATCCAGAATTTCATTGAAAGCCTCAAACAGCACGTGTTCGTCATAGTCCTTGAAACGGGTTGCAATCTGGGTCCAGATATTCTTCAGGCCGCTGCAGGTCGTCTCATAATGATCCTCGTCTGCAATACACCAGCGCCCCACCCGCGAACCGGCATCGTGGTGCATATTGATAATGACATACAAGCCGGCATCGACGGCATAGCGCACCACTTCCTCGATACGGTCGATCCAGACTTTGTCGATGGTAGTCGTCCGGTAGTCGTCCATGTGATGATGCCATGTGGCCGGAATACGGACGCATTTGCACCCGGCTTCCGCCGTGGCCTGGAACGTCCGGGGTGTAAATTCGCCATTCTTCCCGGCAACAGTCTCGTAATACGCGGGGTTATCCCTTCTGGGATTCTGAAGAAGCGACTCCCAGGTAGCCTCAAACCCTGCGCCGAAATTGAGCCCGACACCCATATTCCTCGCCGCCACGTTTGCCCGTTCCAACTCGCCAAATGCGGGATCGTCATCCCCGACGGCGTCCTTGTCCAATACGCCCAGATCAATTACGGCCCCTGCCACGGCCGTCACGTTGCCGGATTCGATGACAACGGTCCGCAAAACGTTATCGTCCCCGTCTATAAAATCAATGCTGAGGGCAGTATCTCCAAACCCGGGAACGACCGGAAAGAAGAATGGCCCCCTGCCCGACACGGGAATGAGGATGGAGCCGGTCGTGCTGAGGACGCTGAGCCCGGTTCCGCCAAAATCGTAGCGGACTTTTTCCGGAAAACTCATCCTGCCGGATTTAATGCGCACAAATGACACATTGCTGTTCTTGAGGGAAAAAGCGGCCACCGGCAGGGAGGGAGAAAGGGTGATCTTCCCTGACTTCGGAGTAGCGATGCCTACAGGCAGGGCCGCAGTAGCCAGCAGGCCATCGTACTTCACGGGGATATCCTCCGTGACTTTCATTCGGACACGGCCCTTTTCGCCCCGGACGGCATAAACCATGGCGGCATCCGGTGAAGCCTTTTTATAAACAGCCGAAAGCACCTTTCCTGCAGAAGAAATATCTTTGTCGGCCACCGTGAACTGGTACCCCGGGCGGGTGGCCGCATTGTCGCTGAAATAAACGATGTCTCCCGCCTTCCATGCTGCGCTGTGTCCGGAGACAGTTGACATCGTTACGGTAAACTCATATTGCACTGAATCCGTAGCCGTCTCCTTCTTCTCATGGCAGGAGGAAACGAAGATGATGGTGGCAAGCATTAGCAGGGAATAGGCGACTCGATGCATATTATCTTACAGCGACTTCCGCGGCAGGAAGAGCCAGGGGTTGCGAAGGGTCGGGATCGTGACGGAAGGCGCCGTATCCAAAATCAGCGAAGCCATCGTGCGGCCCATCTGGCGGAAGTCCGTCGACAGGGTTGCGATGCCCCCGCATAGCACCTCCTTCAAAGGTGTATCATTATAGGAAAGGATGCCGAAGTCCTGACCGATCTTCATATGCTTCCGGTCGGCCATCTTGATCAGGTTCACAAGTTCGCGGTCGTCGGCCGTCAGATAGACCACGCCGCGGCGGAGTTCCTCCTCGTTGACCGAAGGCACCAGCAGGGAATTGAAGCCGAATTCGTCGGCGAAGCGCCGGATGCCGTCGTAGCGTTCTTCCGGCTCTTTGGCTTCGTGCTGGACAAGAATGAGCGTATCGTATTTGCGGATCTGCGGGAGACCTTTGACCAGCGCATCGTAGGTGTCACGGTCAAAGTCCTGACCGACAGCCGGATAACGACCACGCAGATCATCCTGATAATGATCCAGCAGGAGTACCCGCCCCCGAAGCCGGTCCAGCATAGGAGCCAGGCCACGGAATTTGCCGGGCATCAGGACATAGGATGTATACCGGCCTTCCGCCTCCCGAAGCAGCGTCTCGAAAACCCTGCGGTCGTAATGATGGAACATAATATCCACCGAAGCGTCACTGCCGATGGCATCCAGGAAAGACAGATAGAGTTCTTCCTTGAACGCATTAAACTCGTTAAACAGCAGGAGAATCTTCTCCCGGACTTCAATCTGGGCGCTCCGGACATAATACCCTACGGCAGGCTCCGCCTCGATAATTCCACGGGACTTGAGTTCATCCATCGCGAGGAAGATGGAGCTGCGCGAAAGCTTGAAGCGGATGCGGAAGGCATTCACCGAGGGGATCCGGTCGCCGATTCCGAGTTCTCCGCTCCGAATACGGTCCTCCACGAACCGTACTACCGCTTTGTATTTGGGGTCACGCTGCATAATCCGATATGCAAAATTAGAAAAAATTTCAGACCAGTGCAAACCGATTTGTTTTTTATTTATTTTTGCAGAGGACATCCTTCGCAACGAACGGTGCAAAAGATAGAAATAGCTTTGTTATGAACAGAATAGCCAGAATACTTCCTTTGCTTGCCCTTCTTGTTGTTGCCTGCCAGAAGGAAGGCGGGAGCGGAGAAGAAGATGGAAAAGGCCAGAAGGTTAGTTTCTCCCTGAAAGCGCCCTCCGTCACGGTCAATGGCACTCCCGAGATCCGTTCCTGGTCTGCCGGCGATAAACTTTCCATGTTCGCATACAAGGCACCGACGACAGCCGGACTCCTGTCCTCCGGCAATGTCGTGAACTTCTCCTCCAACCGTTTCTCTGCCGAATCCGCCGGCGCCACCGCCACTTTCACCGGGTACGTCCCGAAACTGGACGGCAAACTTCCGGGTGGAGATCACCCTCTCTACGTCATCTTTCCGCCGTGCAACCTGACGGTTTCGACACAGTCCTACCGGCAGGAGCCGGACGGCGCCTATTACCAGATTACCGGCCCCTCCATCGCCCAGCGGCAGGACGGCACCGGATGGCGCTTCTGCTGGTTCATCTCCAACGACGGCACCATCTCCACCGCCAAACGGGAAATCGCCGCCGCGCCCACATTCTCCCTGGTCAACGCCCTCATTCGCTTTCATTACGTTTCCGGCAAAGAGATCAAGAAGATTGAGATCGAGCAGGAAGAGCACTCACTTCCCGGCCTTGCCGGCGCATTCACAATGCATACCAATCAGAAGATTATTGCTGAAGGGTGCGAGACTTATTCCATCAACATCGAAAAAGGCGGAAATCCGCTTCCCGGCGAGATTTTATTCGCCTGTTGCCATATTTCCAAGGGCCGCACGCTCTCTTTCACCTTTACGTCGACGGACGGGACCACGGCGTCCCGCTCAATCATCGTTCCTGCCGACTGCGGGAGCGGGAAGGTCAGCGAACTGAACACCATCGACCTCAATGAATGGACCAATGAAGAATTCGCCAGCCAGACCGTCAAGAATATGGGAATGGGCATCAACGTCGGTGGTCTTGATAGCGTATCGCCCACGACGGAAGCCATCGCGGACCGGGCGGATGCCAACGGGATGCATATACTCGACCGCAACGATCCCGTAACCTACGAGACCAACGGCGCCAAGGACCGCATCACCCAGAAAACGATGGATGCACTCTATGAGGCCGGCTTCCACTCTATCCGCATCCCTATTACCTGGTTCAACCATATGGGGCCACCTGTGAGTGGAGAGGGAATCATTGATGAAGTCTGGCTTAACCATATCCGATCTGTGGTGGACCTGGCCCGCAATGCCGGAATGTATGTTGTCATCAACATCCATCATGATGCCGGAACGTACGATTACTGCTGGCTCAGCGCCGACTGGTCCAAATACAACACAGTCAGTCTCCAGCTCAAAAATATCTGGACACAGATCGCTACCTTTTTCAAGGACTACGACTATCACCTGCTTTTTGAGGGCTATAACGAAATCTGCGACGAATATAAGAGTTGGTGGGCGCCGAGGGGGCCGGACGGTTTCAAAGCGGCCAACGCCCTGAATCAGGATTTTGTGAATGCCGTGCGTGCCACGGGCGGCAACAATTCCATCCGCAACCTTGTCGTAAGCACCTACACCGCCAGCGAGCATGCAGACGGGCTAAACGGGTTTGTCCTGCCGCAGGATATCGTAGAAGGGCATCTGATCGTCCAGATCCATTCCTACCGTCCGAATGAATTCGTCACCGCCCGCGAGGTCGGTGACCGGAGCCGGATGGAGTTCTATGAGTCGGACAAGCCGGAAATCGACGAGATGTTCGGTCGGGTGCAGAACTACATCCTCGACAAAGGCTGGCCCTGCATACTGGGCGAATACGGCGCCTTCCACAAGAAGGACGCCAACGGCAACCGCAACGAAGAAGGCCGCGGCGCACACGCCTACTATTATACGATGAAGGCCCTCAGAAAGGGCATCGCCCCCATCTACTGGTACAACCCGATGGCCTACCG